>DAITAO010000001.1:0-35423 GCA_036824245.1 Gaiellaceae bacterium | reverse complement strand
CGACGTCCTTGTCCTCCAGCTGCTCGACCTGGCTGTCGGGGAGGTAATGGCCCTCGACGTCCTTGTCCTCCAGCTGCTCGACCTGGCTGTCGGGGAGGTAATGGCCCTCAACCTCTTCGCCGTCGTCAGCCGCCTTCTTCTCGATGAAATCCTCAGACACCGAATTCTCCTTTCGTGGGTTCCCCTGCGACTGTACGTCCAGACGCGGGTTCAATCGGAAATCTTCCACACCTGCCTAGAAAACGGAAACTGCCGGTGCAATTCTTGCCAGGATGGCGGGCGGCGCTCAGGGTGTCAAGGAATCCTTCGCCGCGTTCCGCCAGGTTTTCCGGAACCCCAACCTGCGTCGCATCGAGCTGGCGTGGGCGAGTTCCGTGGTCGCGAACTGGGCCTACGGAGTCGCGCTAGCGGTCTTCGCGTTCAACGTGGGCGGGGCTGCGGCGGTCGGCGTTGTCGGGCTCATCCGCTTCCTGCCACCGGCGGTGACGGCGCCCTTCATCGCCATGCTCGCCGACCGCTACCCGCGGCAGCGCGTCATGTACGTCACCGACACGGTGCGCAGCGCGCTGCTCTTCGTCGCTGCCGGTGCGTTCGCAATCGATGCCGCCGCCTGGACGATCTACGCCCTCGCCGGCCTCGTCGCCGTCCTCGCCTCGACCATTCGGCCCGCCCAGGCTGCCCTGCTGCCCTCGCTCGCGCAGTCGCCGCAGGAGCTGACCGCCGCCAACGTCACCTCGAGCACGATCGAGAGCGTCGGCATCTTCGCCGGCCCGGCGCTCGGCGGCCTGCTCCTCGCCGTCTCGTCGCCGGGCGTCGTCTTCGGAGCCGCCGCCGGCGCACTTCTCATCTCGGCAATCCTCGAGGCCCGCGTTCGCGTGCCGGAGCGTGCCGAGGTGGCGGTGACACCCAGTACCCGCCGCGGGCGGGCAGCGTTCGCGGGCTTCCAGACGATCGCCGCCGACCGCGACCTGCGGGTGCTCGTTGCGCTGTTCGGTGCGCAGACGCTCGTTGCAGGGGCGATGAACGTGCTGATCGTGGTGACCGCGCTCGAGCTGCTGGACATCGGCGAGTCGGGCGTCGGCGCCCTCAACTCGGCCATCGGCGTGGGCGGCTTCCTGGGCGCGGTCGCGGCGTTCGCGTTGGTGGGACGCGGCCGGCTGGCCGCCGATTTCAGCATCGGGATCCTCCTGTGGGGCATCCCGATCGCCCTGATCGGGATCTACCCGAACCCGATCACGGCCCTCCTCCTGCTGGCTGTGGTCGGCGTGGGGAACACGCTCGTCGACGTCTCGGCGCTGACGCTACTGCAGCGGTCGGCGCCCGACGAGGTGCTCGCCCGCGTATTCGGGGCCATCCAGAGCCTCGCCATCGGCACGATCGGCCTGGGCTCCATTCTCGCGCCGCTGTTGATCGCCGGCATCGGCGTGCGGGGAGCACTAGTTGTGACCGGAGCCGCACTGCCGCTCGTCGCGGCGCTGCTCTGGCGGCGGCTGAGCGTGATCGACGAGCGGACGAAGGGGCAGGATGCCGAGCTCGAGCTGCTGCGGGAGAACCCCATCTTCGCGCCGCTGCCGCCGACCGTGCTCGACTCGCTCGCCGGGAATCTCGTGCGGCTGGAGCGGCCGGCCGGCGAGGTGGTGTTCCGACAGGGTGACGCGGGCGACCGTTACTACGTCGTGGGCGAGGGCGAGGTGGAGGTGGCAGTCAACGGGCAACCGGCACGCATCCTCGGTCGTGGCGAGGGCTTCGGCGAGATCGCCCTGCTGCACGACGTGCTACGCACGGCCACCGTCACCACGCGCACCGACGCGACGCTCTACGCGCTGGACCGCGACGACTTCATCAGCGCGGTGACGGGCTACCCGGCGAGCGCCGATGCCGCCGACGCGGTCGTCGCCTCCCGGATGGGCTCGCTGCGGCCCGAGCTGGGGTCTGTGTGAGCAGGCAGGCCCGTTCTGGGTTAGGTTCCGGACGTGCGCCGGCGGGGAATGACGCCACTATGAGGCGCAGCCCGCTGCTCATCCTGTGCGCCGCGCTGCTCGCCGGCTGTGGGGGCAGCAGCAACGAGGGGGCGACCGGGCCCGGTGGGGACGGCGGCGATGGGACGGCGGCCAACCCGCGTGTCGCGGCCGTGATCGACTGCCTCAAGAGTGAGGGCGAGGCCACGGCTTACCCACTCGAGGACAACGCCATCTCGATGAACAAGGAGCTGAACGACGTCGAGATCTACTTCCTCAAGACCGAGGCGGCGGCGAGGGCGCGCGAGCGGCTCATCTCCGAAACGGGCATCGGCGTCCTGTACCGCACCGGCACGGTCGTGGAGGCGTGGTCGACGGACCCCCGCACGGAGGAGCGCGCACCGGTCAAGAAGTGCCTCGAGGAGGACCCCGGCCCCTGACGAACAGCCCGCGTTCGAGCGGGCTCTCGGAAGCTGCGGGGCTAGGATTCGAACCTAGACTGCCCGGTCCAGAGCCGGGTGTCCTGCCGTTAGACGACCCCGCAACGGCCCTCGGATTGTAGCCTCGCCAAACCCTCTTCTTAGATTTCGAGGCGGTAGACGGGCACGAGGCGCTTCTCGCCCTCCGTGTCGATGCGGGCGACGACCTCGACGTAGGGCTCGAGACCCGATCCCCGCAGCTTCGCCTTGAGCAGGCCGTCCACCTGGTAGATCCCCGACGAGTTGTTCATGTGCACCTCGACGAGCACGGGCCTTGTCTCGCCGTCCCTGATCTCGACGTCCTCGATCGCTGCGGCCGACAGCGAGTGGATGCTGACGCGGCCGCGCTCGAACGGGATTCGTGATCGCCCCTTGGCCATGTCCAGCGCGTCGGCGACCCGCACGATCCCCGCCTCGAGCGTGAGCGGATGGCCGTACTCACGGTGGCTCGTGATCGCCTGAAGCGCCTCGGAGACGATGACCGTCAGGTCCGGCTCCTCGTACAGGTCCGCGAGCAGTTCGCGCGCCTTCGGCTCGGCGAGGAAGAGGCTGAAGTCCTCGTGCCCTTCGCGGTGCACGGCCATGCCGATGCAGTGCAGCAGCGCGCCGAGCGTCACCACGACCTCGGCGTCGTCGCGCTCGAGCCCGTAGTCGCGTACGAGCGTCGGCTCGATGCCGTGCTTGGTCAGCTGGCGCAGGAGCTTCAGCGCGATGTTGGCGACGATCTGGATGTGTACCCAGGAGTGGTCGTTGATCTCGAGGCGCACGGCGGCGTTGACGTTTGCGACGTGCCACCAACCCTTGAGCTGCCGGTCCTCGTTGGCCCGCGCGATCAGCGTCCGCAGCTTGCGGTTGCCGCGCACGGGCACGTTGATGCGCATCTGCTCGACGGCCGTGGCAGGCGGTAGGCGGGTCTCCCGCTCCGCCTGCTCGGAGAGCGGCTGGTCGATCCGTTCCTCGGTCTCGCGATCGAGGGCCACCCCGGGACTCTACGCCCCGAACCCGGTCTTGAAGCTAGACGGGCGTCACGGGCGTCGGCTCGGGCTGGGCCGGAGCCGTCGCTTCGCCGCGCAGCTTGAAGTACATGACCGTCCAGGCGGCGCCTACGAACGGGGTGATGATCGTGTTCGAGATCACCTGCTGGAGGAAGCTGCGTAGAGCGTCTGGCAGGAACACGAAGGCGATCGACACGATCAATGCGGCCGCGAAGACGATCAGGACGCTGAGCAGGATCACTACGAACACGTTCCAGCCGTTTCCTCGTACGAGCTCGCGGCTGCGCCCGAACGACTGGATCACGCCGGCTCTCTCCAGGACGATGACGGGGACGATCACGCTCCACCAGGTGAGCAGCACCAGGCCGGGGACGATCAGGAGCACGAGCCCGACTGAGATCCCGAGGGCGGCCAGCAAACCGGCGGCGGCGAGCGTGCCCACCCGCGGCCCCACCTTGTTGAGCGTCTCCGAGATGGAAAGGTCGACGCGGCCGTCGCGGACGTCGTTGACCGCCTCCGCGATCGCGCCCTGCAGCCAGAAGATGCCCACCAGGTTGAGGACCGCCGCCAGCAGCGCGCCGAACACTCCGAGCCCCAGCACGAGCAGGAGCGATGCAACGGCGAGGATCAGGAAGACGAGGAGCGCGATCGGGATGAAGTGCTGCCAGAACCGCTTGTACAGGCCCCAGGCCTCGGCGAACACGGAGCTCGGCTGCATGTGCCGCGGCACCCTAACGGGTTCGCGGCGGCGCCGCCGTCAGGCGGCCTCGGCCCAGTCGCCGTAGAGCGCTGTGTAGAGGCCGCGCCGCGCGAGCAGCTCGTCGTGTGAGCCTTGCTCGACGACTCGCCCGTGCTCGAGGACGACGATCAGGTCCGCGTCGCGGATCGTCGAGAGGCGGTGGGCGATGATGAACGACGTCCTGCCCGCGCGGAGGCGCCTGAGCGCGTGTTCGATGCGCCGCTCGGTGCCGATGTCGACGGAGGACGTGGCCTCGTCGAGGACGAGGATGCGCGGATCGGCGAGCAGCGCACGGGCGAAAGCGACCAGCTGCCGCTGGCCGAGCGAGAGCCGGGTACCACGCTCCTGGAGCTCGGTGTCGTAGCCGTCCTCGAGACGCTCGATGAACTCGTGAGCGCCCACCGTCCCGGCGGCGGAGATGACCTGCTCGCGCGTGGCGTCCGAGCGTCCGAACGCGATGTTGTCGTGCACGGTGCCGGCGAAGAGGAAGCCCTCCTGCGGCACCACCCCGAGCTGGCTGCGCAGTGAGGTCTGCGTGACCTCGCGCAGGTCGTGGCCGTCCATCGTGATGCGTCCGTCGCGCGGGTCGTAGAAGCGGGCGAGCAGCTTGGCGATCGTCGACTTGCCGGCACCCGTGTGCCCGACGAGCGCGACCGTCGTGCCGGCAGGCACGTCGAGGTCGATGCCGTGAAGCACTTCCGGCCCCTCCCCGTAACCGAAGCGAACAGCGTCGAAGCGGACGTGGCCTTCGATGCGGGGCAGGTCGCGGGCGCCCGGACTGTCGACGACCTCCGGCTCCTCGTCCATGACGTCCATGATCTTGTCGAGCGCAGCCGTCGCCGACAGGAACGTCCCGTACAGCTGCGAGAGCTGCTGCACGGGATCGAAGAAGTTGGACAGGTAGAGGATGAAGGCGAAGAGTGTCCCGGCTGTGATGGCGTCGTCCAGTGCCAGGAAGCCGCCGTACCCGAGCACGACGGCGGTGGCGACGGCCGCGAGGAAGTCGACGAAGGGGAAGTAGAGGCCGTTCAAGATGACGGTCTGGCGGTTCGCCTCGCGGTAGTGGGCGTTCACGTCCTCGAAGTGGCGCCGGCTCGCACCCTCACGCGTGAAGGCCTGGACGACGCGCATCCCGCCGATGTCCTCGGCCAGTGTCGCCGTGACGAGCCCGAGCCGGTCGCGCACCGCGTTGTAGGCCCGCGCGGAGCGCACGCGGAACATGGCCGTCGCGATGACGAGCGCCGGCACGACCGTGAGCGTGGCCAGCGCCAGGCGCCAGTCGAGGTAGAAGAGGATTGCTGCCGTCCCGATCAGCACGAGCGTGTTCTGGACGAGGGTGGTGACGCCGTCTGTGACCAGCTGGTCGAGGGCCTCGACGTCGTTGGTGAGGCGGCTGATGATCACGCCGGCGCGGTTGCGCTCGAAGTACCCCAGCGAGAGCCGCTGGACGTGCCGGAAGAGGCGGTTGCGCAGGTCGGCCAGGATGCGCTCCCCGGTCCACCCCGTGAAGTACGTCTGCGCCGCGCTCGTGCCGAGGTTGGCGATGCCGGCGACCGCGAAGAGCGTCACCCAGAACGTGAGCGCCGAGAGGTCGCGGTCGCGGATGCCCTCGTCGATGGCGAACTTGGCGAAGAACGGCGGCGCGAGCACCGTGAGCGTGGCCGCGAGCAGGGAGACGATCGCGAGGGTGGTCTGCAGCTTGTAAGGCGCGGCTAGCCGCGCGAGGGTGGAGACGCGCCGCACGGTGCGCGCCCAGGACCAGTCGTCCACCTCGGCGCCGCGCTGCATGGTCAGATGGCTGCCGGGCTGCCAGACCTTCACGCCGGCACCTCCTCGCCGCGGGCCTCGCCGCGTTCCTCGACCCGCTCCGCGAACTCGCGCTCTAGCAGCCCGTGCTCGTAGATCTCGCCGTACACGGAGCTCGTCTCCAGCAGCTCCTCGTGGGTGCCGCGCGCGGCGATGCGTCCTTCGTCGAGCACCACGAGCTCGTCGGCGAGCGCGATCGTCGAAAGCCTGTGGGCGATGATGATCGTCGTCCTGTCGACCATTGCCTCACGGAGCCCGGTGCGAATGCGCGCCTCGGTGGTGGCGTCGACCGAGGCGGTCGCATCGTCGAGGATCAGCACCCGTGGGTTGACGACGAGCGCGCGCGCGATGGCGATGCGCTGGCGCTGCCCACCCGAAAGCGTGATGCCTCGCTCGCCGATCACGGTGTCGTAACCCTCAGGGAGCTCTGCAATGAAGTCGTGTGCCTGAGCCTGCCGCGCGGCTCGCTCTACCTCCGCGGCGGTTGCATCCGGGCGGCCGAAAGCGATGTTCTCGCCCACGCTCGCGGAGAACAGGAATGGATCCTGGCTCACCACCCCGATCTCGCGGCGCAGCGACGTCAGGGTTACATCCCTCACATCGGCCCCGTCGATCGACACGCGCCCGTTCGTGACGTCGTAGAAGCGCGGCACGAGCGAAGCGAGCGTGGTCTTGCCGGACCCGGTATGGCCGATCAGCGCCACCGTGCGGCCGGGCTCGAGCTCGAGGTCGATGCCGACCAGCACCGGCCGGCCGGCGGCGTACTCGAATGTGACCCCCTCGAACCGCACCAGCCCCGGCCCCGGCGGCAGCCCGACGGCTCCGACCCGGTCGCCGACCTCCTCGGGCTCGTCCATCACCTCGAAGATCCGCTCGCCTGACGCAGTCGCGCGTTGCGCCTGGCCGATCCACATGCCGAGCATGCGCAGCGGCATGACGAGCATCAGCGTCAGCACGTTGAAGGCGAAGAACGCGTCCCAGCCGAGGTCGCCGCGAATGACCATGCGGCCGCCGATGATCAGGACAGCACCCTGCGCGAGCAGGGGCAGGAAGGACAGCAGCGGCACGTAGAGCGCGCGCTGCCGGTTCGCATCCAGGCTGCGCTCGAAGACGCGCTCCGAGCGTTGGGCGAACTTTTCGCCTTCGTTGCGCTCCTGTGCGAACGACTTGACGACGTGGACGCCCACGATGTTCTCCTCGGCGACGGTCGCAACGTCGGCCATCTTCTGTTGCACGTCGCGGAGGACGGGGTGGGCGATGCGGCTGTACCGGTAGGCGAGCACCACGATCAGCGGGGTGATCGCCGTCGCGCCGAGCGCCAGACGCCAGTTGGCCACGTACATGACCGCGGTGACGCCCACGATCGTGAGCACGTGCTGGAAGAAGAAGATGAGGCCGTAGCCGAGGAAGAAGCGCACCGACTGCAGATCGACCGTCGCGCGTGACATCAGCTGCCCGGTCTGGTGGCGGTCGTAGAACCCGAATGAGAGGCGTACCAGCTTGGCGTAGAGCGCGTTGCGCATGTCGAACTCGACGCCGAGCGCCTGCCGGCCGGAGATCAGGCGGCGGCCCATCATGAAGAGCGCGCGTGCGAGACCGACGGCGAGCACGAGCAGCGCGATCATCCAGAGGTCGGAGCGGGCGCCCCCGTCGATCGCCGATTGCAGCGCACTCCCGGTCAGGAAGGCGATCGCGACGGCGGCCGCCTGCGTGCCCACCGCCAGCACGACAGAGACGGCCAGAGACCACTTGTACGGCCGCAGGAAGCCGAGCAGCCGAACGAACGTCCGCCGATAAGGAACCGCGGCCATGTCTCAAGGGTAACGACGGCCCTTGCCTCGACCTTCCGCCGCGGCGCAGCGACGTTAGAACCGCGAGAGCTCGGCTCGAATCAGCTCGACTGCCAGCGCCACGCGCTCGCGATTGGCCGGGACGTTGAGCCAGCCGCTCGCACCCGACGGATGGGGCAGCGGGACCGCGACCGCATCCCCGAGCTCGTAGCGTCTGCCTACGCACTCGGTCATCGAGCGCAGGCCGAGCACGCGTCGGGCGGCGAGCCCGCCGACCGTGACGACCAGCCGCGGCCGTAGCAGCCGTAGCTCCCACTCGCGCCAGAACGAGCACAGCTCCTGCTCGCGCGGCGTGGGCGTGCGGTCGCCGCGGCCGGAGGGGTGCTTGCCCGGGTAGCAGCGCGTCACGGACGCGCAGTAGAACGTCCCGTAGAACTCGTCCTCCTCCATGCCGAGCCAGCGCCGCAGGGTGACGCCGGCGCGGCCGCGCCACGGGCGTCGCTCGACGCCCTCGAGCGCTCCCGGCGCCTGTCCGACCAGGTAGGCGCGTTGTCCCGGGCGGCCCTCCACGACCGGAAGCGACTCGATCGGATACCCGGCCTCGGCGCAAGCCCGGCAGACGCGGTTGTCGCGCTGCAGAGACGTGAGCGAGCGATAGCGCGAGCGGCGGCGTGTCACCGGGCCGTGGCGGGCGAGCGCACGGCGACGAACCAGCGACCCTCGTGCAGCGTCTCGCCGCCGCCCAGCTCTGCCGCGAGGCCCGCCGCGGTGAAGTAGCGCTTGAAGACCGTCCAGCGCGAACCGTCGTTCAGGATCCGCTCCTGCAGCTCCTCGGCCTCACGATCCGGGCGTACCGCGGAGTCCACGACCACGAGCTCGGGCGCCACGCGGCGCGCCTCTGCCAGAAACCGCTCGCGCCGCGCCGCTTCCAGATGGCCGTAGAAGTGCCCTGTCAAGACGCGGTCGAACGCATCGTCCGGAAACGGAAGGTCGAGCGCATCGCCCTGAACGAGCTCTGCGCCTGGCAGCCGCTCGCGAGCCACCTCGAGCATCGTCGGGCTGGCATCCAGCGCGGTCACCCGGCCGCGCAGGTGCCGCGTCAGGAAGCCGGTGCCGCACGCAACGTCGAGTGTGTGCGCGGGCGGCAGGGCGGCGACGGTCTCCACCAGGGCGTCGACGTCGTCGTCCCAGCGGGGTCGGTCGAGCCCGTCGAAGCGGCCGAGTCCTTCGTACCACTCGTCGTACTCGTGCGCACGCGCCTCGTAGTACGCCTCCACGTTCCTAGAGTACGGATAGTGGAGCTACCGCTGGAGGCGGTGCCGAACTTCTCGGAAGGGCGCGACCGGGCGACCCTCGATGCGCTGCGCGAGGTGCTGGCCGCCCATGCTTCCGTCCTCGATGTGCACGCCGACGCGGACCACAACCGGGCCGTGTTCACCGTTGTCGGAGACGACCCATCGCTTGTCGACGGCCTCATGGCAGGCGTCGCGCGGGCGGTCGAGCGAATCGACCTGCGCCGGCACGAGGGCGTTCATCCGCGCATCGGAGCCGCGGATGTCGTGCCGATCGTTCCCGTCCGGCCCGAGCAGATGGCGCGCGCGCGTGCGGCCGCGTTGCTGCTCGCCGACCGCCTGGCGGACGAGCTCGGTCTGCCGGTCTTCTTCTACGGCGAGCTGGCGCCCGGCCGAGGGCCGGCCTTCTTCAGGCGCGGTGGTCCGGATGAGCTGCAACGCCGCCTCGACGCGGGCGAGCTCGCGCCGGACCGTGGGCCGCCGCGACTGCATGCGAGCGCCGGGGGCGTGCTGGTCGGAGCCCGCCGGCCGCTGATCGCCTTCAACGTCAATCTGCACGGCAGCATCGACGCAGCGCGGGCTGTGGCGCGCGCGGTTCGCGAGGCGGACGGAGGGTTTCCTGGCGTGCGCGCTCTCGGTCTAGAGCTGCCGGGGCCGGGGCTCGTGCAGGTGAGCATGAACGTCGAGGACTGGGAGGCGGCCGCGCTGCACGATGTGCTCGCGCGCGTGGATGAGCAGGCTCGCGCACACGGCGCCAAGGTCGTCGGCGCGGAGCTCGTCGGCCTTATGCCGGCGGGCGCGGCGGCGGCAGCCGCAGGAGCCGCATTGCGCATCGAGGGCTTCGACGCATCGCACCTCCTCGAGCTGCGACTGCTCGATCTCTGAGGTACGCGCGAAGCTGTCCAGCGGCCGCAACGGACATGTCCCACCGGGGCCGGCCGCTCGCCTCCCTCCGATGCGAGGCTATCGGCACGAGGCGCACGCAGGTGTGCCGGCTCCGTGCCGAAAGCGCCGGCGCGCACGAAGCTAGACTCGCCGCGTGATCGAGACGTGCGTCCTGACGGGCGAGGATCTGACCGTCGACGACGTCTGGGCGATCGCCGTCGAGCGCCGGCCTGTCGCGCTCGGGGACGGCGTGCGCGCACGCATGCGCGCCGCGCGCGACCTGGTTGTCCGCGCCGCACACGGCGCCACGGAGCACACATATGGCATCAACACGGGTTTCGGCCGCTTCGTGTCGCAGGCGATTCCCGAGGAACTGACCGAGGAGCTGCAGGTGAGGCTACTCCGCAGCCATGCTTGCGGCGTAGGCGAGCCCTACCCGCCCGAGATCGTGCGCGCCGCCATGCTGCTCCGCGCCAACACGCTGGCCAAGGGCTATTCGGGAGCGCGCATCGAAGTGGCCGAGCTGATGGTGGAGTGCCTGGGCCGCGGCGTGCTGCCGCACGTGCCGGGGCGGGGCTCCGTGGGCGCGAGCGGCGACCTTGCACCGCTGGCGCACCTCGCGTTGCCGCTCATCGGCGAAGGCGAGGCCTGGCTGGAGGGCGAGCTGCTGCCCGGCGCGGAGGCGCTCGCGCGGGTGGGTCTGAAGCCACTGCGCCTCCACGCCAAAGAGGGGCTCTCGCTCGTGAACGGCACGCAGTTCATGGCCGCCATGGGCGCAATCGGCGTCATCCGCGCGGACCGGCTCGCGAAGACCGCCGACATCGCGTGCGCGCTCTCCCTCGAGGCGCTCCAGGGCTCGCGCACGAGCTTTCTGCCCCGCGTGCAGGCACTGCGCCCGCTGCCCGGTCAGGCTGACACGGCCGCCAACGTGCTCCGCCTGCTCGAGGGATCCGCCATCAACGAAGCGCACCGCTGGTGCGACAAGGTGCAGGACGCGTATTCGCTCCGCTGCGCCCCGCAGGTGCACGGCGCAGCCCGCGACCTGCTCGACTACGTGCGGGGCACCGTGGGCATCGAGCTGAACTCGGCGACCGACAACCCGCTCGTGCTCGTCGAGGACGACATGCTCGTCTCGAACGGCAATTTCCACGGGCAGTCGCTCGCCTTCGCGCTCGACGCGCTGGCCATGGCCGTGTCCGAGCTCGCGAACATCTCCGAGCGGAGAGTCGAGCGGCTCGTCAACCCCAGCCTGTCCGGCGGTTTGCCCGCCTTCCTCACGTCCTCCGGCGGACTCAACTCCGGCTTCATGATCCCCCAGTACGTGGCGGCGTCCCTGGTCAGCGAGAACAAGGCGCTCTGCCATCCCGCCAGCGTCGACTCGATTCCCACGAGCGCGGGACAGGAGGATCACGTCGCCATGGGCAATGCGTCCGGGCTGAAGGCGTGGGTGGTGCTCGGCAACGTCGAGCGCACGCTCGCCATCGAGCTGCTCGCCGGCGCGCAGGGCGTCGAGTTCCTGGCGCCGCTCGAGCCCGGGCGGGGCGTCAGCGCTGCGCGCGCGTTCGTGCGCTCGCTCTCGCCCAGACTGCGAGACGACCGGTCGCTCGGCGCCGACATCGAGGCCGTCGCGGCGACCATTCGAAACGGCTCGCTCGTCGAGGCTGTGGAGGCCCAGGTGGGGGAGCTCGCGTGAGCCGCTTCGGGGGCGTTGAACCGCCCGTCCCAAAGCGGCCCTTCCGCGACAGTGCCATCTTCTACGCGGTCCTGAGCCTGATCATCGTCGGCGTCGCGGCGCTCACGGGCGGAGACGTCCCGAAGGCCTCGCTCGTGGCGCTCGCCTTCTTCGCGGTGGCGACCGTGTGGAGCTGGTGGCGGTTTCGCGAGCGCCTCGCCCGCGAAAGCCGGAAGTGAGCTCGACAACCTCGCCGGACGCCACGGTCGAGCGTCTGTGCGGTGACCTGGCCAGCATTCGTGCGCCGCGCGGAACGACGCTGAACGCGCGCTCCTGGTCGACCGAGGCTCCGCTGCGCATGCTGCTCAACAACCTCGACCGGGAGGTGGCCGAGCGCCCCGAGGAGCTCATCGTCTACGGCGGCTCGGGCAAGGCCGCGCGCAATCACGCCGCACTGAAGGCGATAGTGCGCGCGTTGCTCGCGCTGGGCGAGGACGAGACCCTGCTCGTCCAGAGCGGCAAGCCCGTGGGCGTGCTGCGCACCTACCCCGGCGCACCGCGCGTACTGATCGCGAACTCGCTGCTCGTGCCACGCTGGGCGACGTGGGACGAGTTCCGGCGCCTGGAGGCCGAGGGGTTGACGATGTACGGTCAGATGACCGCCGGGAGCTGGATCTACATCGGCACCCAGGGAATCCTGCAAGGCACGTATCAGACGTTCGCCGCGGCGGGGGAGGCCCACTTCGGCTCACCGGATCTGGCCGGCCGCACGATCCTGACCGCCGGCCTGGGCGGCATGGGCGGCGCGCAACCGCTCGCCGCCACGCTTGCCGGCGCGGTCATCCTGTGCATCGAGGTCGATCCGGCGCGTATCCGCCGCCGCCTGGAGACCCGCTACCTCGACGAGGCGACGGAATCGGTGGATGATGCAGTAGCGCGTGTGCACGACGCCGCTGCGCGAGGCGAGGCGCTCTCCGTAGGGCTCTTGGGCAACGCCGCCGAAGTCGTGCCGGAGCTCGCGCGCCGCGGTGAGCACTTCGACCTCGTTACCGACCAGACGGCCGCGCACGACCCGCTCAACGGATACGTCCCGGCGGGGCTGACGGTCGACGAGGCCGCCGCGCTGCGTGCGGCGGATCCGAGCGACTACCTGCACCGGGCGCGTGAGTCGATCATCCGCCATGTCGAGGGCCTGCTGGAGTACGTCCGGGCCGGTAGTCATGTTTTCGATTATGGCAACAACCTACGTGGAGAGGCCTATGAGGGTGGCGTAGCGGAGGCGTTTACATATCCGGGCTTTGTCCCGGCCTATATCCGCCCGCTCTTCTGCCGCGGCACCGGTCCCTTCCGCTGGGCGGCTCTCTCGGGGGACGAGCGTGACATCGCGGCGATCGACCGGGCGCTTCTCGACCTCTTCGCGGACGACCCGCTGCTGACGCGCTGGCTCACGCTTGCGGGTGAGCGCGTTGCCTTCCAGGGGCTCCCAGCGCGCATCTGCTGGCTGGGCCTGGGCGGGCGGGCACAGGCGGGCCAGGCGATCAACGAGCTCGTCCGCTCGGGCGAGGTGCGCGCGCCGGTAGTGATCGGCCGCGATCACCTCGATGCGGGATCGGTCGCGTCGCCGTACCGCGAGACAGAAGCCATGCGCGACGGCTCCGATGCGATCGCAGACTGGCCGATCCTGAACGCGCTCGTCAATGTGGCGGCCGGCGCGACGTGGGTGAGCGTGCACCACGGTGGCGGCGTCGGCATCGGGAACTCGCTGCATGCGGGCATGGTCGTGGTCGCCGACGGCACGGACGAGATGGCCGAACGGCTCGAGCGCGTGCTCACCGCCGATCCTGCCACCGGCGTTCTGCGCCACGCGGATGCGGGCTACGAGAGTGCCCGCGAGGCCGCCCAGCAGCACGGCCTCGAGCTGCCCGCCGAAGGCTCGTAGCGGATTTGACGTCGCTGCTCGTCAGGGGCCTGGCACAGGTCGCGAGTCCCGCGGGCCGCGGAGCGCCGCTGCGCGGGAGGGAGCTGGCCGAGGTCGACGTGCTCGAAGACGCGTACGTCCTGTGCCGAGACGGCGTCGTTGCGGCGGTCGGTCGCATGCGGGATCTGCCCTCGGGCATTGGCGATGTCGACGAGGTCGACGGGCGCGCCCTCTGCGCGGTGCCGGGGCTCGTCGACTGCCACACGCACGCGTGCTTCGCGGCTGACCGCGTCGAGGAGTTCGCGCTGCGGGCGGCGGGCGCGTCGTACGAGGAGCTGCACGCTGCGGGCGGCGGGATCCTCGCAACCGTGCGCGCGACGCGCGAAGCAGGAGAGCAGGGTCTGGCGCGAGCGGTCGAGCGGCACCGTGGCTGGATGCTGCATGCCGGTACGACGACCTGGGAAGCGAAGTCCGGCTACGGCCTGGACCGAGACATCGAGCTCGCGTCGCTGCGAGTCGTCTCCGCGGCAGGCGGCATCGCCACCTGGCTCGGGGCGCACGCGGTGCCCCCGGAGTTCGATGATGCCGACGCCTACCTCGACTTCGCGCTCGAGGATGTGCTTCCGAAGGCGGCGAGGCTCGCCGAGGCCGCGGACGTGTTCGTCGAGCGCGGCGCCTTCGACGCTCGCCAGGCGCGTCGCTACCTGGAGGCCTGTCGCGCGGCCGGCCTGGCCCTGCGCCTGCACGGCGACCAGTTCACCGAGCAAGGGGCGGTGTCGCTCGCGATCGAGCTCGGCGCGCGCTCCGTCGACCACCTCGAAGCCACGGGAGCAGGCGGCGTGGCGGCGCTGGCGCGCAGCGAGGTGACGGCCGTGCTCCTGCCGGCAGCGGCGCTCTTCCTCGACCGTCCGATGCCGCCCGCGCGCGCTCTCGTGGATGCGGGAGCCGCGGTCTCGCTCGCGACCGACTTCAATCCGGGCAGCGCGTTCTGCGAGAGCCTGCCGCTCGTCTGCTCGCTGGCCGCCACGCAGCTGCATCTCGCTCCCGCAGAGGCGTTGGCCGCCTGCACGGTCAACGCCGCCCAGGTGCTGGGGCGCGCAGGACAGGTCGGCCGGATCGCGCCGGGCTACCGGGCCGACCTCACCCTCCTCGAGGCGCCCGACTGGCGCTACCTCGCCTACCACATGGGCGGAGACGTGGTTGCAGGAGTCGTCCTGGCCGGCGAGCTCGTCTGGCGCCGGTAGCCGACGGCGAACGGCGCCCATCCTCGGACGTGTTCTGCGGCGCTAGGCTTGCAGTCATGCCGTCTCGCAAGCAGCGCAGACGCCGGCAAAAAGGCCGCCGCCACGAGTACGAGTTCGTCTACGTCGACGAGGAAGGCCACGAGGTCGAGCCCGACGAGCTGCCCGAGCCGAGCCGGAACGGCAAGGCGCAGCGCCCGAAGGACAAGACGAAGCCGAAGGCCGGCAGTCGCGGTAGAGGTCCGTCTCGCGTCGTGGAGCCCGCCTCGTGGCGAAAGGCGCTGCGCCGCGGCCTCATATTCGCACCCCTCATGTTCGGTGTCCTCTACCTGCTGAACCGAGATCTCCAGCTGCTCGGCATCGTCATCAACACGCTCATACTGATGGCGTTCTTCGTGCCCTTCGGCTATCTGATGGACACGATCATGTATCGCGCGTACGTGCGCCGCACCGGCCGCGGATAAATCCCGAAACGGCGACCAGGCGCCCAAGCCTGACGTTCGGACTCCGCCAGGACCGCGTCCCAGACTTCACGCTGGCACGAACGTGTTGCTAGGCGGCGTCGCCGCCGCGGTAGTGGCCTTCGCCCGGCCAGGGTGTGAGCAGGAGGAGGATCCGGGCGCCCTGCTCGGTTCGCACGGAACGCCGCTCGTCCGCGTCGAAGTAGAGGAGCGTGCCTGCGCCCGACTCGTGGCGCTCGCCGCCGGACCCGACCACGACGCTCCCGTCGACGACCGCCATGTAGGCGTTCTCCTTGATCTGATGGTCACCGAGCGCCTGGCCCGGGTTCAGCACGACCAGGACGGCGCGCGCGTCGCCGGTCGAGTGCAACACGACAGGATCTCGCGTGCCTGCGGGAGCGTCGATCTCGAGCAGATTCCAGCTGCGCAACGAGTGGATCCTATGCCGTCGGGAAGGGCCGAACGGCGCCGTTACACTCGGCCGCACGATGCCGCTCGCCGTCGACCGCCTCGAGGTGCCGCCGATCGGCACCAACTGCTATCTCGTGCGCGCGTCGCGAGTCGCGCGAGAGGCCGTGGTCGTCGACCCTGGCGGTGACGTCGCGCAGCTGCGACTGGAGCTCGCGCGCGCCGGGGCGCGCTGCGTGGCAATCCTCGTCACACACGCGCACTGGGACCACCTGGGCGGCGTGGCCGACCTTGCCGAGGGCACCGAGGCACCCGTCTACATGTCCGAGCTGGAGGCGCCGGTTCTCGAGAGCCCGGACAACTGGTTCGCGGCCCAGGGCGTGCGCATCCGGCCCTACTCGCCCGAAGTGCGCCTGGCCGGCGACGAGGAGTTCGAGGTGGGCGGCGTCGGGTGGCGCACGCTGCTCGTGCCGGGTCATTCTCCCGGGCACGTCGCGTTCTACGCCGACGGGGCGCTCTTCTCCGGCGACGTCGTATTCGCCGGCTCGGTGGGCCGCACCGACCTGCCGGGTGGCGACTGGGACACGCTGCTCGACTCGATCCGCTCGCTCGGCGAGCAGTTCCCGCCCGGAACGGTCGTCTACCCCGGCCACGGGCCGCCCACCACGCTGGGGGACGAGTTGGCCCGCAACCCGTTCCTCGCGGAGTTGCGGGCACCCCGGTGACGAAGTTCGAGGCCCCACGGGGTACGCAAGACATTCTTCCGGCCGAGCAGCCGCTCTGGGCCTGGGTGCGGGGCGAGATGGAGGCGGTGTGCGCGCTGTACGACTACAAGCGCATCGACACGCCCGGCATCGAGGACACCGACCTGATCGTGCGCACGTCTGGCGAGGGCTCGGACGTCGTGCAGAAGGAGACGTACACGTTCACTGACCGAGGGGGCCGCTCGCTCACGTTGCGGACCGAAGGGACGGCCCCCATCGCGCGCGCGTATCTCGAGCACGGCCTGCACCGTGAGCCGCAGCCGCAGAAGCTCTACACGATCGGGCCGATGTGGCGCTACGAGCGTCCCCAGCGCGGCCGCTACCGGGAGCACTGGCAGCTGTCTGTCGAGGCGATCGGCTCGGACGACCCCGCGCTCGACGCGGAGATCATCCAGCTGTACGCGGAGCTCGCGCGCCGGCTGGATGTCACGAACTACGTCCTCTACCTGAACTCGATCGGCGACGCGAACTGCCGGCCGGCGTACGTCGAGCGGTTGACGGCGTGGCTGGACGAGCACGAGGCGGATCTCGACGAAGAGGCGCGCGCCAAGCGCGCAACGACACCGCTTCGCGTTTTCGACGTCAAGAGCGAGCGCACGCAGGCGCTGCTGCGCGACGCGCCCACGATCGGCGAATCGCTCTGCGAGCCGTGCCGGGAGCACTTCGCGCTCGTGCGTGCCTACCTGGATCGATTAGGTGTGGCCTACGAGCTTGCGCCCACGCTGGTGCGCGGGCTCGACTACTACACGCGCACCACGTTCGAGTTCAGGGACGAGGCGATCGGCGCACAGGATTCGATCTGTGGCGGCGGCCGCTATGACGGGCTCATCGAGGCGATCGGCGGGCCGCCCACGCCGGGCATCGGCTTCGGTGCAGGCATCGAGCGCCTGCTGCTTTCGGTCGGGGAGCGGCACCCGCCCGCGGCCGGGCTCGACGTGTTCCTGGCGCAGGAGGGGGGCGGCTCGCGCGACCAAGTCGTGACGCTGCTCGCAGAGCTGCGCCGGCGCGGCATCGCCGCCGACACGGACTACGCGCGGCGCTCGCTGAAGGGTCAGCTGACGCAGGCCGGCCGCCTTGGGGCGAGGGTCATCGTCATCATCGGCCCCGACGGAGCGACGCTGCGCGAGCGTGGCAAGGAGGACGTGCGCGTCAGCCTCGATCAGGTCGTGGCTAGGGTGACCGAATGAGCTGGAGGGATCTGAGATCCGGCGACGCGCGCAGAGAGCTCGTCGGCAGGCGCGCGACGGTCGCCGGCTGGGTCGCGCGGCGCCGCGACCACGGTGGTCTCGTCTTCATCGACCTGCGCGACGAGAGCGGCATGCTTCAGCTGGTCGTCAATCCCGAGCGCGCCCCGGAGGCGGCGCAGACCGCGCACGACATTCGCAACGAGTTCGTCCTCCAAGCCGAAGGCGAGCTGGTGGCTCGCGCGCCCGAGGCCGTCAACCCCAATCTGCCCACCGGGGACGTCGAGCTCCAGGTGGACACGCTCCGTGTGCTCAGCACATGCCCGCCGCTGCCTTTCCAGCTCGACGAGGAGAACGTCGACGAGGCGCTTCGGCAGCGCTACCGCTGGATCGACCTGCGGCGCGACCACATGCAGCGCAACATCCGCGTGCGCGCGCAGCTCGTCAGGATCATTCGCGAGGAGATGGAGGCGGAAGGCTTCGTCGACATCGAGACGCCCATCCTCTGGAAGCCGACTCCCGAGGGCGCGCGCGACTTCGTGGTGCCGTCGCGCCTGCAGAAGGGCAAGTTCTACGCGCTGCCGCAGTCGCCGCAGATCGCCAAGCAGCTGCTTGTCATCTCGGGCTTCGAGCGCTACTACCAGATCGCACGCTGCTTCCGCGACGAGGATCCCCGCGCCGACAAGCTCCAGGAGCTGACGCAGCTCGACGTCGAGATGGCGTTCCCCGACCGGGAGTACCTGTTCGGGCTCATGGAGCGAATCGTGCAGCGCATCTGGCGCGAGTGCATCGGCGTCGACCTGCAGACGCCTTTCCAGCGCATGCAGTACGACGAGGCCATCCTGCGCTTCGGCATCGACCGCCCCGACCTGCGTTTCGGCCTGGAGATCCAGGAGGCGACCGTGGCGACGCGCGACTCGGAGTTCGGCGTGTTCGCGAACGCTCCGTGCGTGCGCTACCTGGCGGTGCCGAAGGAGCTGTCGCGCTCCGAGTTGGATGCGCTCGAGGCGCAGGCCAAGTCCTGGGGCGCCAAGGGTCTCGCCTACATCGTCTTCCGCGCCGGAGGCGAGGTGTCGTCGCCGATCGCGAAGTTCCTCTCGGACGAGCTGCTGGAGGAGCTGCTCGAGCCGGGCCACACGTTGCTCTTTGCGGCCGACGAGCCCCGCATAGCGGCCAAGGTGCTCGGGCTGCTGCGGCTGCATTTCGCCCGCGAGCTGGATCTGATCGACCAGTCCCGGTGGGAGTTCCTGTGGGTGGTCGACATGAACGCCGCCGAGTTCGACGAGGAGACCGGCACGTGGCACGCGGCGCACCACCCGTTCACGCGGCCGACCGACGATACGCTCGAGCTGTTCGTCACCGATCCGGGCGCGGCGCGCGCGGTCGCATACGACCTTGTCGGCAACGGGCTCGAACTCGCAGGCGGCTCGTTCCGGATCCACGAGCCGGAGCTCCAGCAGATGGTGTTCGAGTACCTCGGTATCGGGCCCGAGGAGCAGCGCGAGAAGTTCGGCTTCCTGCTCGACGCGCTCGCCATGGGCGCGCCGCCGCACGGCGGCATAGCTTCCGGGATCGACCGGCTCGTCATGGCGCTCCTGGCCGAGCCACGCATCCGCGATACGCAGGCGTTTCCCAAGAACCAGGTCGGGTTCGACTACATGACCGACGCGCCGACCGAGTTGCCACAGGAGCAGCTCGACGAGCTGGGGCTCGTGGTCATCTCATCTGACGGTGAGGGCTCAACAATGGGCCAACAGACGCCGATAGAAGCGTCATACTTGGAACGGAGCGCGGAGCGACCGCTCGCGCTGGACGAGGAGTAGACGCATGGCCACTGAAGAAACCGCCCGGACTCCCACGCCGTCGATCACGTCGCTGCCTCGACTCGAGGACCTGCGCACCTCCGAGCACGGGTACGACGTCGACGCGGTCCGCGAGGCCTTTGACTCGTACCGGCGCCACGTCGTACAGCTGCAGGCCCAGCTCCGCGTGCTGAAGGCCGCCGGGCGCACAGCGGACGTCGAGCCGACCGGGCACGCCATGCGCATGGACGCGTTGCACCTCATCCGCGAGGCTGCCGAATTCGCAGATGTCCTGGAACGCGACGCTCAGCGGGCCTCTGCCGCACAGCTGCGGCGCACCGAGGCGGAAATTCGCCGGCGGCAGCAGGAGCTCCAGCAGACGGAGGCCGACGTCGAGCGCTTCCGCCAGGAGAGCGAGCGCCTGCGCGCGGAGACGCTGAATGCGGCGCGCAACGAGGCGCGCCAGCTGCTGGCGGACGCGAACCGCGACTCGAGCCAGGAGCTCCGAGAGGCGGAGGCGCGCGCGGCGCGGTTGCTGGAGCAGTCACGACACCAGGCCACGGAGCTGACGAACTCGGCGCGCGCCGAGGTCGAGCAGACGCTCGAGTGGGCCCGCGCACAGGCCTCGACGATCATGACGCGCGCCCAGCAGGGTGCCGAGCAGCTGCTCTCCGCCGCGGGACTCGGCGAGCCGGCGATCACGCGCGTAGTCGAAGCGCTGCTCGCGCAGACCGAACGCGAGTTCGCGACTCCACCCGCTTCGCGGAGCGCTGCGGGCGGGCGCCCAGCCGTTGCGCCGGCCCCTGACAAGGGCCAGGGCGAAGCGGGCTCCAGCAGGGACGCCAGCTAGCCTGGAACCCGCACAATGGCGGGATCCGGGCGTAGATTCGCTCTCGAGGCGGCTTTCCTCGTTTTACTGGCCGTCGGCGCCGGCCTGGCTGGCCTGTCCGCCGGCCAGATTATCGGCGTGATGGCGCTCGGCTGGGTGCTGACTGCGCTCGTCGAGCTGGCCTCCTGGCTCCTCGCCGTGCGCCACCCCGCACCGGCCGTGCCGCGCACCGAGCCGCCCGCCCTCGCCGAGGCGCGTGCCGCACCAGCGGTTCAGGAGGAGGCCGTCGTGGCGCCCGAACCGCCGGAGGCCGCGAAGCCCGGCGAGCTCGTCGAGCACCCGGTCGTGGCGGAGGTGCTCGGAGACGCCGAACCGCTCGGGTTCGAAAAGCCACCGGCCGCCGACGAACAACGGGCGTGGCCGGCCGAGCCGGGGGCGGCGAGAGAGCCCGAGCCAGAGCGAGAGCCAGAGCGAGAGCCAGAGCCCGAGCCGCAACCGGAGCCTCCCGCCGCCGTTCATCCGGCTGCCGACGAAGAGCAGGTCCTGGAAACCGAGCCGGAGGAGCCGGTGGTCGAAGACCACGAGCCGGCGCGTACGTATCTCGAGCCGCTCCAGCCGCGTCTCAAGCGGCGCCCCTTCTGGCGCCGGCGGCGCGAGGTGGAGGAGGAGGAGGAGGAGGAGGTCGACGTCCAGTCTCTCGAGCGGCCTTCCGCCCACCATGTGAGGCTGTTGCCGCGCCCTGCACAGGATGCCGATGAGGCGGACACCGACGAGGACGCGCTCGGGGGCCCGGCGGGTCGTGTCGACGCCGAGCAGCGCTAGGGTCGGGTGGCCGTGAGCTCTGCGCCGGTCCGGTTTGCGTTCGAAGCGGCAGCGCTGGTTGCCGTCGGTGTCGCGCTCGCTGCCGCCGACGTGGGGCTGGCCGCGTTCGCTGCTGTGATGGCACTCGCATGGATTGCCCTGGCCGCAGTGGAGCGCACCCTGCTCCGGCCCGATCGGGGCATGCGCTCCCAGACTGAGGCCGAGGCCGGCGAGCCCCTCCCGCTGCATCTGATCGATCCCGACCGGGCCGCTGCGCGCGTGTCCGAGCCGGGACCCGCGTCCGCAGCAGAGCAGATGGGCTCTCGCGACGAGCCGGAAGCGGGCGACGCTCCCGAGGCGGAGCTCGAAGCCGAGCCAACCGAGGACGCCGCTACGGGCGAAGTGCCTGCGGAGGCTGCCACGCAGGTCGCGCCTGAGCCGTCGGCTCAGGCGCCGTCACTGCCGGCGGCCGAGGAAGAGCAGCCTGCGCAGGTTGCCCCGGAAGCCCCGGCCGAAACGGCGCCGCCCGAGCCGGTCTCCGCGCCCCCGCCCCTCGAGCTCGTCGAGCCTCCGCCGCCACTGCCAGAGCCGGTCGCGGTCGTCGAGCGGGTGGTCGCTCGTACGGTCGTGGAGCTGCCTACGCGCGGGGCGCGAGAGTGGAACCTGTGGGACCTCGAACGGCGCGCGCGCGAGCGGGCGGGCGAGGACCACGCTCGCGACGAGGAGTGGGCCGCCCTGTTCGTCAACCTCCGCGAGTACGCCAGCCCGGACGGGATGCTGCCGCAGGAGTTCGACGAGCTCGTCCGCGAGTCTTTCGGCGAGCTTCTGGCTACCGAGCGGAGGTGACGCGGTCTGGCG
Organism: Gaiellaceae bacterium; assembly: GCA_036824245.1. GTDB lineage: Bacteria > Actinomycetota > Thermoleophilia > Gaiellales > Gaiellaceae > JACVRM01. The sequence goes on along the minus strand of DAITAO010000001.1, from coordinate 13,541 downwards.
CTCGTCCAACGCAGCCTCGGGCTTGCAGCGGTCGCGTTGCTCGCGGTCGTGACCGCCCTCGCGGTCGTCGAGCAGCGTGAGGACGAGCCGTCGCGGCCGGAACTGCCCGAGGCCGTCCCGAGGCCGGGCGGGGGCTGGTACGAGGCACTGTCCGCTCCCCGGTTCGACGAGCGGACCGGCACGCGCACCGCCTGCGGCTTCATCGTGCGCGCCCGGACAGCCGGGATCGCGCATCCGGTGCTTCGCTGCGGAGCCAAGATCTTCGTTGCGTACGGGTCCCAACAAGTGCTGACGCAGGTCGTCGCCCGCCGCACCCCGTCGGGCACACAATTCGCCGTCACGCGGCGGCTCGCCCGCCTCCTCGGTCTACGTAGCACCGACTTCGTGCGCTGGCGCTTCGCCGCTGCGCCGTAACGCCTCAGGGATACTCGGGGTTCCCAGGCCACAGCTTCCGCGCTACAGTGGCAGCTCGATCTCGTGCGTGGTTCCGCGTCGCCGATTTGGAACCAACACCAAAGTGAAGGGAGCCCGCGTCCGGGGAGGCACGCGGCCAAGCCGGCAGGGCACCCACCTGGCACGCCAGGTTCACAGGGTCGCGGAAGCATCGCCGAGATGGAATAGCGCGGGGGCCTCTCAGAGGTCCCCGCGCACCTCTTTGCGCTGTTACCAAGAAGGTGGCCAAGTCGAGCGGCCCGGCTGCCGATACCGTGCATAGCGATGATCGAGCTGGTCGGAGATGCGTCGCGCAACGGCGAGTGGGCTCTCGTTCGGCTGGCCGTGCGCGGGCAGCGGATCGTCGGGGCGGACGCAGAGGGCCTCGAGCGGCGGCTCGAGGGGTTGACGCTTCTGGAGGCCGCGGCCGTGCCGGGCGAGCCGCTCGCTGCGGACGCGCTCGCGAATGCGCTGGGACCGGCGTTGCGAGCCCGGCTGGATCCCGAGCGCGTGGCGGTGGCCATGAGCGGGGGCGTGGACAGCGCCGTGGCGCTGTTGCGCGCCGGCCGGAAGGCCGTCGGGGTGACGTTGCGGCTCTGGCTCGATCCAGACGGCCCGGACTCCACTCGTGCCTGCTGCTCGCCTCAGGCGGTGATGGCTGCCCGCGAGACGTGTCATGCGCTCGGCCTGCCGCACGTCACGCTCGACGCGCGCACAGACTTCCGGGCTGAGATCGTCGAGCCCTTCGTCCGAGCGTATGCGCGTGGCGACACGCCGAACCCCTGCACGCGCTGCAACGGCCGCTTCCGCTTCGCGGAGCTCCTGCGCTTTACCAGGCGCGCGGGCGCCGCCAGGCTCGCGACCGGGCACTACGCCCGGCTCGTGCGGCGCCGCGGCCGCCTGCTCGTCGGACGCGCGTCCGACGAGGACAAGGACCAGTCGTACATGCTCGCAACGCTCGATCCCGCCGTTCTCGAGCGCCTCTGGTTCCCGCTCGGCGGCCAGACAAAGGACGAGACGCGTGCGGAAGCCGAGCGTGCCGGTCTGGCCGTGGCGCGCCGGCCCGACAGCCAGGAGGCGTGCTTTCTGGCCGGCGCCGACTACCGTGACTTCCTCGAACGGCAGGGCCTGGCCCGCGCGGAGGGGCCGATCGTCGATGAGCTCGGCCGCGAGGTCGGACGCCACGACGGCTACTGGCGCTTCACGCCGGGCCAGCGGCGAGGGCTCGGCATCGCCGCGTCCGCTCCTCTCTATGCGGTGCGCACCGTGGCGCGCGACAACGCCGTCGTCGTAGGCCCGCGCGAGTCGCTCGCGGTGACGGGCGTAACGGCGGCGGGCCGCATGCATGTGCCGCTCGAGCGCTGCCGCGTCAAGCTCCGCGCACGCGCGCCGCTCGTGCCTGCGCGCGTCGAGCGCGCTCCAGGCGGCTTCCGGCTCGAGCTCGAGCGCCCGGTCTACGGAGTGGCGCGCGGCCAGACGGCCGTGCTCTACGACGGCGTGGCGGTGGCCGGCGCCGGCACCATCCGATCTGTGGAGCGACGGTGACGGACGCGGTCGCACCGCGCAGCGCAGCGCGTCAGGATCCGCTCATACGCAGGATGGTCCGCCCGTGAGCGATCGCGTCCGGCTCACCGTGCCGCGTGAGCGCTCGTTCTACGCCGTCGCGCACCTGGTGCTCGGCGGCCTTGCGCTGCGCCAGAACCTGACGCTCGAGGCGCTCGAGGATCTTCACGTCGCGGTCGACGAGCTACTCGGCCGGGAGAGCGACTCCGGCGAGGTGACGCTCGAGCTCCGGCTTCTGGACGGCACGCTGCAGGCGCGGCTGGGGCCGTTCGACGACGCCCGGCTGCGCCGCGATCTCGAGCCTGCGGCAGAGGGCGAGCTGGGATTGCGCCGCGTGCTCGACAAAACGGTCGACGAGGTCGAGGTCGAGGCGGGCGAAGGCGGGGCCTGGGTGCGGCTCTCCAAGATCGTGAAGAGGGTCTGAGCGTCATGGGCGCCGACGACAAGCTCCTGCTGCGCCGCTACCACGAGCAAGGCGACCTTGCGGCGCGTGAGCAGCTGATCGAGCAGTACATGTCGCTCGTGCGCTCGCTAGCGCGCCGCTACTCGTACCGTGGCGAGCAGCTCGAGGATCTCGTACAGATCGGCGCTATCGGCCTGATCAAGGCGATCGACCGTTTCGACCTCGAGCGCGGCGTCGAGCTGACCACGTACGCGACGCCGAACATCATCGGCGAGATCAAGCGCCACTTCCGCGACAAGGGCTGGTCGGTGCGCGTGCCGCGAGGACTGCAAGAGCTCTCCGTGCAGCTGTCGCGACTCGTTGAGCAGCTGACTGTGCAACTCGGGCGTTCGCCCACGATCGCCGAGATCGCCGAGGAAGCGGGCGTCGACGAAGAGGCTGTGCTCGAGGCGCTCGAGTCCGGTCGCGCCTACAGCTCCGTCTCGCTCTCTGCGAGCGGCTCACAGGGCGACGACGACGGCGACCTCGATCCGCTCGAGTCGATCGGCAGCGAGGAGCACCAGTACGAGGTCTCCGAGGACCGCGCCCTGCTCGCACCCGGCTTCCGCATTCTCGACGCGCGGGAGCGCAAGATCCTGCACTTGCGGTTCTTCGAGGGCCTCACGCAGTCGCAGATCGCGCAGCAAATCGGCATCTCTCAGATGCACGTGTCGCGGCTCATCCGCCGTTCGCTGGAGAAGATCCGCGAGGAGATCGCCGCGGACGAAGATGCCGCACCGGAGCCGCGCCGCGCAGCAGGCTGATGCAAGAGGTCGAGACGGCGCGCCTGCGCCTGCGGCTCTGGCATGACGACGACGTCGAGCACATCGCCCGCCTCGGTCGCGATGAGCGCTTCATGCGTTTTCTGGCCCCCGGTGGCCGACTGGCGACGCCGGATGACGCGGTCGCAGGACTCCTTCGCTATCGGCGCCACTGGGAGGAGCACGGCTATGGGCTCTGGGCCGTCGAGGAGCGCGAGTCGCGCCGCTTCGTCGGGCGCCTCGGGCTGTCGCATCACCGCCTCTGGCCACAGCACGTCGAAGTGGGCTGGGGCCTCGACCCGGCCGTCTGGGGACGCGGCTACGCGACCGAGGGTGGAGCGGCTGCGCTGGGGCACGCATTCGGGACGCTGGGTGTCGAGCGCGTCGTCAGCATCGTGCACCCGGAGAACGCCGCGTCCATCGCAGTGATGGAGCGGCTCGGGATCGGGCCGTGGCGCCGGGTGTTCTGGCCGGAGGGCGGGCTGGACCTCGAGGTGCGCGCCATCGAGCGCGACCACTGGGCGCGCCTACAATCGTTGCCGTGAAGACAACGGCGGAGCTGCGCGAGGGATTCCTCTCCTTCTTCGAGTCGAAGGGGCACAAACGGCTGCCCTCATGGCCGCTCGTTCCGCGCGCGGATGACCATTCGACGTTGCTCACGACGGCGGGCATGCAGCCGCAGATGCCGTACTTCCTGGGGTGGGAGCCACCGCCGGCGCCGCTGACGACGACCGCGCAGAAATGCTTCCGCACACCGGACATCGACGACGTCGGGCTGGACGGCCACCACCTGACGTTCTTCGAGATGCTCGGCAACTTCTCGTTCGGCCAGTACTTCAAGGAAGGCGCGATCGAGTACGCCACCGAGTTTCTTCAGGAGCAGCTCAGGGTCGACTGGGACCGAACCTGGATAACGGTGCACGCGGGCGACCCGGAGCTCGGACTTGGTCCCGACGAGACTGCCATCGAGCTGTGGGAGCGGATCGGGATGCCCGCCGAGCGCATCGTCGCGCTGCCGAGCGTCGAGAACTTCTGGTCTGTTGGTGGGCCGGGGCCCTGCGGCCCCGACAGCGAGATCTACTACGACTTCGGCGAGGAGCACGGCTGCGGCGAGCCGGATTGCGCTCCGGCCTGCGCGCGCTGCGAGCGCTTCCTCGAGTTCTGGAACCTCGTCTTCATGGAGTTCGAGCTGCACCCCGACGGCACGCTGACTCCGCTCCCGAAGCAGAACGTCGATACGGGGCTGGGCCTCGAGCGCACCGCGCGCGTCCTCCAGAACAAGCTGTCCGTCTACGAGACGGACGGCTACCAGACGATCATGGACTGGATCGAGAGCGAGAGCGGCGTCGCCTGGGATGCCAACGAGGTCGCGACGAAGGCACACCGCGTGATCGCCGACCACGGGCGCGGCATGACCGCTCTCGTTGCCGACGGCGTCCTGCCCTCCAACGAGGGTCGCGGCTATGTGCTGCGCCGCGTGATCCGGCGGGCGGTGCAGCACGGCTACCGGGTCGGTATCGAGTCACCATTCCTCGCGCGGCTGTCCGACGTCGTGATCGAGCAGATGAGCGACGCGTACCCGGAGATGGGCGAGCGCCAGGATCAGATCCACGACGTGCTCACCGGTGAGGAGCAGCGCTTCTCCGAGACTCTGGCCCGCGGCATGACGGTTTTCGAGGAGCTAGCCGCGAAGGGCGAGCTAACGGCGCGCGATGCATTCGACCTCACCACGACGTACGGCTTTCCGTTCGAGCTCACGAAGGAGCTTGCGCGCGAGCGTGGTCTGGCCGTGAACGAGGAGGAATTCACCGCGCTCATGGCGCAGCACCGCGAGATCTCCCGAGCCGGTGCCGGAAAGGGAGTCGCGCGTGCTGCGGAGTTCGCGCGCGAGGCAGACTTCTCGAGCGAGTTCGTGGGCTGGGAGAAGACCGAGGTGCTCACGCAGATCGGGGCACTCGAGGAGCTGGAGGAGGGCCGCTTCCTCGCCAAGCTGCGCGAGTCGCCTTTCTATCCGGACGGTGGCGGACAGGTCACCGACCAGGGGTTCATCGAGCTCGACGGGCCGTACGGCCCGCCTCCGAACCCTGCGCGTGCCGAGCTCGAGGCCGCCTATCGATTCGACGGCGACCAGGTGCTCGTCTTTCGCGGGGAGGGGTTCTCGGCCGGCGACCGTGTGCGGGCCGTCGTGCCGTGGAGCGTCCGCTTCCCGACGATGGCGAACCACACGGCCACGCATCTCCTGCACAAGGCGCTGCAGGAGGTGCTCGGCGAGCACGCGCGCCAGGCGGGCTCGGCGGTGCGGCCTGACAAGCTGCGCTTCGACTTCACGCATCCGGAAGGGCTGACCCCCGAGCAGCGTGAGGAGGTCGAGCGGCGGGTCAACGAACGGGTCTTCGCGAACCTGCCGGTGCGCACGTACTTCACAACGCTCGAGGAGGCACGCAGGCTCGGCGCGATGATGCTCTTCGGCGAGAAGTACGGAGACGAGGTGCGGGTCGTGGAGATCGACGACTACTCGCGCGAGCTCTGCGGCGGGACACATGTGAGGTCGACAGCGGAGATCGGTCCGTTCGTGATTCTGAGCGAGTCGTCGGTGGGTGCCGGTACGCGGCGCATCGAGGCGATCACCTCCGGCGAGGCGTGGGCGCTGCTCGATGCGCGCGCGCGCGAGGCGGAGGAGCTGCGGGCCGAGGTGCAGCGTCTCAAGAAGCGAAGCGCGAGAGCTGCGCCGGAACTTCCGGTCGCGGAAACATCGCCTCCGAAGGTGCAGGCAGTCGGCGGCGTCAACCTCGTGACGAACGCGCTGGAGGGTTTGAGCGCAGACGATCTGCTCGCGCTCTCGGACCGGCTCAAGCAAAAGCACGCGCCCGCGGCGGTCGTGCTCGGCTCGAGCGAGGACGGGAACGCGCACCTGGTGCTCAACTTTGACCGCTCGCTCGAGCAGCGCGGGCTCGATGCGAGCATGCTGATCAAGGAGGCGGCGGCGGTCATCGGCGGAGGTGGGGGCGGCCGGCCCGGCATGGCCCGCGCCGGCGGCAAGCAGCCGGACAAGCTTCCGGACGCGGTCGCGCGCGCCGAGGAGCTGATCCTGTCAGCGCTCAAGTAGGACCGCCGGTCCTATCCGTAGAATCGCCCGTTCCGTGAAGGTGCTCGCGCTCGACTATGGGCCCGCGCGCACCGGCGTCGCCGTGTCCGATCCCACCGGGACGGTCGCGCGGCCGCTCGAAGTGGTGGAGCGGGCGGGGAGCGAGGCCGGGCTGGCGCGGCTCGCCGACCTCGTCCGCAGCGAGGGCGCGGAGCGCGTGGTCGTGGGGCTGCCGCTGACGCTCTCCGGCGAGATCGGGGAACAGGCTCGCGAGACCGAGCGTTTTCTCGCTGCTTTGCGCGAAGCGGTCGACGTGCCCATCGACACGTACGACGAGCGGTTCACCACGAAGCTGGCGGGAGCGGGAGCCGATGACGCGCGCGCGGCCGCCTACCTCCTGAGCGGCTATCTGGAGTGGCGCGAGTCCCGGGGTCTGCGCGGATGAGGATCGTTGTCCGCATGCTCGTGCTGCTGCTGCTCGGCGGCACCATGGCCGTGCTCGGCTGGCTCGGGGTGGACGTCCTGCGCGACCTCCGGGACGACGGCGATGTGACAACGGCCGTCGCGCCCCCGCTGCCGACGTTGAGGATCGTGTTTCCCGAGGGGTTCACCCGCGAGCAGATGGCCGAGCGGATCACGGAAGTGAACGGGCTGGCCAGGCGCAAGCGCAACCTCTCGACGCGGCTCTCGGAGCGTGAGTATCTGCGCCTGACGAAGCGCTCACGCCTGCCCGGCCGCTTCGCCCGGGACGGCAAGCCTCGCTCCCTCGAGGGCTTTCTCTTTCCCGCGACGTACGAGTTCACGCCGCGCACCACGTCCAAGCAGCTCGTTGCGGAGCAGCTCGATGCGTTCCAGCGCAACTGGGCGAAGGTCGACCTGCGCTATGCGCGCTCGCGGAACCTCACGCCCTACGACGTGCTGATCATCGCCTCGATGATCGAGAAGGAGGTGGTCGCGCCAGAGGAGCGCGCCCTCGTGGCATCGGTGATCTACAACCGGCTGCGCGCGCGCATCAGGCTCGGGATCGACGCGACGATCCGTTACGCCCTCGACGTGCCGCCGACCGAGTCCCTGCGGCAGTCGCAGCTCGACGACCCGCATCCTTACAACACGCGTGTCCACTACGGACTGCCACCCGGGCCGATCGCCAGCCCCGGCCTTGCGTCAATGCAGGCGGCAGCTCATCCGAAGCAGACCAGGTACCTCTACTTCGTGCGCAAGCCGGACCGGCAGCACCACTTCTTCACGGCCAGCGAGGCGGAGTTCCTCGAGTATCAGCGCGTGCACGGGTTCTAGTCGCCGGACGGGTGAGCTGACGCGGCGCGGGTGTTTGCTGGGATCAGTGAGAACATGACGCAGTCATGCCGCTCTCTGCGTGTCACGCAGTGTGCACGGAGCAGAACTAGCGACGATCGTGGCATCGAGCGCTCCCAGCGTGGCTCGACGGAGCAGGACCCGGCCGGCCTGGATCATCGGGTGCCTGAGAGGCTAGAGCGGCTGTCCGAACGCAATGTCGTGGCCGTCAGGGTCCTGCACTCCGAACTCTCGGAAGCCGTGCGGGGCGTCGTAGATCGTGTAGTCGATGGCCGCGCCACGCTCCTGTACTTCGGCGTAGACGCCCTCGGCGTCATCGACGCGGATGTATGCGTTCCACATATTGTCGACGATTCGCCAGTTGGGCACGAGGCGGTCCGGCTCGCGGCAGAGCGCGAGCAAGAGGGTCGCCTCGTCACGTGTCGCGGTTGCGAAGTCGGGTGGATCGCCGAACACCTCGCACCGAAAGCCGAGCCGATCGGCGTAGTACGCAACGGATCGCTCGACGTCGGACACGAGCAGCACCGGCGAGATTCCCGTCAGCGTTGCCACGCCCGGATGCTGACATGCGTGGGTGCGACATGTCCCGGCAGGACGTGCGCCCAGGTACCCGTAGCCTCCTCCCCAATGCGATCGTATGCGGGCAACTCGCGCCTGTGTGCGCCGTGTTCGTGACGAATGCTCGGCGCTGAGACGCGGCTCGTGGCGCTCATCGGCGACCCTGTCTCAGGCTCGCTGTCCCCGCGCATGCAGAACGCCGCCTTCGCCGCACGCGGCCTCGGCTGGGCGTATGTGGCGCTGCGAGTCGAGCCCGGGGCCCTCGTGGCAGCGGTGCGTGGCCTGGTCGCACTCGGCTTCGCCGGCGCGAACGTGACCGCGCCTCACAAGCTGGCCATGGCAGCCCTCGTCGAAACGGACGCCCCTTCGGTGAACACGCTCGTCGTCGAGCGTGATCGTGTGACCGGCTGGACGACTGACGCGGCCATCCTGGCGGGTCTCACGGCCGAGCGTCCCGTCGTGGTCGGCGCGGGTGGCGCGGCCACGGCGTTCACCCATGCCCTGCCGCACGCGCGGGTCTTCTCCAGACAGGGTGAGTGGCCCCCCGACCCCGCCGGCGCTGATCTGGTCGTCAACGCGACCCCGGTGCGGGACGACGTGGTCGTTTCGGTGGGGCAGGGGCAGACGCTCGTCGACCTCCCTTACCCGGGGTCCGCGACCGCTGCTGCCGCGCGGGCTGCGGGTGCCCGTGTGCTCGACGGGCTGGACGTGCTGGTCGCACAGGGCGCCGCTGCCTTCGAGCTCTGGACGGGCGTGCCCGCGCCGCTCGAGGTCATGCGGGCTGCGGTGCGGCCGTAGCCTTAGGCCGTGGCCCTGACGCTCACGACCGCCGGCGAGTCGCACGGCCCGGCGCTCGTCGGCATCGTCACCGGCCTGCCCGCCGGCCTCCTCCTCGAACGCGAGACCATCGACCGCGAGTTGCGCCGCCGCCAAGAGGGCTACGGGCGCAGTCCGCGCCAGCGCATCGAGCGCGACGAGGTGGAGGTGCTTGCCGGCCTGCGCCACGGCCGCACGATCGGAACTCCGCTCGCGCTCGTCTTGCGGAACCGCGACCACGAGAACTGGGCATGGGGGATGAGCCCCTGGCCGCCGGCCGGAGAGCCGCACGGGAAGGGTGTGAAGCCGGTCACGGTCCCGCGCCCTGGTCACGCCGACCTCCCCGGGACGCTCAAGTTCGGCCACGCCGATGTGCGGAACACGCTCGAGCGCGCGAGCGCGCGCGGGACGGCGATCACGGTCGCCGCGGGTGCTGTCGCGAAGGCGCTGCTCGCCGAGGTCGGCTTAGTCGTGATGAGCAGCGTTCTCGAGGTCGGCGGGGCCGAGGACGAGCCCGATCGCCGCGCAGCTGTAGACGACGCGCGCGCGAATCGAGACACGCTCGGCGGCCTCGTCGAAGTGCGCGCCACCGGGATGCTCCCCGGGCTAGGTTCCTACGCCACGAGCGGCCAGCGGCTCGACGGGCGCATCGCGGGAGCACTCGTGAGCATTCAGGCGGTCAAGGGCGCCGAGATCGGAAGCGGCTTTGCACTAGCCTCCGCGCGCGGCTCGGAGTCACACGACGAGATCGCCCCGGGCCTCGGGCGACTGACCAACCGCGCAGGCGGGCTCGAGGGCGGTGTCACGAACGGGGAAGACATCGTCGTTCGGGCGGCCATGAAGCCCCTGCCCACCCTGATGCAACCCCTCCGCTCCGTCGACCTGGAAACGGGCGAGCCCGCCGAGGCGCTCGTCGAGCGCAGCGACGTGGCCGCCGTCGAGGCGCTGGCCGTGGTCGCCGAAGCCGCCGTCGCCTGGGAGCTTGCGCGTGCCGCGCGCGAGAAGTTCGGCGGCGACGCGCTCGCCGATTTCGTCGCCGCTTACCGCGCCTACCGCGAACGCATTCCGTGGGCCCCGCGTTAGACCGCCACGTCGCGCTCGTCGGCTTCATGGGCGCGGGCAAGACGACCGTGGGCGCGGCGGTCGCACGCGAGCTCGGACGCCCCTTCGTAGATACCGACGACGCCGTGGTCGACGAGACGCACCGCTCGATCGAGGAGCTGTTCGAGGACGGGTCGTTTCGCGCTGTCGAGGAGCACGTGGTGCTGCGGGCGCTCGAGCACGCGACGCCGGCGGTGATCGCCCTCGGCGGCGGAGCGGTCGAGTCCGCGCTCGTCCGCACCTGGCTAGACCGGTTCGCGTTCACCGTGCTCCTCGAGGTCGACGTCGAAGAAGCCTGGGCGCGCGCCGCGCAGGGCGGGCGTCCGCTGGCGCGTGACGAGGCGGCGTTCCGCCTTCTCCACGCCGAGCGCGGTCCGGTCTACGGCGAGGCCGCCGACGCCGTGGCACGTGACGCCGCCGATGTCGTTCTGGCCGCCGGTGCGGTGCACGTCGCGGGAGGCTCTCTCGAGCGGCTCGGCGAGCTCGTTCCCGGCAAGGGCCCGGTCGGCCTCGTCAGCGACGAACGCGTGGCCGGCATCTACGGCGCGGGCGTGCAGCTCGCGCTCGGCGAAAGGCTCGTCTCCTCCCACGAGCTGCCCTCGGGTGAGGAGGCCAAGACGCTCGTGATCGCGGAGCGTCTCTGGGCTGCGCTACCGCTCGGCCGCGACGGCATCGTCCTCGCGCTGGGCGGCGGGTGCGTGACCGACTGTGCAGGATTCGTCGCTGCCACGCACCTGCGCGGCGTGCCCTGGGTCGCCGTGCCCACGACGCTGGTCGGCCAGGTCGACGCGGCGATCGGGGGCAAGACGGGTCTCGACCTCCCGCAGGGAAAGAACCTCGTCGGCGCGTTCCATTGGCCCGTGCGCACGGTGATCGACCCGACCGTCCTCGCCACACTCCCCGAGAGCGAGCGGCGTGCGGGCCTGGCCGAGGCGGTCAAGACAGGGCTGCTGGCGGGCGAGCGTCTCTGGGAGCTGCCGGAGCCGGAGCTCGTGCGGCGCTGCGCAGCGTTCAAGACGGCCGTCTGCATGCGCGACCCGACGGAGCGGGGCGAGCGGGCCGAGCTCAACCTCGGCCACACGTTCGCACACGCGCTGGAGACGGCCAGCGGCTACACATTGGCGCACGGCGATGCCGTCGCGCTCGGCCTGCTTGCGGCACTGCGCCTTTCCGGCCTGCCCACGGACGATGTGGAGAGCGTGCTTCGCCCGCAGCCTGTGCACGTGGACCGGGAGCGGGCGCGCGCGGCGCTCATGCGCGACAAGAAGGTGCGCGACAAGCGTCTGCGGCTCGTGCTGCTCGAGTCGCCGGGCCGGCCGCTCGTGACCGATGCCGTGCCCGTCGAAGACGTGCACTCCGCGCTCGACGCGCTGATCGCCGGGTAGGCTCGCCGCCGTGCGCATCGACGTGCTGAACGGGGTCAACCTCGACGTGCTGGGCCGCCGCGACCCGGCGATGTACGGCGGCCTCGGCCTCGACGAGCTCGAAACGCAGATCTATGCCTGGGCTGCCGAGCTCAAGTGCAAGGTGCGCTGCCGGCAGACGAACCACGAGGGTGAGTTCGTCGAGTGGTGCCACGACGCCATAGACGGCGTGGACGGCCTGGTGGTGAACGCCGGAGCGTGGACGCACTACAGCTGGGCGATCCGCGATGCGCTCGAGTACGCCGGCAAGCCGGTCGTCGAGGTGCATCTCTCGAACATCTACGAGCGCGAGCAGTGGCGGCACCACTCGGTGCTGGACGGCCTCGCCGCCCACCGCGTCGTCGGTAAGGGGCCGGACGGCTACCGCGAGGCCCTGGTTTTCATCGTGGAGCGCGAGTGAACGGACGCGTCGAGCAAGTGCGGGCGGCGGTCGACGCGCCGCTCCTCGTCACGAACACGGTCAACGTCCGCTACCTGACGGGATTCCGCAGCACGAACACGGCCGCCCTCATCGAGCCGGCACGAGTGAGGCTCTTCGCCGACTTCCGCTATGCCGAAGCCGGCCGGCAGGTTCCGGGCGTCGAGTTCGAGATCACCAGGCGCTCGCTCGTCGCCGACCTCGTCGAGCGCCTCTCCGGCCGTGTCGCCTTCGAGGCGGAGACGCTCTCGTACGCCGACTACGAGTCGCTTCGCGCGGGTGGCCTCGATCTCGTTCCGACGCATGACCTCGTCAGAGGGCTGCGCGCAGTCAAGGAGGAAGACGAGATCGAGGCGGTTCGCCGCGCCACCGAGTTGACGAATGCCGCGTTCGAGCGCTTCGCGCAGGAGCCGGTCATCGGCCGAACGGAACGCGAGCTCGCCTGGCGCATGGAGTCGACCCTGCACGAGCTCGGTGCAGAGGCGACGGCGTTTCCGGTGATCGTCGCGGCAGGCGCCAACGGCGCCAACCCCCATACGAGGCCCGGCGACCGCCCGGTCGAGAGGGGACAGACGGTGATCGTGGACGCCGGGGCGATTCTCGACGGCTACTGCTCGGACTGCACGCGGACGTTCGCCGCAGGACCGTTGCCGGACGACCTGCAGGAGGCGTACGACGTCTGCCTTCGTGCGGAGCTGGCGGGGCTGGAGGGTGTCCGGCCGGGCCGCACGGGCGTCGAGGCGGATCGCACCGCGCGGGATCTGATCGAGCAGGCAGGCCACGGCGAGCACTTCGGCCACGGGCTCGGGCACGGCGTCGGCCTGGACGTCCACGAGCTGCCTCGCCTGTCGCCCGAGTCCGCCGAGACGCTCGTCGCGGCCAACGTGACCTCGGTCGAGCCGGGCGTCTACCTGCCGGGCCGCGGCGGGGTGCGCATCGAGGACCTCGTCGTCGTGCGCGAGGGCGGCGCCGAGGTGCTCACCTCGTTCACGAAGGAGCTCGTGACCGTCGGGTAACGCGTCAGTCAGCGCCACCAAGTCCAATGCAGGTGCGCGCTACACTCGACCGCCGTGGCAGAGACGGTCAACACGAGCCAGTTCCGCAACGGCATGCACATCGAGCTGGACGGCGGCGTCTGGCGAATCGTCGAGTTCCAGCACGTGAAGCCGGGCAAGGGCGGCGCGTTCGTGCGCACGAAGGTCAAGAACATCGACTCAGGCGCCGTCGTCGAGAAGACGTTCCGCGCCGGCGAGAAGTTCTCGCGCATCCACACCGCGGTCAAGGACGTGCAGTACCTCTACGACGCCGGCGACGACGTCGTCTTCATGGACACCGAGACTTACGAGCAGTTCAATCTCGCACGGGATACCGTCGCCGACGCGCTCGACTTCATGCAGCCGTCGGCTTCCGTCCAGGTGCTGACTGTCGACGGCAAGCCCTCCGGCCTGCAGCTCCCCACCTCGGTCGAGCTCCAGGTCGTGGAGACGGAGCCCGGCGTCAAGGGCGACACGGTCTCCAACGTGACGAAGCCCGCGAAGCTGGAGACCGGGGCGATTGTTCAGGTGCCGCTCTTCGTCAACGTCGGCGAGCGGATCAAGGTGGACACCCGCGAGCGCCGCTACATCTC
>DAITAO010000120.1:0-6640 GCA_036824245.1 Gaiellaceae bacterium | reverse complement strand
GTGCCGGACGCGCGGTGTCCGCTCGCGGGCTGGCGCCCGCAGCGGCGGCGTCGCGCTCGCCGGCTGCAGTCAGCTGGGCGGATCCACCGGCGGCCACCTCCTCGGGCGTCGAGACGATCTTGCCCGTGGGACCGAGCGCGGACAGCTCGGAGCTGCTCACTCGCGTCGACAGCTGTTGCGCCGTCTCCGCGAACGAGAGGGCCAGCCGGTAGACGGCGGACGGAAGCGGCAAGTTGAGGCCGCTGGCAGCGAGCGCCGGGATCGGCAGTGCCAACAGAAGCCCGAGGCAGGCTGCTTGCCAGCCGCCAACCGAGCGCCGGTCCGCCAGAGCCGCGTCGTAGGTGAGGGAAGTCATAGACCGCAGTGGAGATTGAGGGTGTTCTAACCCTGCGACGCCGGATCAGGCGGCGCTATCCCCCAACAGGGGGAGGCGTGCCCGAACAGCAACGATTCACCCACACACGTCTGCAGCGGACACCACCAGGGACTGTCCCTGGTTGTGTGACGAATCAGAGTCGGTTTCTCCACAGGGTCGGCTGACTCCCAGACTACGACGTCCTGCTAGGCCCAGCCCACGACAAGCCAGCGCCTACCCACGAAACGGGCGCCCATCAGAACGAGCCGGACGGCGATCAGGACGAGCAGGGCCGCCCATACCCCCACGAGGCCCCAGTCCAGGGCGAGCGCGGCGGCGGCAACCGCGCTCGAGGCTAGACCGGCGGCCACCATCGACCACATCAGGTAACGGCCGTCCCCGGCTCCGATCAGGATCCCGTCCAGGGCGAAGACTGCTCCGTTCAGCGGCTGCATGAGCGCGAAGAGCGGCCAGACGGCCTCCGCACGCTCGAGCACGGCGCCGTCGCTCGTGAAGACGTGCGGCAGCACACCCACGAGCGCCAGCATGACCACGGCAAACGCGCCCCCGAGAAGCGTCGACATGGCGACCATGCGCACGCTCGCCGCGTAGGCGCCCTCGTCGTCACCGGCACCCAGCCTCCGTCCGACGATCACCTGCCCGGCGATCGCCACCGCATCCAGCACCAGCGCGAGGAATCCCCACAGCTGGAACGCCACCTGGTGCGCCGCCACCGACGCGTCCCCGAAGCGGGCCGCTACGGCTCCCGCCATGACGAACGCCGCGTAGAGCGCGGTCGTGCGCACGAAGATGTGCCGGCCCAGTTCGAGCAGCCGGCGCATGAGCGCGAAGTCGACGGCGAGAGCTCCACGCGCCGCGGGCAGCAGCCGCCACGCGAAGGCGATCCCCATCCCCGCCTGCGCGAGCGCGGTGCCCCAGGCCGACCCGGCGATTCCCCAGCCGAACCCGTACACGAACAGCACCTCGAGCACGACGTTCGCCGCGTTGGCGACGACGAAGATGACAAGCGGGGTGCGTAGGTCGGAGACGCCGCGCAGGTATCCCTCGGCGCCGCGCGCCACGAACGCGAAGGGCAGCCCGATGGCCGCGATGCGGGTGTAGAGGACGGCGTAGTCAGCGGTCTGCCCGTCGGCGCCCATGGCGGCCATGACCGGCTCGGCGAGCAGCGCGAGCACGGCGGCGAGCGCACAGCCGGCCGCCAGCGACAGCCACACCGCCTGCATGCCGAGCCGCCGTGCCGTCTCCAGGTGTCCCGCGCCCGAGGCACGGGCCACCTGTGCCGTCGTGCCGTAGGTCAGAAAGTTGAAGATCGCGAACAGGCCGCCGAGCACGATCGCCGACAGCCCGAGCGCCGCGAGCTGCGAGCGCCCCAGATGCCCGACGATGGCCGTATCGACCAGCAGGTAGAGGGGCTCGGCGGCTAGCGAGCCGAGCGCGAGTGTGGAGAGCTTGAGAATCTCGCGGTCGTAGGAGGAGCGCAGCCGCACGCCGGGACGCTACGCGCTCGGCCGGGCGGGCCAAGGCAGGTGGTTACGCGATCAGGCTCTGGTAGGCGGCCACGTAATCGTCCACCATGCGCTCCTGCGAGAAACGCTGCTCGACGTAGCGGCGCAGCTCGTGCGGGTCGAGGGCATCAGATGCTTCCAGCGCGGCCGGCATGTCCCGATAGTGCTCGACGATGATGCCCGAGACGCCGTGCTCGATCACCTCCGGCACGGCCCCGTGACGGGTGGCGATGACCGGCGTGCCGCACGCCATCGACTCGATCATCACCAGACCGAACGGCTCCTCCCAGTCGATCGGGAAGAGCGTGGCCCGCGCGTCCTGGATCAACTCGACCTTCTTCCCGTGGGTCACCTCGCCGAGATACTCGATGTCGTGGCTTCCGAGGTGCGGCTCGACGAACTCCGAGAAGTACTCGAGCTCGCTGGGCTCGCGCTTCTTCCCGGCGATCCTGAGCGGCAGGCCCGCCTCCATCGCCACCGCTACGGCACGATGGCAGCCCTTGTCAGGGCTCATGCGGCCCAGGAACAGCAGGTACTCGCCGGGATGCGGCTTGGCCGGGTAGAGCGACAGGTCGAGCGCGTTCGGCACCGTCGCGATCCAGTTCAGGTCCGGGCGCGGGCGCCGCTGGTTCTCGGAGATCGAGATCAGTCCCACACCGGGCGCCACGAGCCCGAGCTGCTCGTAGAGCATGCCGGCAGCGCCGTCGAGCGGCCCGTGCGCGGTGTGGACGACCGGAGTCGAGACATTGCCGCCCAGCGCGGCCGACAAAGGCCCGGAGTGGTCGTTGATGACGTCGAAGTCACCCGCGCGCGAGTAGCAGGCGAGCGCGTGTCGGAGCTCCGGCTCGGTCATGCCGATCGAGGCGCTCGGGGCCTCGGGGAAGGTCGACGCGAGCGTCGCTGAAGTGTGCGAGTCGCCGGAGGCGAAGAGCGTCACGTCATGTCCGGCCTTGACCAGCCCGTCGGCAAGCAGTGAGACGACCAGCTCGATGCCGCCGTAGCCGGGCGGAGGCACCGGGAACCACACCGGGGCAATCAGGGCGATTTTCACCCGTCGGTCACCTGCACGTGGCCATTTTCGAGCGTCACGGTCCACGGCCGGTCGAACGCGCGCACGCCTGAGAGGCGGAGCGACCCCGCCCACGAGGGCAGCTCCTCCGGAGCCGCCGTCTCGAGCGTCTGATGCTCGCGGTCGGGCGAGATGCCGAGCAGGGTCTGCAGCAACAGCACCGGCGTGCCGGCCGCCCAGGCCTGGGGCCGCGCGGCGGTCGGGTAGGCGATCGGAAACGACGTCTCAGCCCGCGCGAAGCCGGCGAAGACCTCGGGCAGCTGGTGATCGAAGTGGCGTGAGACGCCGATGGTGCGTCGCACGATGCGCTGCGCCTCGGGCCAGCGGCGGTAGCGCGCCAGCCCGGCCGCGATCAGCGAGTTGTCGTGTGGCCAGACGGAGCCGTTGTGGTACGAGATCGGGTTGTACGCGGCGTCGGCGGCGGACATCGTCCGGACGCCCCACCCGGACCAGAGCTGCTCGCCCATGAGACGGTCGACGACCGCGTCAACGCGCTGGGGCAACACGATGCCGCTCCACAAGAGGTGGCCGATGTTGGAGCAGAGCGCGTCCACGGGACGCTTGTCGCCGTCCAGCGCGAGCGCGTAGTAGCCGCCTCGCTCCTCGATCCAGAAGGCCTCGTCGAAGCGGAACTGCAACGTCGCCGCCTCGGCCTCGAGCTGATCGGCGAGCTCCCGGTCGCGCCACACCGCGCGCGCCAGCTCCGCGACCCGCAGCTTGGCGTCGTACACGTAACCCTGTACCTCGCACGGCGCGATCGGCGTGTGCGCGAGCGTTCCATCCGCGAAGCGCTGAGAATCCCACGAGTCCTTCCACGACTGGTTCTCGAGCCCGTTGCCGCGCCGCTGGTACTCGAGAAACCCGTCGCCGTCCCGATCGCCGTAGCGGTTGATCCACTCCAGCGCGCGCAGGGCCGGCTCGTGCAAGCCACGCACGAGCGCAGCGTCGTCCGTCCACCGCCACACCTCCGAGAGCAGAATCAGGTAGAGGGGCGTGGCGTCGATCGTCCCGTAGTAGGAGTGGAACCAGTTCACCGCCGCCTTGCCGCGCCGCACCTCGTGCACGATCTTGCCCGGCTCGGCATCGAGCTCCGGGTTGTCTTCCGTCGCCTGCAGCTCCGCCAGCGACTCCAGCGCCCCGCGGGCGAGATCGGGGCCGAAGAGCAGGGTCTGAAGGCACGTCACGATCGTGTCCCGGCCGAAGACGGTCATGAACCACGGCATGCCGGCGGCCGGCAGCTTGGCCATGCCACCGCCGCTACGCATCCGTAGCGCGGCCAGGTCCGAGACGGAGCGTCCGAAGCAGCTGTCGAGGTCGTCCCAGGAGGCCCGCAGCTGCGGCACGCGCAGCTGCCATGCCGAGAGCGAGTCGCGCACCCGTGCGAGCTCCTCGCCGAAGTGGCGCTCGGCGACGTTCGGCGCCAGTCGCTGGTGCTCGAGGGAGACGACGACGTCGACGCGCACATCCCACCGTCCGCGCGGCTCCAGCGTGATCGGAAACCGCATGGTGCCGCCCTCCGCCACCCCCGGGCGCGAGAAGATGAGCTGGGTCGAGGCCGCGATGTCCGCAGAGTCCTCGAGCACGAATTGCCTCTGCTCGGCGTCGTACGTGATGTCGGCCGGCGGCGGCAACGGCGCCGCTCGCTCGGGATCGCCGAAGGCGAAGTCGTACTGCTTGACGGCGAAGATGTCGGCGAAATCGCAGGCGACTTCGATGGCGAGCTCCACGGTCAGCTCGTTCGTCGTCAGGTTCTGGACGAGTATCCGATCCTGCATCCCCTCGCCGACGAAGCGCTCGCGGGTCACGGCCAGCTCGTCCTGCGCCAGCCCACCGGCCAGCGGGTTTCGAAGGTAGAACGCGGCGGAGAAGTACTCGACCTTGCCGTGCGAGAGCAGCATGGGGCGCTCGCCGTTTACGGTCAACCGGAAGCGCGAGAGGAAGCGGGTGTCGCTCGCGAAGAGACCGTCGGTGGGCGCGCTGATGTCTCCACGCTCGTCGCAGATACAGAACGTCGAGCCTTCGAGGATGGTGATTGCCACGCCGTCTTCCCCGCGACGAGGCTAGGAAGGATTCTCCGACCGGAGGATCCTGGCCCCGCTCGACTGCGCGAGCGCCTTGACGACGATCTCGTCGACGTTGACGTGCGCGGGCCGCGTGAGCGCGAACAGGATGCAGTCCGCGATCTCGTCTGGCGTGATCGCCTCGACACCGGCGTAGACCGCCTTCGCCGTGTCGGTGTCACCGCGGAAGCGCACGCTCGAGAAGTCGGTCTCGACCAGCCCGGGATCGACGAGCGTCACCCGGATGGGCCGGCCCAAGAGATCCTCGCGCAGTGCGTACGTGAACCCGCGCACGGCGAACTTGGAGGTCACGTAGACCGCACCGTTCGGGTAGGCCTGGCGGCCCGCGATCGAGCCGAGATTGACGATGTGGCCGCCGTCGCGCAGGTGCGGCAGGCAGAGGCGAGTCAGGCGCAGGACGGCGTTCACGTTCGTCTCGAGCACCGTGCGCTCGTCTTCCTCGTTGCTTTCCGTGAACGGGTCGCGACCAAGCGCCAGGCCGGCGTTGTTGACGAGGATGTCGAGGCCGCCGAGCGCCGAAACCGCCTGCTCAGCGAACTCGGCGCAGCTGTCCGGGTCGGTTACGTCGAGGCGCAGGGCGACGACGGCGTCGCCGAGCTCCTGGAGCCTGTCGACCCGCCGCGCGCCGGCAGCGACGGTCACGCCCTCCGCAGTCAGCGTACGCGCCGTCGCCGCGCCGATTCCACTCGAAGCGCCCGTGACGATGGCGGTCTTTCCACGTAGCGAGGACAACGGCGCCGGACCCTAGCTCAGTCACCCTCGAGCGGCCCTTTCCGGCGGTACGGCTCGCCGAGCGTGACGGTGGGGGCGCTCTCGCCGACGTGCTCCACCTGCAGCGTCGTGTGGGTGAGCGAGAAGCGCTCGGCGAGCACGCCTTCGAGCTCACGACGTAGGGCGTGGCAGTCCACGCCGGGGTCAACGAGCACGTGCGCGGACAATGCGGGGAAGCCGCTCGTGATCGTCCAGATGTGCAGGTCGTGCACCTCGTGCACGCCTGCGTGGGCCGCCATGGCCCCGCCCACCTCGCGGGCATCGATGCCGCGCGGCGTCGCCTCGAGCAGCACGCCGATCGAGTCGCGCAGGACACCCCACGAGCTGGCAAGCACGAGCAGGCCTATGGCGACGGCCACGAGCGGGTCGGCGTAGCCCCAGCCGGTCGCCAGCACGACCGCTCCGGCGGCGACCACGCCCAGTGAGCCTGCCAGGTCGGCCAGCACATGCCGGTAGGCGGCCTGCACGTTCAGGCTCCCGGCCCGACCGCGCGCGAGCACGGCGGCGGCGCCGACGTTGACAGCCAGCCCGAGGAAGCCGACGCCAAGCATCCAGCCGCCCAGCGGCTCCGGCGGGTCGCGAAATCGTCCCGCGGCCTCCACGAAGATCCAGAGCGAGATCGCGACGAGCGCGACGCCGTTGGCGAGCGCGGCGAGGATCTCGGCGCGGCGCAACCCGAAGCTGCGCTGCGGCGTGGCCGGAGTCGCCGCGATCCGGACGGCGAAGAGCGCCAGCGCCAGGCTGGCCGCGTCGGCGAGCATGTGCCCGGCGTCCGCAAGCAGCGCGAGTGAGTCCGCGAGCACGCCGGCAACCACCTCCACGGCCATGAACGAGGCGA
>DAITAO010000011.1:17659-53603 GCA_036824245.1 Gaiellaceae bacterium | reverse complement strand
GCACACCGTGGCGCTGGGTGGCCCTGGCGGCGCTGCTCGCCGGAGCCCTCGCGGGGGGTGCATTGCTGGCGGCCATGCTGGCGGACGGAGACGAGCTCGCCCAGCCGTCCACGCGCGTCAGGAGCGTGACCGTCACCGAGCCCGGCACCACGGTACGCACCGAAGTGACCGTCACCACGGCACCCACCACGGCTCCGCAGGTGGGCGGTGGATCGATCGACGAGGGCATCCGGCTAACGGACGAAGCCACCGCATTGCTGGCGGCCGGAGACTACGAAGCGGCCGCCGCGAAGGCCGAGGAGGCACTCGAGCACCTCGGCGGCACGGGCGAGCTGTACGAGGGCTACGCGCTTTACGACCTCGGCGCGTCGCTCATCGCGCTCGGGGATTGCAAGCAAGGCCTGAAGTACATCCGGCGGTCCGAGCGAATCCAGGGCTCCCGCGGCGAGTTCGACGAGGCGCGCGCACAATGCGAGGCGGATGGCCGCGGCGAAGGCGGCGACGAGTAAGCCCCTTAGGATGTCCTCCGTGCGCCTCCTCGTCACCGGTGCTGCCGGGTTCATCGGCTCGAACTTCGTGCGTTACTGGCGCGAGCGACATCCCGAGGACGGCCTGGTCGCGTACGACCTGCTGACGTACGCGGGCAATCGGGCCAACCTGCAGGACGCCGAGGGCGAGATCGCCTTCGTGCAAGGCGACATCGCGGACTTCGACCTCGCCCTGCATGTACTCACCGAGCACAGCATCGACGTCGTCGTCAACTTCGCCGCCGAGTCGCACAACAGTCTCGCCGTCCTCGATCCCGGGGTCTTCGCGCGCACAAATGTGCTCGGCACGCAGCTGCTGCTCGAGGCGGCGCGCCGGGCAGGTGTGCAGCGCTTCCACCACATCTCCACGTGTGAGGTCTACGGCGACCTGCCGCTCGACTCGAGCGAGGTCTTCACTGAGGAAACTCCCTACCGGCCCCGCACGCCGTACAACGCTTCCAAGGCTGCGGCCGACCACTATGTCCGCGCCTATCAAGAGACGTTCGACCTGCCCACGACGATCACGAACTGCTCCAACAACTACGGGCCGTTCCAGTTCCCGGAGAAGGTGATCCCGCTCTTCGTCACCAACGCGCTCGACGACCTGCCCCTGCCGATGTACAAGTCGACGCAGAACCGCCGCGAGTGGCTGCACGTGCTGGATCACTGCCACGCCATCGAGCTCGCAGTCCTGAACGGACGCCAGGGCGAGACCTACAACGTCGGCTCCGGCGTGGAGGCATCCATCGAGGAGATTGCCGACCGTGTGCTGGAGCTGACCGGCAAGCCGCCTGATCTCAAGACGATCGTGCGCGACCGGCCCGGCCACGACCGCCGCTACCTGCTCGACTCGTCCAAGATCCGCAGGGAGCTCGGCTGGCAACCCGAGATCCCATTCGACCGCGGCCTGCGCGAGACAGTCGAGTGGTACCAGGACAACCGCGCCTGGTGGGAACCGCTCAAGGAGCGCGCCCCGGTCGAGGAAACTGCTTGGCGTTGAGCACCGGCACACGGCAGCGCCGTGTGGTTTTGCCATTGAGGGTCGAAAGCTGACGGGACAGTCCCCGTGCGGGGACAGTCCCTGCACAACGAGGTTGGTCGCTACCAACAGGCAGAGGCAATTGGCCCGCCCCGGCGCCGGCGCGCGTGGCGTGAGCGTCGGCACTACGAGCGTGGTTGCAACCCGTAGGCAGCCAACCGAGGGTCTGTCCCCCCAGTAACCCACGCCCGCCAGCAACCTCGCCCCTAACGCCAACCGCGCGCCCAAGCGTTGGGGACTGACCCTCACAGAAGCAGCCAGTCCGGCGAACGCGCCGGAGCGCGCGGCGAACGCGTTCGCACGACGAGCGTGGTCGCAACCCGCAGGCAGCCAACCGAGGGTCTGTCCCCTCCACCACGCCACGCCCGCCGACCACCCCACTCGTGCGCCAACCGCGCGCCCGCGCGTCGGGGACCGACCCTCACAGAAGCAGCAGGGTCCGGCCCAAGGCGCAGGAGCGCGCGGCGACCGACTTGAACCGCATTGCACGTCCGCGCGAAGATGGCGTTGATGGGCGCCGAGTACCAATTCGTCGACACATGGTTCGTGCCAGGGGCCTCGCCCGAGGAGGTCTACGACGTGATCGGCGACCCGCCGTCGTACCCCCGCTGGTGGGGCCGTGTCTTTCTCGAGGCCACCGGCGACGCCGGGCCGCCGCGCCCCGGCCAACGCGCGTCCGTCGTCACGAAGGGCTTCCTGCCGTACAAGCTGCGCTACCAGTCCGAGATGGTCGAGACGGAACGGCCCCGGCGCCTTCGCATGGTTGTCTCGGGCGACTTCGGCGGCGGCGGCGAATGGACGATCGAGCCGGTTGAGGGCGGTACTCAGGCCCAGCTCGACTGGCGCCCAGTCGTCGAGAAACCCCTGGTCAGGAACTTGACACCGCTTCTTCGTCCCCTCTTTCGGAAGAACCATTTCTGGGCGATGGACCGCGGACAGGAGGGGATCCTGGCCGAGGTAGAACGGCGGCGACACTCCAGCCAGAGTTAAACGCGGCACTCAAGCGGCGGCGGTCTGACGCCGATGCTTGCGCTCGTGACTCGCTTTGCGGGCAACCGGCTCGCCGGCCTGGCTCTGCTCATTCTGACCACCGGGTTCGGGGTGGTCCTGATCGCTTACACGGTGGGGCTGGGCAACGCGCGTGCCGACAGCTTCGTCGACGCCTGGGCGTACGACGGCCTGGTGCTGGCTTGTGGGCTCGTGTGCCTTGCACGCGGACTGGCCTCGGGGCCGCGTCGTCTGCCGTGGCTGCTGCTCGGGCTCGGCATCGTCGCGTGGGCGATCGGCGACATGTACTGGACGCACTACCTCGTCGAGCTCGAGGAGCCTCCATTCCCCTCGATCGCCGACGCCTTCTGGCTGGCGCTCTACCCGCCGGCGTACGTCGCCCTCGTGCTGCTCGCCCGCGCGAGAGTGAGCGGCTTCCGGGCCAGCTTCTGGCTCGACGGCCTGCTGGGCGCACTCGCCGTCGCCTCCCTGGGCGCGGCGCTTGTCTTCGGCGTGATCCTCGATGCGACGGGCGGTGAGCGCGCCTCCGTCGTGGCAACCAACCTCAGTTATCCGCTCGCCGATCTGCTGCTCATCGCGCTTGTGATCGGTGTGCTGGCAGCAGCCGGGTGGCGCTCCGACCGTGCGTGGACGCTCTTCGCGCTCGGCCTGCTCGTCTTCTCGGTCAGCGACTGCCTGTTCCTCTACCAGACCGCCGTCGGCACCTACGCCGCGGGAACCCCGGTCGATCTGGGCTGGCTGGGCGGCACGCTCCTGCTGGGCTGGGCCGCATGGCAGCCGAGCGGCCGGGCGCTCGGCGCGCGCCTCGACGGCTGGTGGGTGCTGGTGCCTCCCATCGTCTTTGCCGCCATTGGGCTCGGCATCCTCGTCTATGACCACTTCACGCGGGTCAACACGCTGGCCCTCGTGCTCGCCACGGCCGCGCTCGTAGGAATCATCGGTCGCCTCGCGCTCACCTTCCGCGAGAACCTCACCATGCTGGCGAAAAGCCGCTACGAAGCCCTCACGGACCCGCTGACAGGTCTGGGCAACCGGCGCAAGCTGGTACTGGACCTGGACGCGGAGCCCAGTCGGCGACGCGTGCTCGTCCTCTTCGACCTGAACGGCTTCAAGCATTACAACGACACCTTCGGCCACCCGGCCGGAGACTCACTGCTCGCTCGTCTCGGGCGGAACCTCGCCTCGTACGCAGGGGGCCGCGGCGAGGCCTATCGCATGGGCGGCGACGAGTTCTGCCTGTTCGCCGACATCGCTGGCGAGCCGGGCGAGCTGCTCGCCGAGACCGGTGCCGCTGCGCTGGCCGAGACCGGCGACGGCTTCTCCATCTCATCCGCGTACGGCTGGGTAATCACCCCGGATGAGAGCACGGACGCCACCACGCTCATGCGGCTGGCCGACACGCGGCTGTACGCGAACAAGCATGCCCGCCTCGGCTCGGCGCGCGAGCAGTCGAGCAACGTGCTCGTGCACGCGCTGGCCGCACGCCACCCGGAGCTCAGCGAGCACCTCGCCGGCGTGGCGGAGCTGGCCACCGCCGTCGCGCGTGAGCTCGAGATGACCGGCAGCGACCTCGAGGAGCTGAAGGTCGCGGCCGCGCTCCACGACGTCGGCAAGATGGCCGTCCCTGACGCGATTCTTCACAAGCCCGGCGCGCTCGACAGCGACGAGTGGGAGTTCGTCCACCGCCACACGACCATCGGCGAGAAGATTCTGCAGGCCGCGCCTGCGCTCGCGAGCGCAGGCGAGCTCGTCCGGCACAGCCACGAGCGGTTCGACGGCCGCGGTTACCCCGACGGCATTGCAGGCACCGACATCGCGTTGGGCGCGCGCGTCATCTTCGTCTGCGACGCCTTCGACGCGATGGTCTCAGCTCGGCCGTACTCCAGGCGCATGTCGGACGACGAAGCGCTCGCGGAGCTGGAGCGCTGCGCGGGAACCCAGTTCGACCCGGTCGTCGTGCAAGCGTTCAAGCACGTGCTGGAGCGCCGAAAGCAGTCGGCTGAAAAAACCGCCGACACCGCAGCCGCCTGACCCAGGCCCACCTCGCTCACCGCTCGACAACCAGCGGTGCCCGAAGACGCTCGAGGCACTCTCGCAACCCGTCGCGCCAATGCGGAAGGCGCGGGGCGCCTGGACGCTCGCTGCGCAGCACCGAGTACGCCGGGCGTGCGGCAGGCGCCCCGTACTCCTCTGCCGTGATCGGCACGACGCGACAGCTCAGACCGGACTCCTCGAAGATCGCGGTGGCGAACTGCGCCCACGTGCACTCCCCATCCGCCGCGAGATGCCAGACCCCCCGTTCGAGCCCGACGACGCTCCGGGTTGCCTCCGCCAGGTGTGCGACATACGTGGGACAGCCGACCTGGTCGTCTACGACCCGCACCTCGTCGCGCTCGGCTCCCAGGCGCAGCATCGTGCGGACGAAGTTGTGCCCGGTAGAGCCGAAGAGCCACGACGACCGCGCGATCCACGCATCCCCGGCGGCCAGCTCGCCCTCGAGCTTCGTGCGCGCATAGGCGGACAGCGGACGCGGCTTGTCCGATTCGACGTACGGGGCCCGCTTCTCTCCGTCGAAGACATAGTCGGTCGAGAAGTACACGAGCGGCGCGCCGAGCGCGGCGACTTTGCGCGTGCCCTCGACGTTCACCGCAGCGGCGCCCTCGGGGTCGCCCTCTGCGCCGTCCACGTCGGTCCAGGCCGCGGCGTGCAGGACCAGGTTTGCGGGAATGTCCCCGCGGTACGGCTCGCGGACGTCCCAGTCCTCGTGGCGCAGCGCCACCACGTCGTCGTCCGCGAATGCCTCCGCGAGCGCCCGGCCGAGCTGGCCGCCGGCGCCGGTTACGAGGACGCGGCGACGGACGCGTCCCGTTCCGACAGGATGGGCGATGTTGTGCTCCATAGCCGCTTGACGCGCGGGTCGTCCCAGGGAATGCCGTGCTCGTCCGGATCGGCGGGGTCGTACTCCTCGGTGACCTGGTAGCAGAACACGACGTCGGTGAGAGCCTCGTAGCCGTGGGCATAGTGGCCCGGAATGTAGACGGCGACCGGGTTGTCGCCACCGATGTCGGCCGTGAACGTCTCGCCGGTTTCCCGATCGAGCACCACCACGCGCGCGGTGCCTTCCAGGCACGCGAACAGGTCGTCCTGGCCGCGCTCGTGGTAATGCAAGCCGCGGATCACGCCGCGGCGTGAGAAGACGATGTTCGTCTGCACGGTGCGCTTGGGCAGCCAGCTCTCGCGACGCAGCTCCATGAACCAGCCGCGCTCGTCCGCGAACCGCCGTAGAGGTATGACCTGGACGCCCTCGATCACTTGTTGGCCCCGGTCGTCTCGATCAGCCGTCCCACCTCCGCGAGATCGTGCCAGTGCTTTCCGCCGTCGTGCCACCAGCCCTCCACCCGCTGCACTTCCAGACGGCCCTGCTCTGCGTAGAAGCGGTTGACGTCCGTGATCTCCAACTCGCCCCGGCTGGAGGGCTCCAGGCCTGCGATGAGGTCGTACACGTCGGGCGGGTAGCAGTAGAGGCCCACGACGGCATCGGCGGTCGGCGGTCGGTCGTAGCGCGTGTCGACCCGGCCGGCCTTCTCCACGACATCGGTGACGCGGCCGCCGCCGTCGTACACGACGACGCCGAAGTTCTCCGGGTCAGGGACCTCCTTGACGAACACGAGCGCGCCCTTGCCGGCGCCGGCCCAGCCCCGGATGGCGTCGGCGTGCGCGTGCTCGAAGATGTTGTCGCCGAGACAGACGACCAGCCCGTCCCCCGCTGCGAAGTCCTGCGCCATGCCCACCACCTGCGCGATGCCGCCCGGCTCCACCTGGACCTTGTACGTCAGGTCGAGATCGAAGAGCTGCTCGCCGCCGGCGCGCGCGCTGACGCGACCGTCGCCGAGCAGGTCGATGAAGTCTCCCGCGTGCTGCTTGCCCGTCACGAGCAGCACGTCGCGCACCCCCGCCCGTTGGAGCAACTGCAGCGGGTAGTAGACCATCGGCCAGCGACCCACCGGGAGCAGGTGCTTGTTGGTGACCCGGGTCAGCTCCTCGAGGCGGGTGGCGGAGCCGCCCGCGCAGATCAGTCCTTTCGGCACGGGGAGCGATGGTACTTCGGACGCGTCTTACGTTGCACTCCGCAGCCGGTGGGCGGTTGGGCTCGGGTGAAGACCCCTCCGCCGCGCCGAGAATTAGCGGCCGGCCGGGCGGAAGGCCGGCTGCGCCGCGTCGAGCGGCGAGGGCTTGACGCGAAAGACCCTTGCCACGCCCTCGGGCAGGTACCAGTTCCAGCGGCCGAACAGCTTCATGGCGCTGGGCACTAGCAGCGCTCGCACAATCGTCACGTCGATCAGGATCGCCGCCGCCAGCCCGAAGCCGAACTGCTGCAGCCCGACGATCGACCCGGCCACGAAGCCCATGAAGGCGGCGAACATGATCCCGCCGGCGATCGTCACCAGCCGACCGGTCTTGGCAAGTCCCTGGGCGACGGCGCGCTCGTTGTCGTGCGTCGCGTCCCACTCCTCGCGCATGCGCGAGACGAGGAACACCTCGTAGTCCATCGAGAGGCCGAACAGCATCGCGAACAGCATCACGGGAATCCAGCCCTCGATCTGGTCGAATGCGATCAGCCCCGCCCATTCACCGGCGCCCCACTTGAAGACCACCACGAGCAGCCCGTAGGCGGCGCCGATCGAGAGCAGATTGAGCACGATCGCCTTGAGCGGCAGGAGGAGCGAGCGGAACGCGCGCAGTAGCAAGAAGTACGTCAGCACGAGCACCGCCAGCACCAGCCACGGAAAGGAGCTGTACGTGAGATCGAGGAAGTCGACCCCGCTCGGCGGCCCGCCGCCGGCGTAGACATCGACGCCTTCCGGGAATCCCGAGCCGGGAATGATGTCCTCGCGCAGACGCTCGACGAACTCCATGCTCTCCGGGTCGCCGTACTCGCGGACGCCGATCACCTGCATGTGTGCGTAGCGGCCCGTTGGGTCGACGAAGTCAGGGCCTCCCGACCAGATCACGCCCCCAACCTCCGGATCGGTGCCCAGGCCGGCCTGGAGGCGCCCGACCGCCGACTGCACCTGCGGGTCCTCGACGCCTCCGGAGCGCTTCGTGTCGATCACGATGTCCGTCGGAGCCGTCGCTCCCGCGCCGACCTCATCGGACAAGACGTCGAGCCCTCGAATGCTCTCCAGGCGCGACGGAATGCCCTCGTTCGAGCCGGGCCCTAGCTCGAGGTCGAGGATCGGAGCCGCAAAGAGCAGTAGCACAGCGGCCGTGCCGGCGGCGAAGGCGGCCGGGCGGCGCATGATGGAGCGGGCGAGGCGCGCCCACATGTTGTTCTCCTCATCAGCGCGCCGCTCGAGCAGGCGCCTCGGCAACAGACGGACGCGGTCGAGCTTCGCGCCCAGGAAGTAGAGCAGCACCGGCAGGAGCGTCAGCGCGCACACGATCGAGATGACCGGAATGATCAGGCCGCCGACGCCGAAGCCACGCATGAACGGCAGCGGCATGGCGAGCAGCAGTGCCAGCCCGATCGCCACCGCAGTGCCGCTGAACACCACTGCGCGGCCGGCGGTCTGCATCGTCCGAACGAGCGCGTCCGTCTTGGAGCCGTTCTTCTGCAGCTCCTCGCGGTAGCGATAGACGACGAGCAGCGAGTAGTCGATCGCGATGCCGAAGCCGATCAGCATGACCAGGTTCTGGAGGTACGTGGTCAGCTCCATGAAGTTGGCGAAGATCCAGATGATCCCGAGCGTGACCGGAATGGCCGCTGCCGCGAACATGAACGGGATCAGGAAGGCCAGCGTGCCGAAGACGAAGACCAGCAACAGGAGCGCGATCGGAATCGCGATCAGTACCTCGCCGACGAAGAGATCGCGCTCGAAGACAGGGTCCAGGTCATGCTCGATGGCCGCCTGACCGGTCACGTACAGCGTCGTGCCGGGGATCGAGCCGGCCGCCTCGCGCATCTCGTCCGTGTAGAGCTTCGCGTCGGCCGGCTCCTGATTGGAGACGATCGTCGCGCTGACCACCCGGCTCGAGACGGGCTGCACGGCCGACACTCGCGCAGTCGGCAGCTCGCTTGCCGCCCGCTGCGCGGCGGCCCGCGCCTCGTCGACGAGCGTGCGCGCGCGTGCGCCCTCCGACTCGACTACCAGCGTGAACGAGCCCGTGGAGCGCTGACCGAAGTCGTCCTCGAGGATCCGCTCCGCCCGGTGCGTATCGGTCCCGGGAAGCGTGAACCTGTTCGTGAGCAGGTCGCTGAGGGTCGCCGTCGCGATGCCGGAGACCGCCAGCGCCACGATCCACGCAGCCAGCACGACCCAGCGAAAGCGAATGACTGCGCGCGTCCAACGCTCCATCGTCGAACCGCCCCTTTCCCGTTCCGCTTCACAAGTTAGCCACCACTAACTGGAGCGCGGGTAAGTTAGCAGCTCGCCTGTGCTCGTCAAGGCGTAGCGTTTGCGGGTATAGAGCGGCGGTTAGAAATCGACCGAGGCCGACGAAAGGAAGGGCATGAGCACCACACGTGAGCGAATCTCCGACCGGAGCCGAACCATGAAGCCGTACGTCGAGCGGGCGCTGAAGGACGACAAGGTGCGTAGCGACTTGCGCGACGCGCTCGACGCAGCTCGCGAGATCTACGACGAGCTCCTGGGCAACCGGCGCATGGCGGCTGTGGCGACGCGGGTCGCAACCGACAAGGACTTGCAGGACAACCTCCGTCGCGCGATCGAGGATCTGCGCACGGCCGCCGACCGCGTGCAGGGACGCGAGAGCCACAGAGCACGGAACACGGTGCTGTTCACCGGCATCGTGATCGGCATCCTGTTCAACCCGATGACGGGCCCTGCCACGCGGGACTGGCTGCGCGGCCTGCTGGGCGGCGACGGCGGGTCGGATTTCGGCGACCCCGAGGCACGCACGAACGGCTCGTAGCCCGAAAGCGAGTCTCTAAGGAGAGTTGCGGTCCCGCGCGAGCGCGGGCGCCGCGCTTGCGTTCGCTCCGAGGAAGCCACCGTCGGCGAGCGGCGTGCCGGCGCCGTGCAACGCGCGCCGGAGCGAGCCGGGATCGAGCCCGCTGGCGCTCGAGATGTCGGAGACCTGGAGGAGGATGGCACCCGGCTTCGGAGCTGTGCTCCCTGGGGCAAACGGCGGCGCCCAGCCAAGCACGCCCGTGATTGGCACGTCCTCCAGCTTCTGCCAGGCGAGCAGGTACTGCGTCGGGTTGACGACGCCGTCGTAGCCCATGAAGAGCAGCGATACGGGGTGGATCTCGAAATGCAGGTGGTACGGGGTGCCCTCGGCATCGCCCGTTCGTCCCACGAACCCGATCACGTCACCGGCTTGCACCGGAGCGCCGTTGACAGCGTTGGTGGAGAACGCCGAGAGGTGTGCGTAGTAGAACTCGTTGCCGTCGACGTCGCGCAACCAGAGACGCAGGCCGCCCAGATCGTTCCAACCCACCGAGAAGAGCGTGCCGTCTGCGACCGCCAGCACCGGGGCACCGAGCGGGGCGAAGACGTCGATGCCGTGGTGCCAGCCAACCGGCGCGGCCCGCGGAGCATCGAACGTATCGCTCCATGACGACGGGCCGTATACCGGGAAGACATAGCCGCCGGCAGTGAGCTTCGGCTCGACGTCCGGTGGACTGCTGCGACGCGGCGACAGGCTCAACCCCGGTGCCCGTTTGGGCTCAGGCTCCTCCACCTCGTCATCGGGATCCTCTGGCGCCGGCGGTTCAACCGACTCTTTCGCCTCCGGGGCGGGCGTGCCGGCCTGAACCGTTGCTTCGGCGAAGCCGACGAAGATCGTGCTGCCGGCGGCCAGCCCGCCGTGATCGGCGCTCAGCGTCACCTGGAGAGCGACCACCGACGAGCGATAGGCACCCAGACCGCGCGTGCTGCTGCGCTCGGCGAACTGGCTCAGAACGGTCAGCGTTCCCCAGTCCGCGAGCGGCACGGTCGTGCCGGGAACGGCGGGAACCGCCTGGCCGAGTACCTGCAGGCCGGTCACCCGCGAGCCCGCCGCATCGCCGGACGCATTGCGTCCGGCCGCCGAGGCCCGGGCGCGTGCCGTGACGCTTGCCGCCGTGATCTCGCCGCGAAACAGCGAAACCGCAGTCGCCTCGCCGGCGGCGTCCGCGCGGGCCGAGGAGGGAGAATCTGCGACCGCGTTGGCAGTCAGCAAACCCATGGTCACGATCGACCCGTCGCTCGGATAGGCGTAGCCGGGGCCGCCGGAAGAGGCCTCCGGGGGAGCCGAGATACCCGCTGCGGTCGTGCCCGCCGCGCCCGGTTCCACGACCCTTACGACGTACGCGGACGCGTCGGCAGCAGGCTCGACCGGAGCGCGCTCGGCGGACGAGGCTGCGCCTGTCAGGAGCGTGAGCGGGACGAGCAGCAGCCCGACGGGCAGGGTGAAGCGAAGGCCCACGCCCGCATTATCGGCATATTCCGGCCAAAAATCTGCTCTCCTACCGGCGTGGAGCTGTCGGCCTCCCTCGCACCGCTCGCGGCGGAGCCCGATCAGGCGGCCGTCATTCTCGATGTCGATGGGACGCTCGCGCCGATCGTCGAGCGGCCCGAGGACGCCCGCGTGCCTGACAATACGAAGCGCGAGCTGGAGCGCCTCGCCGGTCGTTACGCCCTCGTCGCGTGCCTCAGCGGCCGAGCGGGTGACGACGCCGCGCGCGTCGTCGGCGTGGAAGGCCTCGTGTACGTCGGCGCCCACGGACTCGAGCTCGATCCGGAAGCACCGGCCTGGAGAGAGCAGCTGCTGCGCTTTGCGCGCGGCGTCGACTGGCCCGTGGAGGACAAGGGCATGACGATCTCCTTCCATTACCGCACAGCGGAGGATCAGGCCGCTGCGCGCGCTGCGCTCGAGCGGGTCGCCGAGCAGGCACGAGCGGAGGGCATCGACGCTCGCTTCGGTCGCAAGGTACTCGAGCTGCGGCCGCCGCTCGCAAGCGACAAGGGCACGGCGCTGCAGAGTCTCCTGGCTGAGCGGGGCCTCAGGCGCGCCCTGTACGCCGGCGACGATACGACCGACCTCGATGCGTTTCGACCGCTGCGCGACCTCGAGGTCGGCATCGCCGTGGCCGTCCGCTCCGCGGAGATGCCCGCAGGACTCGCCGAGGCGGCCGACGTGATCGTCGACGGGACGGCGGGCGTGCTCGATCTGCTGCGCTGCCTCTAGGAGGCTCGTCAGAGGCTTCTAGCGTTTGCGAAGTCGCTCGACCTGCCGCCACGTGCGCGTGTTCAGAACCTGCTCCTTGGTCATCCAGGCACGGCGTGCCTGCGCAACTCCCAGCTCGACGAACTGAAGGGCGTCGACGCCGTGGCCGTCGCTGTTGACGGCGAGCGGTACGCCGGCCTCGGCGGCTGCCCGTGCGTGTGTGTCCATGAGGTCGAGCCGGTCCGGCTGAGAATTGATCTCCAGTGCCGTGCCGGTCTCGAGCGCCGCCGCGAAGACGCGCTCCAGATCGAGGCCGGCCGCAGGAGCGCGCCGGTTGATCTTGCGGCCCGTCAGGTGCCCGATGCAGTCGACGTGCGGGCTCTCCATGGCGGCCAGCACGCGCTCGGTTGGGTCGCGATCGAAGCTGGAGTGCACGGAAGCGACCACCCAGTCGAGCTCCGCCAGCTCCTCGTCGGCGATGTCGAGCGAGCCGTCGGCACGGATGTTCACCTCGACGCCGCGCAGGACCCTGAACGGAGCGAGCCGCGCCGCGACTGCAGTGATCTCCTCGGCCTGAGCCTGGAGAGCTCCATCGCGCAGCCGGTGCGCGTGGTCGCAGACGGCGAGGTAGTCGTAGCCGCGCTCGCGGGCCGCGATGGCCATCTCCTCGACGGTGTTCCGCCCGTCCGACCAGCTGGTGTGCGAATGCAGGTCCCCGCGTAGATCACCGTGCTCGACAAGACGCTCGGGGAGCTCACCTTTCCGTGCAGCCTCGAGCTCGCCGCGGTTCTCGCGCAGCTCAGACGGGATGAACTGATAGCTGAGGAAGGCGTACAGCTCCTCCTCAGAGCGCGTCTGGAAGACCTCGCGCGTCTCGGTGTTCTGGACGCCGTACTCGGAAACCGACAGATGGCGGCGAACGGCTTCCTCGCGCAGAGCCAGGTTGTGGTCCTTCGAGCCGGTGAAGTGCTGGAGCAGGTTGCCGTACGAGTCGGGCGGCACGACGCGGAGATCGAAGGTGAGCCCGTCGTGTGAGACGACCGTGGCCTTCGTGGGACCGCGAGCCTCGATCTCGGAGACCCACTGGAGCTTCGTGAAGTAGTCGATCAGCGCTTTGGGATCGGCGGCCGTGGCGATGATGTCGAGGTCGCGCACCGTCTCGCGTCGCCGGCGAGCGCTGCCGGCCTCGGAGACGAGATCCGCGGCAGGATGCTCGCGCAGGACCGAGACGACAGCCAGGAGCGCGGGCAGCGCCGTTCCGAGCAGCTTGCGCGGCGGACCGGCCGGCTTGACCGCCAGTGCACGAAGCACGTTCTCCTCGGTCTTGGCGCCGAGGCCGCGCAGCGTCCTCAGCCGCTGCTGCTCGGCTGCCCGCTTCAGCTCGTCGACGGTCTCGACGCCTAGCTCCTGCCAGATGCGCCGGGCTGTCTTCGGCCCGAGCCCCGGCAGCCGCATGAAGGCCACGACGTCGGCGGGGACGGTCGCCTTGCGCTTCGTGAGCGTCTCGATCTCGCCACGCTCGGCCACCTGCACGATCTTGCCTTCGATCGTGGCGCCGATGCCGGGTAGCTCCTTCGCGCGGCCCGCCAGGGCCAGCTCGGCAATCGGCCTCGGCGTATCGCGAATCAGCGCAGCCGCGCGGCGGTACGCAAGCACCTGAAACGGCTCCGTGCCGTCGAGCTCGAGGATGTCTGCGAGCAGCTCGAATTGGTCGGCGACGTCGGCGTTGCGCGGAAGAGTCGTCGCCACGCTTCGATCATATGCCCGCACCTCGAGCGCGCAGGAGAAGTCACAGCCGCATCACAGAATCGGCACACCTCCAGGGACAGTCCCTGGAGGTGTCTGCACGGGACATGGCGATTGTGTCGAATGTGTGCCGGAAGCCTGGGGCGTGCCGACTCGGGCAAGATCCCGCCTCCGTGCGCGCCCTGATCTGCCTGCCGACCTACAACGAGCGCGAGAACGTCGAGGCGATGGTGCGCGCGCTCGCGGAGGTTCTCGGTCCCGGCGATGGCGTGCTCGTCATCGACGACGCCTCGCCCGACGGAACGGGCGAGGTTGCCGACCGTCTGGCGCAGGAGCTCCCGTTCGTCGAGGTCCTGCACCGCTCGGCCAAACGAGGGCTCGGCCCGGCGTACCTGGCCGGGTTTCGCAGAGCGCTCGACGCCGGCGCGGAGTTGATACTCGAGATGGACTGCGACTTCTCGCATGCACCCGCGGACGTGCCGCGTCTGCTCGCTGCGGCCGAGCACGCGGACGTCGTGCTCGGATCGCGCTACGTTCCCGGCGGCGGCGTCCGCAACTGGGGCCTGGTGCGCCGCGCCGTCTCCCGAGGAGGATCGCTGTACGCGCAACTGCTGCTCGGCGTGCGGATCCGGGATCTGACGGGCGGCTTCAAGTGCTATCGGCGCTCCGTGCTGGAGACGATCGATCTGGACGCAATTGGCTCACACGGCTACGCGTTCCAGATCGAGACGACCTACCGCGCGATCCGGGCCGGCTTCCGGGCGGTCGAAGTGCCGATCACGTTCGTCGACCGCGAGGCCGGCGGCTCGAAGATGAGCCGGGCGATCGTGCTCGAGGCGGTCTGGAAGGTGCCGCTTTTACGCGCCGCCGCGCTGCTGGGCCGGCTGTAGCCAGTCGGCCCAGGCGCGCTCGTACTTCTCGCGGCGCTGCGCTCCGATGATCTCGTAGCGCACCTTTCCTCCGTCGAACAGCAACGCGGTGGGCAGCGAGAGCACCCCGAACCCGGCCGCCGTCAGCGGGTTCGCGTCCACGTCCATACGCACGAATTCCAGCCGCCCGGCCAGCTCCGCGGCGAGCGCCTCGAAAATGGGCTCCACGGCACGGCACGGGCCGCACCAGGGAGCCCAAAAGTCCACTACCACGGGCAGCTTCGAGCCGAGCACCTCGCGCTCGAAGCTCTCGTCGGTCACCGCACGCACGCGGCGACCATAGCGGCCCGGCTACGCGCTCTCGGACGCCGGCACCGGCTCGGGGCGCGAGACGGGCCGGCTCTCCGCCTCGATCGGCTGGTCGCCGACGCGGACACGCGGATCGATGAGCGCGTACAAGAGATCCGCGATCAAGTTCAGGACGAGCACGACAACCATCACGGACACGACCACCCCGATGATCACCGGAATGTCGCGCCGCACGAGGCTGTCCAGGGCGAGCGTGCCCAGGCCGGGCAGCCCGAAGACGCGCTCGACGAAGATGGATCCACCGACGGGCCCGGCGATCGCAACGGACATGTCCAGGCTCAGCATCGTCACGATCGGCAACATCGCATTGCGCAGGACATGGCTCCTGATGACCAGCCAGCGGGGTGCCCCCTTGGCGTAGGCGGTGCGCACGTAGTCCTCGTTGCGCGTCTCCATGACGCTCGCCCGGATCATCCGCACGTAGAGCGCGGCGAAGAGCAGCGCGAACGTCATCCAGGGCAGGAGCAGATGAGACGCCCAGGGGAGGGGCCCGCCGCAAGACGTCTGCGGGTTGATGAAGTCGCAGTACCCGCCGGGCGGCGCCCACGCCAGCCGTACGCTGAACACGTAGCGGAAGATGAGCCCGAGCCATACGGGATGAGTTGAGATCCCGATCAGCACGAAGACCATCCCCACGCGGTCCAAGAGTGACCGCGGCCGCAAGCCGGAGAGGATGCCGAGCGGAACGGCAATGAGCATCCAGATCACGACGCCGCCGAGGATCAGGGAAGCGGTGACCGGCGCCGCCGACGTGATGCGGTCGCTGACCGGCCGCCGGTTGACGAACGAGTTGCCGAGGTCGCCGTCGGTGACGAGACCCCAGACGAACTGGCCCCATTCCTCGTAGAAAGAGCCCTCGATCGCGTATGCATCACGGAGGTCGACGCCCTCGGAGAATTGGCTACGGCCGATCTGCCGCGTGTCGGTGGGGATGACGAAGAAGAGCACGTAGGTGACGAGCGTCATGGCGAGGAACAGCACGACGGCCCAGACCACACGTCCGAACAGGTAGTGGGTCACCGCTCCACTCTTACCGGCCCCCCGAGAACTCGGTTCTCCCTTCAGCGGCCCACCCTAGCGGGCGGGGTTGCGCGGTCAAGTGCCGGTGAAGTGCTCCCAGCCCTCGACCTCGATGGGCTCCCCGGCCAGCTCGAGCGCCACTCCACTGCCCGGCTCGCAGCGGCCGATCAGAGAAAGCTCGTCTGCGACCCGAGCCGCAGACGGCACCGTGGCAAGCAGCTCATAGTCCTCGCCGAAACCGCACGTGAGCTCCCAGAAGCTCCGTCCGACGAGCTCGGCGATCTCTCCCACGCCGGCCGCGACAGGCAGCCGCTCGAGCTCGACCACGATCCTGCAACCGGACCGGCGCGCGAGGTGCCCGGCGTCCGTCGCGAGCCCGTCCGAGATGTCGAGCATCGCGGTGGCCTCACGGGCGAGGCGCCGTCCTTCCGCCAGTCGCAGGGGCGGTCGCAGGTGTGCACGGACGAGCGGGCTGTCAATGCCCCGGCTGAGGCAGTAGTACCCGGCCGCCGAGCTAC
Source organism: Gaiellaceae bacterium (assembly GCA_036824245.1). Lineage (GTDB taxonomy): Bacteria > Actinomycetota > Thermoleophilia > Gaiellales > Gaiellaceae > JACVRM01. Next base: position 37,336 of record DAITAO010000011.1, on the reverse strand, counting down.
CCAGCGGGCCGGTGACGACGAGCGCGTCGCCGGGTCGGGCGCCGCCGCGCCCGGGCACCCGCTCTGCCTGGCCCAGCGCCGTCACGACCAGCGCCAGTCGGTCGGAGGAGCTCGTGTCTCCTCCCACCACGGGCACGCCGGCCTCCTGGATTCCCTCGTAGAGCTCCACGACGTTCCGGACAGCAGTGGCCCCGGGAGCAGCCAGAGTGACCAGCAGTCCGAACGGCTCAGCTCCGGAGGCGGCCAGATCGCTCAGGTTGACAGCCGCGGCCTTCCAGCCGAGGTCGCGCCACGAGGTCCAGTCCCGGCGAAAGTGGATGTCTTCGACGAGCGCGTCCTGCGTGACCACGAGGTCCGGTCCGACGAGGGCGGCGTCGTTGTCGATCCCCACCGCGAGGCCGCGACTCTCCAGCTCGGCCAGCAGGCCGAGCTCGCCGAGCTCAGAGAGCTGCATCGACCGCGGCCCGCAGCGCGGCGGCCTCGCTGACAGCCCGGATCACGGCCACGCCGGACGCGCCGGCCCGAATGCAGGCGGCGGCATTCGTGGCGTCCACCCCGCCGATCGCGACCACCGGGAGGCCCACGGCCGCGCAGACCGCGGCGAGGCCCTCCAGCCCGATCGGTGGGTCGGCGTCCTCTTTCGAAGGCGTCGCCCAGACCGGCCCCGCGCCGACGTACGCGGCCCCCAGCCGCTCCGCGGCTTGCGCCTGGGCGGGGTCGGCGGCCGACAGGCCGAGCAGCAGGCCTGCCGCGAGCGCCCGCTCCGCCCCGCCGTCCCGCTGCCCGAGGTGCACGCCCTCGGCCTCGAGAGCGACCGCCGCTTCTACGTCGTCGTTGACGATGAACGTCAGCCCCTGCAATGTGGCCAGCTCGCGGAACGGGCGTCCGCGCTCGACGACGTCCACGGTCGGCACCCCCTTCAGCCGCAGCTGCATGACCGTAGCGCCGCCTGCGACAGCACGCCGCGCTGTCTCCAGGTCGGACACCAGCGCGTGAAGCTTCACGCTCTTGTTGCGGTGCCTGGCACCGCCGGGGAGCTGACGCGCGCTCGACCGTCCACGGTTGCCGGGTCGAGGTTGTAGAGAGCGTCGTAGAGCGCGGCGTGGAACGTGCCCGGGCCGCGCGCCTCGCGGGCCGCATCTTCGCCGGCAACCCCGAAGGCGACCAGCGCCTCTGCGGCCGCTTGAACCGGCTCGCCGGGTCGCACGGCCAGGAAGCAGCCGGTCATCGCGGTCGCCATGCAACCCGTGCCGCTGACCGTCGCCAGTAGCTCGTGGCCGTTCTCGACCGCCACCACCTGTGCTCCGTCCGAGACGTGATCGATCGGTCCGGTCACGGCGGCCACGCAGCCGAGCGTTGCCGCAGCCGCGGCCGCCAGCTCGGCACCCGGCTCTGCTGCGCCCAACGACTCCACGCCACGGATCTCGGCGTGCCGGCCGGTCAGGATCGCGATCTCCGCCGCATTGCCGCGCACGACTGCCAGCCCCACCTCGCCTGTAATGCGGCGCGCGGTTTCCGTCCGGTACTCGGTAGCGCCCGCGCCCACAGGATCCAGCACCACCGGAACGCCGGCCGCGTTTGCCGCCTTACCGGCGAGCAGCATCGCGTCGACCCAGTGCGGCGAGAGCGTGCCGATGTTGATGACGAGCGCGCGGGCCAGCGCGGCCATCTGCTCGACTTCCTCGCGCGCGTGCGCCATCACGGGCAGCGCACCGACGGCCAGCGTCGCGTTGGCCGTCTCGTTCATGACCACGTAGTTGGTGATCTGATGGACGAGAGGCTTCTGCTCGCGTATCTGCCGCAATGAGGCGCCCGTGGCGAGGATCATGAGACTCCTTCCCTGTTGAGTACGTTCACCGGCCCCTCGCCGGCCCCGAGCTCGGAGTGGCCGTGGCGCACCGCGTCCGCGGCCAGCTGCGCGGCGCCGCGCGCCGCCTCCTCGAGTGGGCGACCGTGGGCGAGGAGCCCCGTCAGGGCAGCCGAATGCGTGCAGCCGGCGCCGTGCGTTGCCGCCACGCGATGGCGCTCGACCCAGATCTCGCGATGCCTGGCGCCGTCGAACAAATGGTCGACTGGCGGGGCCCCGTGGCCGCCGGTCACGATCACCGCGGGAGCGCCGAGCTCGTGCAGCCGCTCGGCAAGCTCGCGACGTGAGCCGTCCACAGCGGTAAGTGCCTGCGCCTCGGGAAGGTTGGGCGTCACCACGGTGGCCAGAGGAAACAGCCGCTGCACGAGCACCTCCACGGCGTCCTCCTGAAGCAGCCGTGCGCCCGAGCTCGCCAGCATTACGGGGTCGACGACGAGCGGTAGCGGATGCTGCTCGAGGAAGTCGGCGACCGTCTCGATGATCGCCCGCGAGAACAGCATGCCGGTCTTGGCCGCATCGACGCCGATGTCGGAGAAGACCGCCTCGAGCTGCGCACGCACGAAATCTGGCGGGCACTCGTGGACGGCCGAAACACCGGTGGTGTTCTGCGCGGTGAGCGCGACGATGGCGCTCATCCCGTGACAGCCCGTCGCCGCGAAGGCCTTCAGGTCGGCCTGGATGCCGGCACCACCGCCGGAGTCGGACCCGGCAATCGTGAGGCACCGTGGAACTGGCATTGACTCCCTTCGCTGGAATTACCCAGAGCAGGTTCAGCGGGTGTGATCTCAGCTCCGCTCCGTGCGGAGCACCCCGGTAGGGCCAAGCTAGCATCGGTCACGTGGCTCGTGTCGCGCGCTACGACGGCTTTGCCGACTGGTACGACCAGTTCGCCACGTCCGAGGCCGGCTTACGGGCTGGCCGAATCGCGATGGAACTGCTCGGACCAGGCACCGGCCGGCTCCTCGACGTCGGATGCGGGACCGGCGCTCACACGGTCGGCTTCGTCGAGCTCGGCTGGACGGCTACCGGCATCGACGTCTCCGAGGATCAGCTGCGGCTCGCCCGGGAACGCGGGGTCGACGTCGTACTCGGAGACGCCGAGCGCCTCCCGTTCGACGCAGGCTCGTTCGACGCCGCCGTATCGATGTGGACGCACACTGACGTCATGGATTTCGCAGCGGTCGCGCGCGAGGTGGCCCGCGTCCTGCGGGCTGGAGCGCCGTTCGCATACCTCGGCGCCCATCCCTGCTTCGTCGGGCCGCATTCCCGGTTCATCGGCGCCGAGGGCGTGCCGACGCTGTTCGACGGATACCGGCGCGCGGGGCGATACGAAGACGGCCCCGGCGTCACCCCGGAGGGCGTCCGTGCCAGAGTCGGAGCGACACACGTGCCGCTCGGCCCTCTCGTGCAGGCCTTCGTGGACGCCGGCTTTCTTCTCGAGCGATTCGGGGAGCCGGAGGTCAGGGAGTACCCGTACATGCTGGCGATGCGATGGCGCCGGTAGAAACCGCCGCCCCCTGGGACGACGTCCTCGCCGTCGCCGAGGACGAGCTCGCCTACCTCACAACCGAGCCGGCTCGCTCCGCCCAGACGGTCGGCTTACCGCCGCAGCTGCACCCTCGAGTCGCCAGCGCGCTCGCGCAGCAGAGGGTCGAAGCGCTCTACACGCATCAGGCCGACGCCTGGCTGGCCGTCGCTCGCGGCGAGCACGTGATGATCACAACCGGCACCGCGAGCGGGAAGACCCTCGCGTTCAACCTGCCCGTGCTGGACGCGCTCGCCCGCGAGCCGAAGCTTCGCGCTCTGTACCTCTATCCGACGAAGGCTCTCGCGCAGGACCAGCTGCGCGGGCTGGCGGAGCTCGGCGTTCCGCGGCTACGCCCGGCGATCTACGACGGCGACACGCCCTCGGAGCGCCGCTGGCAGATTCGCAAGGGGGCCAACGTGATCCTCACCAACCCGGACATGCTCCACGTCGGCGTGCTGCCACATCACGACCGCTGGGGCGACGTGCTAGCCAACCTGCGCTACGTCGTCGTCGACGAGGCGCACGTGTACCGCGGCGTCTTCGGCTCGCACGTCGGCAACGTCCTGCGGAGACTGCTCCGGCTTGCCCGTGTCTACGGCGCCGAGCCGCAGCTCCTGTTCGCATCGGCCACCATCGCCAACCCCGCCGAGCTGGCGCGCTCGCTCGCCGGCGTCGACGCGACAGTGATCGGCGACGACGGCGCTCCGCGCGCGGAGCGCACGGTCGCGTTGTGGAATCCCCCGCTCACCGACCAGGAGCTCGGCCTGCGCGCCAGCGCTCTCGGAGAAGCGTCGCGGATCATGGCAGGCCTCGTCGAGCGCGGACTGCGAACGCTCTGTTTCGCGAAGAGCCGCAAGGCAGCCGAGCTCGTGCACCGCTTCACCACAGAGAGACTCGACGTGGAGCTCGCGGCGCGGCTCTCTCCCTACCGCGCCGGTTACACGCCTGCGCAACGCCGCGACATCGAGCGGCGTCTAGTGGAGGGTGAGCTGCTCGGCGTAGCCGCCACGGACGCGCTGGAGCTTGGCATCGACGTGGGACTGCTCGACTGTGTGATCTCGGTCGGCTTCCCCGGCACGGTCTCGAGCCTGCGGCAGCAGTGGGGACGCGCCGGGCGTCGCGGCCACGGCCTCGCCGTGCTGGTGGCGTCCGAGGACGCGCTCGACCAGTACTTCATGCGGGAGCCCGAGTCGCTACTGCGACGCCGCGTCGAGGCGGCGATCCTCGACCACGAGAACCACCGCGTGCTCGACGGGCACCTGCGTGCTGCCGCCTTCGAGGCGCCGCTCGACGAGCGCGACACGCCCGCCCTCGGCGCCAAAGCGCTGGAGCGCGCCGCGCTGCTTCCGGAGCTCAAGCACACGAAGGCGGGCTACGTCTGGGACGGGCGCGACTACCCCGCCGCCCGCTTCGGCCTCCGCTCGGCCACGCCCGATCCGTTCACGATCGTGGACGCGGAGACCGGGGCCGTGCTCGGCCTGGTGGAGCGGGAGCGGGCCTATTCGACGGTGCACGAGGGCGCCGTCTACCTGCACGCCGGCGAGTCCTACCGCGTGCTGGCGCTGGATCTCGAGGCCAGAACGTCGCTCGTCGAGCCCTTCCGCGGCAACTACTACACGCAGGCCAAGAAGGAGACGACGACGGCGATCGAAGGAGAGGAGCGCCGCGCGCACGCACTCGGCCTCGACGTCTTTTTCGGGCCGGTCACGGTGACGGAGCAGGTGGTCGCCTTCCAGCGCAAATCAATCCGCGACGGCTCGACGATCGACCTCGAGGCGCTCGATCTGCCGCAGACCACCTTCGACACCGAGGCTGTCTGGTTCCTCCCCGAGCCAGGGCAGCTGGCCGGCTCGGAACGGATGCCGCGGCTGCTCGGCACGCTGCATGCCGCGGAGCACTCCATGATCGCGCTCCTCCCGCTGTGGGCTATGTGTGACCGCTGGGACATCGGCGGACTGTCCACCAACGTGCATTTCCAGACCGGCCGGCCGACCATCTTCGTCTACGACGGCCACCCCGGCGGCGTGGGGATCGCCGAGCGCGGCTTCGAGATCTTCGAGGGCTGGGTGGCCGACACCGCGCGCATGCTGCGCGGGTGCCCTTGCGAGCGAGGTTGCCCCTCGTGCGTCCAGTCGCCGAAGTGCGGCAACCTCAACGAGCCACTCGACAAGGCCGGCGCGCTCGCGCTACTGGACGCCATGATCGCTTCGAGCTGAGCGGCCTGTCGTTTTCGGCTACGCCCATTCGTCGTCATTACGAGAGCGACGGAAGGGAGGACATGATGAAGCCGAGACTGTTTCTCATCCACGGAGGCCGGGATCACGGCGAGCGGATCGCCGAGCGCGAAGCGGCGCGCCGGGCCCACCTGCGGGCCATCCGCAGCCGGCGCGAGCGCCACACCTTCGCCGACCTGCGCGTGCAGCAGGCAGACGAGACCCTGGCCCAGCGGCTCGAGGCGGCGTAGGCACCAGCGCCGCCTCGGGCGCGTCATCCTTCAACCACCGAGAGGAGACCGCATGCAGTACCTGCTGATGATCCACGGCGAGGAGGGCGAGTGGGAGAGCCTCTCCGAAGACGAGCGTAGCGCCGTCCGCGAGCAGTTCATGCAGTTCGCCGAGCGAGCTCGCGAGAGTGGCGCGCTCGTCCGCAGCGGCGAGCTACAGCCCACCGATCGCGCCACGACTGTGCGCGTCGCAAACGGGGAGACGATCGTCACCGACGGCCCGTATGCAGAGACGAAGGAGGCGCTCGGAGGCTTCTTCCTGGTCGAATGCGACTCGATCGATGCCGCCGTCGGCCTGGCCGAGCAGCTGCCGCAGCCCGGGAAGAGCGGGGCTGTCGAAGTGCGCCCCGTCCACGTCGACGAAGGGGGCGAGTCATGAAGTACGCGTTCCTGCTCTATAGCGATCCGGCGCCCTTCGCGGACTGGACGCCGGAGGAGATCGAGGCCCGCCGAGCCGAGGTGATGCCGCAGTGGCTCGAGCTCTTCGACTACCTCGGGAGGACGGCCAAGTCGGTCGACGGCGCCGAGCTCGACGATCCGCCCTCGGCGAAGACGATTCGCTACGAGGACGGCCGCCCGGTCGTGACCGACGGCCCATTCGCAGAGACGAAGGAGCAGATCGGCGGCGTCTTCTTCATCGAGTGCGAGAACCTCGACGAGGCCATCGACATGGCGGCGCGGGTTCCGATCGCCGCCCGCGGCTCGGTGGAGATCCGCCCGCTCGTCGACTGAGGAGAGCTGCAGCGAGCTCGAGCAAAATGTCGATTCCCCTCGAGGTCGTTCGTCGGCGAAGCAAAAGCGACCCAGGAGGTTTCGTGCACCAGTACATGCGGGACGCGGAGGTCGAGCCATAGAAGCGGTCGCCCGTGTTTTCCGGGAGGAGTGGGGACGTTCGCTCGCGTACCTGGCCCGCGTGCTCGGCGACCTCGATCGAGCCGAGGACGCCGTGCAGGAAGCGTTCGAGACGGCGCTGGAACGCTGGCCGCGCGACGGCGTCCCCGCCAACCCCGGGGCGTGGATCGTGACGACAGCGCGGAACAGGGCAATCGACCGGATACGCCGTGACCGCACGCTCGAGCGCAAGACGGAGCTGCTGGGCCGGCTCGAAGAGCTGGCACCGCGAACAGGAGATGACGTGAACGAGAGCACGATTCCCGACGAGCGCCTGAGCCTCGTCTTCACCTGCTGCCACCCCGCCCTGAGCCCCGACGCTCAGGTCGCTCTGACGCTTCGCCTCGTGGGCGGCCTGCAGACGCCGGAGATCGCTCGCGCCTTCCTGCTACCCGAGCCGACGCTCGCCCAGCGGCTGGTACGCGCCAAGCGGAAGATTCGCGAGGCCGCCATTCCGTTCCGGGTACCGCCCGACCATCTGCTCCCCGAGCGCGTGGGCGTCGTGCTCGCCGTGCTGTACCTGATCTTCAACGAGGGATACGCCACGACGAGCGGGGGCGGCCTGGTGCGAGCCGACCTCTGCGACGAGTCCATCAGGCTGGCTCGGCTGGTCGCCGTGCTGATGCCGGACGAGCCGGAGGTGTTCGGGCTGCTCGCCCTGCTGCTCTTCCACGACTCGCGACGTGACGCACGCGTTGGCACTGATGGTGAGCTCGTGCTGCTCGAGGATCAGGATCGAGCGCGCTGGAACCGCACCCAGATCGCGGAAGGCCGGCGGGTGCTCGACCGCGCATTGAAGCTCGGCAGGGCCGGCCCCTATCAGCTCCAGGCCGCCATCGCGGCTCTGCACGCGGACGCTGAAGCCGCGGACCAGACCGACTGGGCCCAGATCGCGTTGCTGTACGGCGAGCTTGGCCGCAACCAGCCCTCGCCCGTCGTCGAGCTCAACCGGGCCGTAGCCGTAGCCATGGCCGCGGGCCCGGAGCGCGGCTTGGAGCTGGTCGAGCGGATCCCGGATCTCGACGGCTATCACTTGCTGCACGCGACGCGTGCGGACCTGCTGCGGCGAAGCGGGCGGCGCGAGGAAGCCGCGGCGGCGTATCGTCGCGCGCTCGAGCTCGCGACGAATCCCGTCGAACGCGCGTTTCTGGAACGACGGCTCACCGAGGTGACGTAGCCACCAACGCCAGCGCGCGGTCGACTGCCTCGCCGGGAGTGTCGGCGCGGTCGACGCCTTCGATCTCCCAGCCCGGGCGCAGCACCACCACCGGACGCCCGAGCCGCCGCGCGAAGGCGATCTCGGCGAGCGTGCCCCAGGAGCCGCCGACGGCGATGACCGCGTCGCCCGATGCAGCCACGGCCAGGTTGCGGGCATGCCCGATCCCTGTCACCACCACGTGGTCGATCCACGGGTTCGCGTCGCTTCTGTGCTCGCCGGGGAGGATCCCGACCGTCGTGCCGCCGGCAGACTTCGCCCCGCGCGCGGCCGCCGACATCACTTCACCGAGCGCACCCGTCACCACCGTCGCGCCACGTTCGGCCAACAGCCGGCCGACCTCCTCGGCCCGCTCCTCGTGCTCGGCGCCACTTCCGATCACCGACACCTGAACCTGTTCCACCCTCGCGATGGTAGAAGGCTCACGTGGCTCAGCGCGAGGCGCTCGGCGGCACGCTGATCCTTGGCGGCGGCTTCGCCGGAGCGTATGTGGCGCGGCTGGTCGGCAAACGGGGCGCCGCCATCGTCAGCCGCGAGAACTTCATGCTCTACACGCCGATCCTGTGGACGGTGGCGCTCTTCTTCCGGCGGGACATCGCCGAGCTCGGCATGCTCGGCCATCCCAAAGGGCTCCGCGATTCCTGACGACCTCGAGCGGGCGTTCGCCTTCCTGCGTCACGGCGACGCTCGCGGCACGGACGAGCAGCCCTTTCGCTTCGGCACAGCGGTTTTCACGCCGGAGCTACCCCTACGCCACGACTCGAACTTCCTCTACGTCGATCGCCTCGCGGCAGGCACCCAGGCCGAGGAGCTTCGCGCCGAAGCCGAGCGGCTCTTCACCAGGGCGGGTCTCGCCCACCGCGCGATCATGTTCCGCGATGCGGAGGCGGGTGAGCGGCTGGTGCCCGGCTTCCCAGGCTGGGACGTTCACCGCGAGGTTCTGATGCTGCACCGCCGCAACCCGGAGACGACGGTCGACACCTCGGTTGCCGAGGAGGTCGGCGAGGCGGAATTGCGGCCCGCTCGCACTGCTCAGCTCATGACGTACCCGTGGGCTAGCCTGGAGCTCGCCGAGCAGCTCCTCGATTCGCGCCACATCCTGGCGCGCTGGCTCTCAATCCGCTGCTTCGCCGTGCGCGTCAACGGCGCGGTCGTGAGCTACACGGACCTGTATTCGCTCGGCGCCGAGGCTCAGGTGGAACACGTTGCCACGCTCGAGGCGCACCGCGGGCGTGGCTATGCGAAGGCGGTCGTGATGCGAGCCGTGGAGGAGGCTCGCCTGGGTGGAGCAGAGTTCGTCTTCCTCGTGGCCGACGAGGAGGATTGGCCAAAAGAGCTCTACGGGCGGCTCGGCTTCGACGTGATCGGCCGCTACGTGAAGGTCGCTTGCCGGAATGCGGGATAAAGAAAGGCGACTCTGAGCCGATAAGCACGAGGTGCGGCAACTTCGACAAGCGCCCGCCGCGTCACTGATCGCTCTTGCGGGCTTCGGCGCCACCTTCCCGCTGGCGACGATGCACTTCCTCGGTCGGGAGCAGGTGATGTTCCCGAGCCTCCTCCACTTCGCCGGCGTCGGGTTCACCGCCGTCGTGGCAACCGTCGCCGCAATCGCGCTCACCATCGGCGGCGCGCGGCGCGGCGACGGACGCACGGTCTTGCTCGGTACTGCTTTCTCTGTCATGGCGGCGCTGCTCGCGGTGCACGGCCTCGCGACGCCGGGAATCTTCGTGGGCATGAACGGCGTGGTCGCCTTCTCCGGCGCTGCGACCTTGCCCATTGGTGGAGCCGTGCTCGCTCTGTCGGCGCTGCCTGCCCTGCGACGGCCGCGCGGCGTTTCCGTACTTGTGGCGATCGACATTCTCCTGGTCGGCGGCGTGGCCGCGCTGGGCGCACTCGGCATCCTCTTGCCTGACCTCGTTCCGGCGGTGCCGGAGACAAACAGCCCTCCGGCATTCATCGCGCTCGCCGCCGGCCTTGCCTTCTTCACGCTCCTTGCCGTGCGCGCGTTCAAGACCTTTCGCCTGACGCGGCGTCGCGCCGACCTGTCGGTTGTGGTCGGCATCTTCTGGCTTGGCGCCGCGCTCGTGCCTGCGCTCACGCTTGGTGTCTGGGACCTCGGCTGGTGGCTGGGTCACCTGTTCGAGCTGGTTGGCATCGTGCTCGTCGGATTGCCCGTGGCACTCGACTTCCGCCGCGGGGCGCCCTCACGCGCGCTGTCAGGCGGTCTCGGCGCAGGACAGCTGGTCGCAGCCGAAGAAGAGTTCCTTGGCTCGCAGGTGCGGGCGCTGACGAAGCTGCTGGCGGAGCGGGATACATACACGGAGGAGCACACACGCAGGGTTGCCCTGCGCGCAGTCCAGGTGGGCGAGGAGCTCGGGCTCTCGCCGGAACGCCTTCGCGCGCTTGCCGTCGGCGGCCTGCTCCACGACATCGGCAAGCTGTCGGTGCCCGACTCGATCCTGAAGAGGCCTGGCCCGCTGACGGACGAGGAGTTCGGCGTCATCCGCGAGCATCCGGAGCGCGGGCACAAGCTGCTCGTCGAGCTGGGTGGCTTCGCCGATCCGATCAAGCGGCTCGTCCTCGATCACCACGAGCGACTCGACGGAACCGGATACCCGCGAGGTCTGGCCGCCGGCGACCTCGACCTCGCGACCCGGATCCTGGGCGTATGTGACGTCTACGACGCGCTCATCTCGACTCGGGTCTACCGTGACGCGTGGACGCACGAGCAGGCCCTCGGGCTGCTCCGCGAGGGCGTGGGCCGGCTTTTCGACGCCCGCTGTGTGGCGGCGCTCGAGCGTTTCGTCGAGCGTGAGCGCGAGGCTCCGGCCCCCAGGCGCGCCCCAGCTCCCGCTCCGGCTCCTGCGGTCGTGCTGGCAGCGCGTACGAACGGCGTGCCTCCTACTTCGGCCCGTTAGACACAAACTCCGCGTCGAGCCCGCGCTCGCGCAGCCAGCCGACCATCGCCAGCTGTGGCGGCTTCTCCATGCCGTAATGCATCGCGTCGACGAGCGCCACGTCGTGCTCCTCCGCGAGTCGCCTGAAGGCGCGCAGCGCCTCCTGGACTTCCGGAACTCGGCAGTTGGTGGCCGCGTTGCCGGTCACGTAGGTCTGGCAGCCACGCTCCAGCGAGGCGGCGAGGATCTCCGCCTGCGCGCCGCCTCCGGCTACCACAGCCACACGGCCGGCCTCCAGCCGCGGCCTGGAGATCACGTGCACCTTGATCTCGGGGCCCAGGAAGTCGCGAAAAGCCTCGGCGATGCCTTCGAGTGTCAGAACCGAGTCTCCGATCACTGCCGCGCCCTCGGGAAGTGCCGAGTCGATCTGGAAGTAGTCCTCGAGGTTCTCGAGGCCTACGCCGCGCGCGCAGAGCAGCGACGGGGCGATCTCGGGGTGCTGGTCGAGGGGAGTATGCGCGTTGTAGAAGCTGATGCCGCGCTCGCGCATGAGGTCGAACGTCGCGCGGGCAAGCGGCTGGAACCCCGGCTCGTCCGCGAAGTCGAGCGGATGCTCAGAGAACAGAAGCGTCGCCGGCTCGAGGCCCGCCACCACTTCGTCACCGGGGAAGACACAGGTCGCCGCCCGCTGCACGTCGTCGGCGCCCCGCACCATGAGGCCGTTCCAACGGCTCTCGTAGCCTGGTTCGACGAACTCGCGCCAGTACGGCTCGTCGTAGACCTGCGCGAAGATCCCCGACCAGTCGTCGTCTCGCACCTGCGGGATCCGGAAGTAGTCGTCGAGCTCGATGACGAGGTCGTCAAGCCTCACTGCGCCATTCTCTCCCCTTTACGGCGACCGTCCCTGTTAAGAAGAGGCAGGCTCGTCGATCGTACGCGGACGCGCGCCCGGGCGGTCACGGTACGGCCGCACGTAGCGCATGCCTGCGCCGCGTGGCGACACGCGGTAGATGCCCGGCCGGCCCGTGTTCGTGCCACAGGGACCTCGCGGGAAGGCAACGACGGCGTCTCCGGACGGCGTCCAGCCGAGCCCGATGGACGACGGACTGCCGCCATGGCGGCGCTCGGGCGTGACGGGTCGCGCCTGCCCGAGTCGGAGGTCGATGAAGTACGCGATGGGCACCTCGCACTCCGCCGACCACTGGGCGAGCAACGTCTTTCCGTCCGGCGAGAGCGCCGCCCAGCTCCAGCGGCCGACCCGATAGCGCGCGGCGGCCCTCGTCGGCCAGCGAACAGGTAGGTCAGTGACCGAGTCGCCTTCCCGAACGTAGAACGTGCCGGGCTCGTTCCGGGCGTGTGTGGTGCAAAGCGAGTAGACACGCCCGCCCCGGCGGCCGGCGTCCAGACACCTCAGGCCGATCTGACTCGCCCGATCTTGCCCACCAGCCTTTGCACGCGGCTCCGGCTCCGCCCCAGCGCCTGAGCACGCAGCGAGCACGGCAGCCAGGACGGAAAGTGCGACGAACCGAGGAGCGGTGGCCATGACGTCCTCCTACGACGGGCCGGAGACGCGACTCTCTCAGCGAACTGTACGAGTGATTTGTGGCTTTTGTATCGACTCGGTAAACCCGTCACCCGAGCGCGCGCAGCGCCCTGTCAAGGCGCTGCGGCGTCTTGAGCTCACCCGCGAAGAGGTCTCCGTGCTGCTCGATGCGCGCGAGCACGGCCTCCATCGTGAACGCCGTCGGGTCGAGCCGCTCGTCCACCTCGTCCCAGCGCAGCGGCGTCGAGACCGGAGCGCCGGGGCGAGGCCGCACTGAGTAAGCAAAGGCGATCGTCTTGCCCTCTCCGTTCTGGTTCGAGTCGATCAGTACGCCGCGCCGCTTCGCTTTCGTCCACTCGGTCGTGACAAGGCCGCGATGCGTGCGCGCCAGCGCGCGGGCCACGATCTCGGCGAACTCGCGAGTGTCCGCGAAGGTGTAGCGCCGAGCGATGGGAACGAGCACATGAATTCCGTCCGAGCCGCTCGTCTTGGCGAAGCTCTCCAGCTCGAGCGCGTCCAGCGCCTCCTTCACGAGCAGCGCCACCTGGACCGTCTCCGCGAAGCCGACATCCGGTGACGGATCGAGGTCGAAGAGCACGAAATCCGGGCGGTTCGGCTTGTCGACGCGTGAGTACCAGGCGTTCAGGTCGATGCAACCCATGTTCACCATCCAGAGCAGGGACAGCTCGTCGTTGACGAGCGGTGCCTTGATCTGGCGCGTGCGCCTCGGGCGCTCGCGGGTCGTCGCGGTCACAGTCACTGTCTTGATCCAGTCGGGCATGCCCTTCGGAGCGTCCTTCTGGAAGAAGAAGTTGCCCTCGATCCCGTCGGGGTAGCGCTTGAGCGTGAACGGCCGGTCACGCAAGTGGGGCACGACGACCGGCGCGACGGCGCGGTAGTAGGCGAGCAACTCGCCCTTCGTGATGCCCTCGTCGGGCCAGAACACCTTGTCCAGGTTGGACAGCTTGAGAACGCGCTTGCCCGACCGGACCTCCTCCTCGATGGGCAGCTCCTGCCGCACTTCGCGCGCGCTCTTGTCCTCGCGGAGACCCTGATAGGACGGCTGTCGCAGGTGACCGTCGTGCGTCCACTCGCTGAACGAGACCTCGCAGACGAGGCGGGGCTCGACCCAGACAACGTCTCCCTTGCGGACACGCGGCATCTTGGGCGGCACCGGGAACGGTGCATCCGGGCGCTCGAGCGGCTTCAGCAAGCTCAGGAGCCGCTCGATCTCAGCATCGTCGAAGCCCGTTCCGACGTTGCCGACGTAGTGCAGCTCGCGGCCTCGGTAGAGGCCGAGCACCAGCGACCCGAAAGCGGCGGAGCGGCGGCCCTGGCCCTTCGTGTAGCCGCAGATGACGAACTCCTGGCGCCCCTGCGTCTTGATCTTCAACCAGTCGCGGGAGCGCTTGCCCGGCAGGTACCGCGAGTCAGCCCGCTTGGCGATGATGCCCTCGAGACGCTGCGCCTCGGCGGCCTTGAGCAACGCTTCGCCGTCCTCGAACACCTCAGAGAGCCTCACGGTCTTGTTGCGTCGGTCGATCAGCGGCTCGAGCAGCTCGCGGCGCTCGACGAGCGGCAGGTCGGTGAGCGGCCGCCCCTCGAGCTCGAGCAAGTCGAACACGTAGTAGACGATCGGTGTGCCTGCCTTGCCCTGCTGCATGGCGGAGAAGCTGGGCCGCCCCTGCTCGTCGAGCGCACACACTTCGCCGTCGAGCACGCAGTCCGGCGTGCGGAGCGCGCGCGGCAGTGCGCTCACGACGCTCGGGAACCGCTCGCTCAGGTCGTTGTCGCGACGGCTGCGCAGAGTCGCTCCACGGCCGGCCGCCATGCGTGCAACGGCGCGGTAGCCGTCCCATTTGACCTCGAAGAGCCACCCTTCGCCTTTCGGCACCTCCTTGGCCACCGCCGCGAACATCGGCACGTAGCCGGCCCGAGGCGCAGCGGGCGCCTCGTCGCGCTTGCGGATCAGCAACCAGTTTTTTGGATCGCCGTCGAGCTTCGCGGGGATTAGCGTCCAGGTGCCCTGCAGGCGCTCCCCGGACAGGCGCACGGTCAGGCCGCCGTCGGGCTTTTCTTCGACGAGCTCGTAGGTGCCGTGGTCCCAGATTTCGACCGTGCCGGCTCCGTACTCCCCCTTTGGGATCTCCCCTTCGAAGGAGGCGTACTCGAGCGGATGGTCCTCGACGTGTACTGCCAGTGCGCGGGCGCCGGGCTCCAGCGGAACACCTTTCGGAACCGCCCAGCTGGCCAGCGCGCCGTCTCGTTCCAGCCGAAAGTCGTAGTGCAGACGGCGAGCGTCGTGCCGCTGGACGACGAAGATCGGCTGCTTTTTCGCGCCTTTGCGGCGGCCCGGAAAGGGCTCGGAAGTCCTTTTCGGGTCTCTTTTGCGACGGTACTCGGCTAGCTTGGCCATGTGAGATTCCGTAGGTTTCTGTGGGTTTCTGTACTTCTGTCGGGGGATAAGGCTGTGGACGGTGTGGAAAAGCCCTGCTAGGCCGGATCCTCAGGGCGCCGCGCCGTCGCCTCCGCGGGCCGCCGCTCCCGCCAGCGCCTCGGTGAAGACGCCCATCGCCCGGAAGCGCTGCCGGCGACGGCGGATCAGCTCTTCGCCGGGTAGCCCGGCGAGCTCGCTCAGCGCTGCCGACAGTGACTCACCGAGCAGCCGGGCCGCCTCGTCGGCGTTGGTCTGCGCGCCTCCCTCGGGCTCCGGGACGATCGCATCGACCACACCGAGCTCCAGACAATGGAGCGCGTCGGGCTTGAAGGCCGCGGCCGCCTTCTGCGCTTCCGAAGCGTCGCGCCACAGGATCGCGGCGCAGCCCTCCGGAGTGATCACCGTGTAGATCGCGTGCTGCTGGATCAGGACACGATCGGCAAGCGCAAGCGCGCTCGCCCCGCCTGATCCGCCTTCGCCGATGATGCACGCGACCGTCGGCACGCCGAGACGGGCCATGACGGCGTGCGACCTGGCCAGCGCGCCGCCCTGCCCGTGCTGTTCGGCCGCCACGCCGGGCCACGCGCCGGGTGTGTCGATGAGCGAGATGACCGGGAAGCGATGCCGCGCGGCCAGCTCCATCACCCGGGTTGCCTTGCGGTAGCCCTCGGGATGCGCCATCCCGAAGTTGCGCTTCGCGCGCTCCTGGATCTCGCGGCGGCCCTTCTGGTGCCCGACCAGAGCGACGGTCTGCCCTGCAAAGCGCCCCAGCCCCGTCACGAGCGCAGCGTCGTCCGCACGTCCGCGGTCGCCACGCAGCTCGATGAAGTCCTCGAAGAGCCGCTCGATGTAGTCCAGCGTGTAGGGACGCTCCTCGTGCCGGGCCAGCTCGACCGAGCGCCAGATCTCCTCATCCGTCGGCGTCTTCTCGATTCGCTCGAGCTGGCGCTGCAGCCTGGTCAGCTCGCCGGAGAGCCGTGCTCCGCGCAGCAAGGGGAGCGAGCGCAGCCTGCTCAGCCGCTCGCGCAGCCGCAGCTCGTCTTCAGCGGCCATTGGCGAAGAGGCCGAGCGTGCGCGTGAGGAAGTCGCGCAGCTCCGGGCGCGGCACGACGGCGTCGAGATGGCCGAAGCGCAGGTTGGACTCTGCGAGCCCGAAATCGTCGGGCAGCTTCTCGCGCGTCGTCTGCTGGACGACGCGCGGGCCCGTGAACGACATCAGCGCGCCGGGCTCTGCGATCAGCACGTCTCCGAGGCTTGCAAAGCTGGCCAGAACACCGGCGGTCGTCGGATGCGCCATCACGGTGATGAGCGCGCCGCCGCCGTCGTGGAGGTCGGCCACTGCACATACGGTCTTCGGCAGCTGCATGAGCGAGAGAATGCCCTCCTGCATGCGAGCGCCGCCCGACGCAGTCACGGCCACAACGGGCACGCCGCGCTCGGCCGCGCGCTCGCAGGCCCGCACGAACTTCTCCCCGACCACGCTCCCCATCGAGCCGCCCATGAACGCGAAGTCCATGACCGCGAGCGAGCAGAAGCGTCCTCCGATCGCAGCGCCGCCGATGACCATCGCGTCGCCGAGCCCGGTGGTCACCTCAGCCTCCGCCAGCCGCTCCGTGTACGGACGCAAGTCGAAGAAGCCGAGCGGATCCTGTGAGCGCAGGTCCGCCGCTTCCTCGGCGAACGAGCCTTCGTCGGCCAGCTGCGCAATCCGAACGCGGGCTCGCACCGGGAAGTGATAGCCGCATTGCAGGCAGACGCGCAGATGGCTGTCGAGCTCGTCGTCGCGGTAGTGCGAGCCGCAGGAGAGACACGTGTTCGGGTGCTTCTTCCCGCTTCCTCCGCGCTCCGGCTCGGGGGCATGCCGGTTCTCGATCGAGACGTCTATCCGCGCCACGACTGGTGAAGTCTACGCTCGGACTCGTACCTAGAGACCCAGCGCCCGGCTGAGCCGCTCGAGAGGAGCAACGTTCCCAGGCGCGGGAGCAAGACCGGAGAATCCGGCGCCGATGACCGGAGACGTCGCGCGGACTCGCTCAAGCAGGCGCTCGGCCTCCTCAAGCCTCAGCCCTCCGGGCTCCGGCATGAACGAGGTCACGTCACGCGCGTCGAACGAGTCGCAGTCGACGGCCACGTATACGCCGGCCGTCTCGGCAAGCGCGGCGTCGATGGCCTCGACGCCCGCGCGAACGCCGCTGAGCGCGATGAACTCCACCTCAGGCGGGTCGAGGTTGCGGGCGCCGATGAGCGCGACGTCCTCGGGAAGAACGGTGTCGCCGTCGATCAGCATGCGGAGCGGCATGCCCCAGAGGTTCCCGGACGGCGATGTCTCCGGAGTGTTCAGATCACCGTGGGCGTCGAGCCAGACAAGCGCCAGACGCCCGTGCCGGGCGGCGAGCGCTTCCACCGCGCCGACGTGAGAGCAGCAGCAGCCCCCCAGCACGAGTGGCCGCTCCGGCAGCTGCGACGCAAGCGACAGTGATTGCTCGGGAAGCGTCTCCTCATCCACAAGGGCTGCTTCTGGATAGGGAAGCGGCAGCGACGCAGACTCGACCATGGGCTCGCCGCCGTCACCCCACGCACGCGGGACGCGTACGAGGCCTGCGTGGAAGATTCGGCCGCAGGAATGGCACTCGTAGTCGGCGCCGAGCGCCACCGCGGTCAGCGTCCGGCAATCGGGACAGCGGGCACGCAAGGCGCTCATAGGGCTTTCTCGTACGTATCGCTGCGGCGCCGGACGTGCATGCCGGCGCGCTCGTAGAGCCGCACGGCGCCCGTTGTGTTCTCGGCGTCCACGCTCAGGGCGACACGCGTCGCATCGCGCCTCTGGAACTCACGGAACGAATGGCGCAGCAGGGCAAGCCCGAGCCCGCGTCGCCGCCACAGCCGCCGGACGCCGAGCGTCTCGACCCACCCGAACCCCTCCTCCCCGGAGCGGTTCCAGTTACAGAGACAGACGCCTGCGAGCTCGCCGTCCTGCTCGGCCAGAAACCACAGCTCAGGGTCGAAGCGCGGGTTCTCGAGGCCCCAGCGCCGCCACTCGTCCATTCTCGGCGGCCTGTAATCCCAGTGATCCTGGAACGCCTCGGAGCCCGCGTCGAAGACACGCTGCTCGTCAGCAGGCCGGAAAGTACGGACGCTCATACCGTCGGGCCAGTCCGGGGCGGGCGGCGCCCCGTCCAGCTCGATGCGCATCTCGAAGGAGTGCCGGATCAGCCGGTAGCCGGCCGGCTCGAACGCCCCGATCGCAGCCTCGTCGACCGCCGAGACGAAGCCCCGCGCCACCGCGCCGGCCACGGCGCCTTCCCGCGCGTGGTGCTCCGCCGCAGCAACGAGTGACCGCGCGGCGGGAGCGTCGAGCGGGCGCGCGTCGATGTTGAAGCGCGTGCCGGCCTCATGATCTTCGGTGACATCGACGTACCCGACGAGCTTGCCGGCCCGCTCGGCAACGCGGATCCAGATGTTCGGCATCGTGAACCAGTGGCGAACCTCGTCCTCGTCGATGGCCGGCTCGCTGTACAGACGCTTGGAATGCTCGTTTACGACAGCGGTGATGGCCGCAGCATCGAAAGGAGTCGGCTCGCGTATCAGGGTTTCGCTCATAAGGCTTTCTCGTATGTGTCTGAACGCCGACGAACGCGCATGCCCGCCCGTTCGTACAACGCGACAGCGCCGGTCGTGTTCTCGGCATCCACGCCGAGCCCGGCCCGCTTGCGGCCCCGCCGGTAGAACTCGGCGAACGCGTGATGCAGCAGCGCAGTCCCTAGGCCGCGGCGGCGCCACCGAGGCGGAACGCCCAGCACGCTCACCCAGCCCATGTCCGGATCTCCCGACTCGACGCTTCGACACAAGCAGAGGCCGGCCAGCTCGTCGCCCTCGTAGGCCAGAAACCAGAGCGACGGATCGAACGGCGGCTGCATCGTCCAGTGCCGCCAGTCCTCGAAGCTGGTGCGCACGAACCCCCAGTGATCCGCGAATGCGTCCATGTCGGCCTCGTAGACACGTTCGGCGTCGCTATCCGGGTCGAAAGGCCTCAGCTCGATGCCAGGCGGCCAGTCTGGTTCCGGCGGACGCTCGGCGAGATCGATGACCATGCGAAACGAGTGTCGGACCAGCCGGTAGCCGCGCGCCTCGAAGAGCTCCCGCGCGAACTCGTTCGCACTCGATGTGAATCCGTTCAAAACGGCGCCGGGGGCAGCGAGCTCGGCAGCGCGACGCTCCAACGGATCGAGAAGCTCGTCGCCCAGCTCCATGGTGCGATGCTGCGGATGCAGAGCGGAGAAGAGGAAGAGCCGCGAGTGGTCTTCGGTGAAGTCCGCAACCGTCGCGAAGCCGGCCACAGTGCCGTCCGCCAGAACGGCCAGGAGGGCGTCTTTCTGTGGGTCGCGGTTTGGGCCGCTCAGCCATTGGCGAACCTCGTCCGCGCTAGCGGTGTCCTCACCATGGAGAAACTGCCCAAGCTCGTTGACCATCGCCGCGATCGCCTCGACGTCGCCAGGCCCCGGTGGACGAAGCGTCAGTTCACGCAGCACGGAGCTCCTTCTCGTAGACGACAACCCGGTAGTGCACGTGCATGCCAACACTCTCGTAGAGGCGCGTTGCGCCTGTCGAGCTCTGTGCGTCGACGCCAAGCGCAATGCGGCGCTCCCCACGGCGGAAGAATTCGGCGAACGACGTCTGGAGGAGAGCCTCG
Organism: Gaiellaceae bacterium; assembly: GCA_036824245.1. Classification (GTDB taxonomy): domain Bacteria; phylum Actinomycetota; class Thermoleophilia; order Gaiellales; family Gaiellaceae; genus JACVRM01. The sequence continues at coordinate 17,764 of DAITAO010000011.1, read as the reverse complement.
GCGATTCCCCGCCGGCGCCAGCCGGGCCGCACGCCGATCGTCCCGATCCAGCCCCAGTCGCCGTGTCGCTTCCACTCGTTGAGCGATGCCCCGACGATCTCGCCG
>DAITAO010000011.1:0-17559 GCA_036824245.1 Gaiellaceae bacterium | reverse complement strand
GCCCCAGTCGCCGTGTCGCTTCCACTCGTTGAGCGATGCCCCGACGATCTCGCCGGCTTCGAGTGCGACGAAACAGAGCGTCGGATCGTGTCCCGGGCGCCCGAACGTGCCTTTCGCGTACTCCTCGTACGCCCGCGGCACGTGCTCCCAGTTATCCGCGAACGCCTCCTCGAGCGCGGCGTGCACGGCGCGCTCCTCGCCCACCTGAAGAGCGTGGACGCCGATGTCTGGCGGAACCCGTGGGGAAGGCGCGGCAGCCAGCTTGATCAGCATGCGCCACTGGTGCCGCACCGCGCGGTAGCCGTGCTGCTCGTACAACGCGGGTGTCGACGGGTCATCGAGAAGCGTCGCGTTCTGGAGGTAGAGCCGCCCGTTCGCGGCGCTCAACTCTTCGGCCGCGCGAGCTTCCGTGAGACGCAGGAGCTCCGAGCCGACGCCACGCCCGCGCATTTCCGGCCTCACGTAGCCGTCCGCGACCAAGCGCCCCGCCGGCCTCGCCTCGAAGTCCGCGTAGCCGGCGAGCTGCCCGTCGAGCTCCACGACCCATGCGTCGCGCTCGAGATCGAGCTCGTCCCAGAGCTCGCGCAGGTCTTCCTTGGTCCAGTCGCTCTCGCCCATCACCACCTCGTCCGAGGCTCGCAGAACGGCCAGGACGCTGCCCAGATCCGCCGAGGTCGGGTGCCTGAGGTTCACGCGCGGACGAGCTCGTCGAGCACGTCGGGCAGCGCCGCAAGGTCGGTCAGCTCGCGGTCCGGTGGCGGCTCCGGCGGCTCGCCGAGACGATTGATCCACACCGTTCGCAGTCCGAGCTCCCGCGCCGGCGCCACGTCGTGGAAGCGGCTGGCCGCCACATGGACGTGGCCTTCCCGCGGTGCGTTCGTGCGCGCAAAGAACTCTTCCCAGTGTCGATGCCCGGGCTTGTAGGAGCCGATCTCGGACGCGACCACGGTCTCGTCGAAGGCAACGCCGAGGAGGCTCTTCGAGGCTTCGATGAAGTCGCGGTCGGTATTCGACAGGATCGCCAGCCGCCAGCCCCGGGCCTGGGCCTCGGCGAGCGCCCCGGGTACCTCCGGAAAGGGTCGCCAGTCGGGCAAGGAGCGGCCGAGCGCGTCTGCTTCAGCGGGCGGGATGTGCTCCAGGCGGCGGAGCGTGAGAGCCATGACCTCACGGTAGGAAAGCGAGGGATCGTCGGCCTGAACTTGCGGCTCGAGCTCGTGGTAGCGCTCGAGCAACTCGCCCGCCCGTTCCTCGCCGAACAGTCTCGCCAGCTCGCCGCTTATGCCCGCGTTCCAGTCGATCAGCGTGCCGTAGCAATCGAACGTCGCCCACCGCTCTCGCGTGGGGGAAACCATGTTTCCCCCACGAGCCCCCTTCTTCTCAGTCACACGCGCCGGGGCCGCGGAGTGGCTGCGGCGGGATGAACCCGCCTCCGCCGACGGTCATTGGAGGTCATGACGCTTCGCCCGAATAGGACACCAAACGAGCTTAGCGAGCCGTGGCTGGACACCCAGAGCCACGCACACGCTCTCAGCGCGTCTGTTCAACGAGGGGCTTGCGGGGAAACCGGGTTCCCCGTGCGAGCCGCAAAGGGACGGCGTCAGTCCTCGAACCGGCGAAAGACTACGCAGGCGTTGTGGCCGCCGAAGCCGAACGAGTTGTTCACGGCGACGCGCACGTCGGCCTCGCGCGCCTCGTTGGGCACATAGTCAAGATCGCACGCGGGATCGGGATCCTCGTAGTTGATGGTCGGCGGCAGTATCCCCCGGTCGACGGCCATGATCGAGAAGATGGCCTCCACCGCGCCGGCTGCGCCCAGGCAGTGCCCTGTCGCTCCCTTCGTGGAAGAGATAGGCGTCTTCCTGGCGTTCTCCTCGCCGAGGGCGAGCTTGATCACGCGGGTTTCGCTCGCGTCGCCCAGCGGCGTCGACGTGCCGTGTGCGTTGATGTAGTCGAGCTCGTCGTAGCCGACGCCGGCGTCGGTCAGCGCCATCGTCAGAGCACGTGCCGGGTTCTCTCCGGTGGGATCCGGCTCGGTCACGTGCTGCGCGTCGGAGGAGAGCCCGTAGCCGAGGACCTCGGCGTAGATCTTCGCTCCGCGCCGCCGGGCATGTTCCAGCTCCTCGATCACGATTACGGCACCCGCCTCCCCCATCACGAAGCCGTCCCGGCCCGCGTCGAACGGCCGGCTCGCACGCTCGGGGTCGTCCACTCGCCTTGACAGAGCACGCATCGCCCCGAAGCCGGCGATACCCACGCGCGTGATGCCCGCCTCGGTGCCGCCACACAGCATCACGTCGGCGCGGCCGAGCCGGATGGCGTCGAGCCCGTCCCCGATCGCCATGTTGGACGCGGCGCAGGCGGTGCACTGTGACGAAAGCGGGCCTCGCGTGCCGAGCTCCATCGAGACCCACGCCGCGCCCATATTCGGGATGATCTGCGGGATCGAGAATGGGTTGACGCGATCAGGACCGCGCTGGATGAGCACGTCGTAGCAGTCCTGAAACGCCTTGAGCCCGCCGATGCCCGTCGCCACCGAGGCGCCGATCCGCTCGGCCTCGGTCGCCACGTCGAGGCCGGAGTCCACCTCCGCCTGCCGCGCGGCCGCCACGATCATCTGGGCGAACCGGTCCATGCGGCGGACCTGCTTGTGGGGGACCCACTGGGACGGCTCGAACTCCTTGAGCTCGCAGGCGAAGTCGACCGGATAGTCGCTCGCGTCGAAGGCCGTGATCTTGGCCGCGCCGCTCTTCCCCGCCACCAGATTGCTCCAGGTGGTCTCCAGGTCGTTGCCGAGCGGAGTCACGGCACCGATGCCGGTGACCACCACCCTACGTCTGCCGTTCACGCTCGCCATCTACATTCCCAGTCCGCCGTCGACAAGCAGCACTTCGCCGGTGATGAAGGCGGCCTCGTCGGAGCACAGGAAGCGTACTGCCCCGGCAACATCCTCCGGATCGCCGAAGCGCCCGAGCGGCGTGTTCGCCAGCATCGCCTCCTTCAGCTCCTCTGGAATGACGTCGGTGAGCCTCGTCGCCACGTAGCCGGGAGCGATCACGTTAGCGCGCACTCCGCGCTGGCCGAGCTCGCGCGCCAACGCTTTTGTGAAGCCGATGATGCCCGCCTTGGCCGCCGAATAGTTCGTCTGGCCAGGGTTGCCGTGCAGGCCGACGATGCTCGAGACGTTGACGATCGCCCCGGCTCGGCGCCGCATCATGTTGCGCGCTGCCGCGCGGCACGTGTGGAAGACCCCGCCGAGATTGGTGTCGATGACAGCCCGCCAGTCGTCGTCGGACATGCGCGCAAGGAGACCGTCACGGGTCAGCCCTGCGTTGTTGACGAGAATGTCCAGATCGCCGGCTTCCTCGACGAGCGCGCGCGCCTGCTCGGCGTCCGATACATCGGCCTGGGCGGCGCGGCCGCCGATCTGCTGCGCAACCGCCTCAGCCTCCTCGCTTCCCGAGCGGTAGCCGACGACCACCGACGCTCCGGCCCGCGCCAGCTCCTCCGCGATCGCCCGTCCGATGCCGCGCGACGCCCCGGTCACGAGGGCCGTCTTGCCCTCGAGCGAGCAAAACGCCGTCACGCGCTGCGCGACAGGCTTTCCTCGAGCTGGTCGAGCCCCGCGGTATTGCTCACCGAGACCGCCTTGACGCTCTTGTCGATCCGCTTCACCAGCCCCGACAGCACGTTGCCCGGTCCGACCTCGACGAATGTCCGCACGCCTTCTTCCATCAGCGCTCGCGCGGCATGCGTGAACTTGACCGGCGCCGTCAGCTGGTCGACGAGCAGCGTGCCGAGCCGTTGCGCGGGCTCCACCTTTGCGGTCACTGTCGACATGAATGGCGCGATCGGGTCGCGAAAATGCACGCGGTCGATGGCCGGCTTCAGGCGCTTCGCCGCGCTCGCCACCAGCGGGCTGTGAAATGCCCCGGACACCTTCAGCTTGATCGCTCGTCGCGCGCCGAGGCTCTCTGCCTCGGCGCTCAGCTCCTCCACCGCTGCGTCCTCGCCCGAGACGACGATCTGGCCAGGGCAGTTGTAGTTGGCAGGCCAGACGCCAAGGATCTTGCGACAGAGGTTCTCGACCACCTCGTCGTCGAGTCCGAGCACGGCCGCCATCGAGCCCGGCCGCTCGCGCGCTGCATCCGCCATCGCCAGGCCCCGCTCGCGCACCAGCTCGATCGCTTCCTCGACCGTCATGGCATTCGCCGCGGCCAGCGCCGCGAACTCCCCGACCGAGTGCCCGATCACATAGTCCGGCTCGAGACCGCGCTCGCGCAGAGCCGCCAGCACGGCGAGGCTCGTGGCCACGAGCGCGGGCTGCTGGAGCTCCGTCTGCGTCAATTCCTCGATCGAGCCCTCGAAGCAGAGCCGTCGCAGGTCGAGGCCGGCCGCTTGGCTTCCTCGCTCGTACACGTCCATCGCAGCAGGTACCCGCTCCGCGATGTCCCGGCCCATACCCTCTTCGACCGACCCTTGCCCTGGAAAACAGAATGCGACCTTGCTCATCTAACCGGCTCCATTCGCAGTCCACTCCATGAGCGCCGAGCCCCACGTGAGACCCGCACCCATGCCTGTCATCAACACGAGCTCTCCCTGCCTCAACCGCCCGTCCGCGGCGGCGTCCGCTATTGCGAGCGGGATCGAGCCGGACGATGTGTTGCCGTAGCGGTCGACGTTCACGACGACGCGATTCTCCGGTATTCCGAGCTTTTTCGCCGCGTGATCGATGATGCGCACGTTCGCCTGGTGCGGGATGTAGACATCGACGTCGCCCACCGCCGCATCGCACTCGTCGAGCAGTTTTTCCGCCGACGAGACGAGGACGCGCGTAGCGAACTTGAAGACCTCCCGGCCGTTCATGCGTACGAAGTGATCTCCCGAGGCGACCGTCTCGGCGCTGGACGGCAGGCGCGATCCCCCGCCCGCCAGGTAGAGCTGGACGCCTCCCGCGCCGTCAGCGCCGAGCTCGAAACCGATGAACCCACCCTCATCGACCCGCTCGAGCACCACGGCCCCCGCGCCGTCGCCGAACAGAACACAAGTCGTGCGGTCCGACCAGTCCATGATCTTCGACAGCACGTCGCCGCCGACCACCAGCGCACGCTCGACGAGCCCGCCGGCAAGCATTCCGTAGCCCTGTGCGAGTGCGTACATGAAGCCCGTGCAGCCTGCGGACAGGTCGTAGGCGGCCGCATCCGGAGCGCCCAGCTGGTCTGCAAGGAGCGCGCTCGTCGACGGGAAGAACATGTCCGGCGTGACCGTGGCCACGATGATCAGGTCGATGTCCGCAGCCTGCACGCCCGCGTGCTCGAGCGCCTCCCGGGCGGCCGGCGCGCACAGGTCGGAGAGTGCCTGCTCGGGGGCGGCGATCCGGCGCTCACGAATACCGGTGCGCTCACGGATCCACTCATCGGAGGTCTCGACCATCTTCGCCAGCTCGTCGTTCGTGAGCACCCGCTCGGGCACGAAACAGCCGAAGCCGGTGATCGAGATCGCACCGTTTCCGTTTGCCCGGGCGATCATCGCTCCACCGCAAACGTGAGCGTGCCGCGTGCGGCGAGCTCGTCGCCTACGCGGGCCGTCGCCCGCCCGCGGCCGATCGGTCCCCTGACGCGCTCGAGCTCACACTCGAGCTGCAGCTCGTCGCCCGGCTCAACCACGCGCTTGAAGCGCACATCGTCGATGCCTGCGAAGTACGCGATGCGGCCGCGGTTCTCCTCCTGGCTGAGCACCGCAACAGCGCCCGTCTGGGCCATCGCCTCGACGATCAGGACGCCCGGCATGACCGGCCGGCCGGGGAAATGCCCGGGGAAGTACCACTCGTCCGGACGCACAGTCTTCCGGGCCACCGCGCGCTCGCCGGGCTCGAGCTCGAGCACCTCGTCGATGAGCAGGAACGGCTCGCGGTGAGGCAGGATCGCTTCGATCTCGATGCGCCCCAGAACCATCGCAGTAGTCTAGTGCCCCTTCCGTCGGTGGCCGACCTGCGGCCAGAAGCCGTTCTTTCGCGTCTGACAGGCCGCTTCGGGCGGCCGTACACGTTCGTCGAGACGTGCCCGACCACGCAGGCGCTTCTACCTCCGGACGCCCCTGAAGGCGCGGTCGTGGCCGCCGACGAGCAGACCGAAGGCCGAGGCCGGCTCGGCCGGCGGTGGCACGCCCCCGCGGGAACGAGCCTGCTCTTTTCGCTCGCTCTCAGGCCGAAGGTGCCCACGGAGCGGCTTCCGGAGCTCTCACCGCTCGCAGCACAGGCGTGCGCGGAGGGAATCGCCGTCCTAACCGGCCTGTCCCCGGCAGTCAAGTATCCGAACGACGTGCTCGTGAGGGGGCGAAAGGTGGCCGGCATCCTCGGAGAAGCACGTGAGGACCGCGTCGTGCTCGGCATCGGCGTGAACGTCAACGTGCCGGCGGGAGAGCTGCCGGGCGACGTGCAGCTCCCGGCCACGTCGCTGCTCGTCGAAACGGGCGCGCCACTCGACCGCGCCGTCCTGCTGGCCCACGTGCTCGCGGCGCTCGAGCAGCGTTACGACACCTGGGTTCGCAGCTAGCGGAGCCTGAGCGCGCGGCTACGGTTGCCGGCTCGGTCTTCGGCCACGGCCCAGATCCGTGCGGCCGCTCGAGCTATGCGCACAACGCCGGCACGCTGTACGAGCACGTTCGTCGCCAGGCCGTCGGCGGTCATCCGTAGCGTGGCCGGCTCGCTCACCCGCACCCGCAGCGGCTTCTTCGAGACGATCCGCAGGCGCGGCGCGAGGGTATCGACCGTCAGCGGAGACGCTTGCGCAACGGTGCCCACAGCGTTCACGGCGGTTACGACCAGCGAATAGACGCCGTCGGCTGCGCGGATGCCCGGCGCTGCCTCCCCGTTCCAGACCAGCGAATGTTCGCCGGCTCCCAGGGGAGCGGCGTACACGGTGACCGGCGCTGAGTCTGTGCGCTGCGCCTCCACCACCACCTCGGCAGGAACCGTCAGCGCAAAGGCAAACGGGGCGGTGTCGAAGCGGCCGTCGCCGTTCGGCGAGATCGACGGAGCGTTGACCATCAGGCGCGTGAGCGTTCGATTGACGGCGATCGGCACCATGAAGACCACCTGCCGGCCGCCCGACTGCGCGGTGAAGATCAGCTGGTACGCACCGTCGGCCAGGCCGTCCGCGCTCCACCTGAACGTTTGCGTGCCAGTCGGTCTCACGCCCTCGACGATCGTCGCCAACGGGCCGCCCGCCGCGTCGGCGAGCACGGCTGTGACGCTCGCCGAGCGGCCCAGCGTGTAGCGGACGACTGCATAGTCCGCCTGGCCGTCGCCGTCCGGCGAGATCGTGGCGGGCGTGGCCGCCGCCGTCAGCGTGAGCGCTGCGCTACCGCCGCTGAACACGCCGGTGGCCGGCCGTACCGAGGGCCCCGCGCCGATGATCCATCTGTACCGCGCGGCGGGTGCGAGTCGCGCGTCCCAGGTCCAGTCGACAACTGCTCCGCTGCCCGCGCCGGAGGCGAGAACGCCTCCCGCATCGTCAGAGACCGTGACCGTCCAGGGCAGAGCGCCCGAGAGCCGCGCGGTGAAGCGAACCAGGCCGCCGGGGGCGCCTCGAACGACGGGGGCGTACAGCTTCGGAAGTCCCTGGCCGGCCGCTGAGCGGGCCACCGCGGGCAGCTGCGCGTAGAGACGGTCGCCGGGACAAGAGGTGAAGCCGGTATCGCGGTGGCCCGAGATCGCGCGAGTGAGCACCGGTATGCCCGCTGCGTACTTCGGGTTGCCGGCCGAGTGGTGTGTCAGCGTGGAGAGCGGGTCGACGTGCGCCACGTCAAGCCGCCATGCGAGCAGGCTTGCCAGAGCCGTGCGCGCAGCCGCCGGGGGCGTCGTCGAGGTGTAGGTGCCGATCAGAGCGACTCCGACCGAGCCCGTGTTGAAGCCCTGGGCATGCGCACCGATCACGTTCCGGGTAGTGCCACCGTAGCGACCCTCGAAGATCTGGCCGAAACGATCGATGAGGAAGTTGTAGCCGACGTCGTCCCAGCCGTTCGAGCGCACGTGGTAGGCCGCAACAGCTCGGACGATCGCAGGGGACTGCGCGCGAGAGTACGAGCTCGCGCCGGCCGTATGGTGGACGACAGCAAAACGCAGCGTGGTCGCAAAGCGCGGCGAGCCACGGCGCAGGGCGGTCTCCGACCCGGCCCACGCGACGCGGGGAACGATCGCGGGTGCGCCTGCGAGCGAAAGGGTTCGCAGCGGCACCGCGTCGGCGACGCTCCAGACGAAGTTCGCTCGCAGCCGTGTCACACGGCCTCTGAAGCGGTACCGGACCGCGGTCGACGGGCCGGTCCAGTACGGGTTGCCGTACCGCCAGGCGTGGCGGCCGTCGGGGACATCCTCTGCTTCCGGCGCCGCCGGCCGCCACCCCGTCCAGCGGCCCGCAGTGCTGCGCGTGCGGAGCCATACCGAGCCCTCGCCCCGCCAGGAGACCCCGACGAGGTTGAAGCGGCGAGGCGCGTCGCCGTTCAGGACTCTGGTGCCCGGTTCGACCATCCGTTCGCGCGACACGGTCTGCAACTGGGAGGCCTGTGCCGCTGCCGGCAGTAGGAAGAAGAGGACGCAGACGAAGATGGGGACACGCATGGAGGAGGCGTCCTACGGTGCCAGCCGCCCGGACTAGCCACAAGGGCCGCTGATAGAATCCTTACAGCGGTGAAAGAGCGGTTTCTGCGGGCATTTTGCGCCTCGCTGGCCGTGGCAGCATTCGCCGCGCCGGCAGCGTTCGCGGCGCCCGGAAAGGTTCTGGCGGTCGAGTTCGAGAACGACGTGAACCCGGTCACGGCCGACTACGTGATCGGCGAGATCGAACGGGCAAACGACGAGGACTACGCGGCGGTGGTCATCCTGCTCGATACGCCCGGCGGCCTGGCGAGCGCGATGGACGACATCGTCGAGGCCGAGCTCGCCTCTGAGGTGCCGGTCGTCGTCTACGTCTCTCCAGACGGTGCGCGGGCCGCTTCGGCAGGTGTCTGGATCGGCCAGGCAGCCGACGTGCTCGCCATGGCCCCCCAGACGAACATCGGCTCGTCCACACCCATCTCCGTCGGCGGCGAGGACATTCAGGAGGATCTGCGGAAGAAAGTCGTCAACGACGCGGCCGCCTCATTGCGGGCACTCGCACGCGAGCACGATCGTAACGACAGGTGGGCGGACCGCGCCGTGCGGGAGGCGTCGAATCTGAGCGCACGCGAGGCGCTCGCCCAGAACGTGATCGACCTCGTGGCGCCGAATTTGCCCGCGCTGCTCGACGAGATCGAAGGCCGTAAGGTCGAGTGCTGCCCCAAGGGCCTGGTCATTCGAGGCACGGCAGGCGCCGAGATCGATCAGGTGGAGATGTCGCTCTGGAAGCGCATCCTCGACACGCTCATCGACCCCAACATCATCCTCCTGCTCATGTCGATCGGGGTGCTCGGCATCACGGTCGAGATCCTGAACCCGGGCCTGATCTTTCCCGGCACCATCGGCGCGATCTCACTGATCACTGGTCTATTCGGCCTGCAGGTGCTGCCGATCAGCTGGGCGGGGCTGCTGCTGATGCTGCTCGCAGCCGGCTTCTTCCTCGCCGAGCTCTTCGTGCCCAGTCACGGTGCGCTCACGCTCGCAGGAACGGCGAGCTTCGTGATCGGCGCTTTGATGCTCTTCGATCCCGCCGGCGACGCCTACCAGGTGTCGCTCCCCGTCGTGCTGGCCGTCGCCGGAACTCTGGCTGCGCTGTTCGGTATCGCGTTCGTCAAAGCGCTCCAGGCACGGCGCGCGCAGCCGCAGACGGGGACCGACGAGATGATCGGCGCGATCGGCGTCGTGCGGCGGCCGCTCGATCCGGAGGGAACGGTCTTCGTGCACGGCGAGCTGTGGCGCGCACGAGCACTCGGCGGCCCGGTGGCTGCCGGGGAGCCCGTGCGCGTGCAGCGCGTCGAGGATGGACTCGTCCTCGAGGTGGCGCCTGCGGAGACCGCCGCGCCCGTCGAAACGTGAGTTGCACCCCACTCGCGCGTAAGCTTCCGCTCACTTCTCGAAAGGAGTTCTCGTGGTCGCCCTGATCGCGCTCGCAGCCGTCCTCGTACTCGTCTTCATAGTCCTGTCCGCGGCCGTCAAGATCGCGCGTGAATACGAGCGCGGCGTCATCTTCCGCCTGGGGCGGCTGCGCTCGCCGCCGAAGGGACCGGGCCTCTTCCTGCTCATCCCCATCGTCGACAAGATGGTCAAGGTCGACCTGCGCACGGTCACGCTCAACGTGCCGCCGCAGGAGGTGATCACCAAGGACAACGTGCCGGTGCGCGTGAACGCGGTCGCGTACTTCCGGATCATCGACCCCGAGCGCGCCATCGTGCAGATCGAGAACTTCATGGTGGCGACCTCTCAGATCTCGCAGACCACGTTGCGCAGCGTGCTCGGCCAGCACGTTCTCGACGAGCTGCTCTCGGAGCGCGAGAAGATCAACGCGATCCTGCAGCAGATCATCGACGAGGCCACCGCGCCGTGGGGCATCAAGGTCTCGATCGTCGAGGTCAAGGACGTCGAGATCCCGGGCGGCATGCAACGCGCGATGGCCAGGCAGGCCGAAGCCGAGCGCGAGCGCCGCGCGAAGGTGATCAATGCCGAGGGCGAGTTCCAGGCCTCCGAGCGGCTCAGGGAGGCGGCCCAGGTCATGTCGTCACAACCCATGGCTCTGCAGTTGCGCTACCTGCAGACGCTGCTCGAGCTGGGCTCGTCGCAGTCGACGACGATCGTCTTCCCGGCGCCGATCGACCTCATTAGCCAGCTCCTCCCACGCGGTAGGAGCGGGGACTCCAGCTGACGCAAGAGCAGCGGATCCCGGAGCTGCGCCGGGATCCGCTCTCGGGCCGTTGGGTGGCGCTCGCGCCGTGGCGCGCGCGGCGGCCGGGCGTCGTGCGGCACGAACGCGAGCCACCGTCGGAGGAGGAGCTCGCCTCCTGCCCGTTCTGCGAGGGACGAGAAGATCAGACGCCGCCGGAGACGTTCGCTCTGGGTCCACCGGGCCGCGAGCCCGATACTCCGGGCTGGTCGGTGCGCGTGGTGCCGAACAAGTACCCCGCCTTCGAGCACCACGAGGTCGTCATCCATACGCCGCGGCACGTGCGTTCATTCGCCGATTTGAGCGGCACGGAGCTCGAGGCCGTCGCGGAGACCTGGCATTGGCGGGCCGAGGAGGCGTGGGTGAAGGGAAGCAGCGAAATTCAGATCGTCATCAACGAGGGTCGCGCCGCCGGCGCCAGCCTTCCGCATTCGCATTCCCAGCTTGTCTGGCTCCCCGAGCCTGCGCCGCTGGTGGCCGCAGAAGCAACCGTCCTCAAGGAGGACGAGTGCCTGCTTTGCAAGACCGTTCAGCGCGAGCGGCGCGAACAGACCCGCATCGTGGCCGAGCAGGGCCCGCTCGTCGCCCTCGCTCCTTTTGCGAGCCGGACGCCGTACGAGCTGCTCATCCTCGGAGAGCATTGGGGCGGGCAGTCAGGAGAAGACGGCGGCGTCTTTCTCGCGGGGGCCCTGCGGTTGCTTCGAGACACGCTGCTGCGCCTCCGCGGCCTCGAGGGTGACGTGCCGTTCAACGCGTGGCTGCACAACAGCGGCCACTGGCATTTCGAAGTCGTTCCTCGGACGACGAATTTCGCCGGCCTCGAGCTCGGGGCCGGCATCTACATCAACTCGCTTGCGCCAGAAGAGGCGGCCAGGCGGTTGCGCGGGTTCAAGCCTGACGGCGATGCGAACGTGGTTCGCAACCCGTAGGCAGCAATTCGAGGGTATGGCCCCTCAGCAACCGGGCCGCCGCCAATCCACCCAGCCTTGCGCCAACCCGGTGCTCGCGCGTCGGGGACTGATCCTCACAGAAGCAGCTCGCCCAGCCTAGGCGCCGGAGCCGGAGCCGGAGCCGGAGCCGGAGCCGGAGCCGGAGCCCGCGCCCGCGGCAGGTCCAGCCGAGGTTCGGAAACGGCAGTCCTGCCGGGGCGCCCTACGCCTCGGGGCCGGCGCCGTTGGTCGGCGCTTCGTCGACAACGGTGGCGGTCTCCTCATCCTCGTCCGACTCTGCGACCGGCGCCAGCGTCGACACCCGCTCGTCGTCGCCTCGGAGGCGCATCACGATGACGCCCTGCGTGGCCCGGCCGGCGCGGCGAATGCCGTCTACGGGCATGCGGATCACGGTGCCGTACGTCGAGATGAGCATCACCGTAAAACCGTCACGCACGGCCAGCGCACCGGCGAGCTGGCCCTTGGCTTCGGTCAGCTGCACCGTCTTGACACCGAGCCCGCCGCGACCCTTCACCGGGTACTCGTCGATGCGCGTTCGCTTGCCGTAGCCGTTCTCGGTCACCACGAGCAGGTCCATGTCGTGCCGGGCGATCTCGCAAGCAATCACCTCGTCGCCCTTGCGCAACCGCATGCCCTGGACGCCGGAGGCAGGCCGGCCCATCGGCCGCACATTGCGCTCGTGGAACCGGATTGCCTGCCCCTTGCGCGAGACCATCAGCACGTCGTCGTCGCCGGTCGAGAGGCGAACGTCAACGAGCTCGTCTCCGTCACGCAGCGAGATGGCGATGATCCCGTCCGCCTTGAGCGGCGTGTTGTACTCGAGGAACTTCGTCTTCTTCACGACGCCCTTGCGTGTCGCGAAGAGGAGGTACTCGGCCTCCTTGAACTCACGTGTTGCGATAACGGCACGCACCTGCTCGTCCTGCCTGAACGGCAGCAGGTTCACGATGGCGCGGCCCTTCGACTGGCGGGAGCCGAGCGGCAGCTCATGCACCTTGAGCCGGTAGACCTTGCCGACCGTCGTGAAGAAGAGCAGGTAGTCGTGCGTCGACGCGACGAACAGGTGCTCGATGTAGTCCTCGTCCTTGAGGTCCATGCCCATCACACCGATGCCGCCGCGCCGCTGCTCGCGGTACGTGGTCACCGGCAGCCGCTTGATGTAGCCGGACCGCGTGATCGCGATAACCATGTCTTCCTCGGCGATCAGGTCCTCCAGATCGAACTCGCCCTCGGCTGCCACGATCTCGGTTCGCCGGTCGTCGCCCTTCGTGTAGATCGACTTGATCTCGAGCAGCTCTTCGCGGATCAGCGCGTCGATCCGCGCCTCGTCGCCGAGGATGCTCCGCAGCTCGGTGATGCGCTCCTGGAGGTCGCCGTGCTCGTCCTCGACCCGCTTGCGCTCGAGTGCCGTCAGGGCGCGTAGGCGCAGCTCCAGGATCGCCTGCGCTTGCACCTCGGTCAGCTCGAACTCGCGCATGAGCCCCTCACGCGCGTCGTCCGTGTCCGAGGCCTTCCGAATCAGGTCGATGACCGCATCCAGGTTGTCGAGCGCGATGAGGTAGCCGCGCAGGATGTGCGCGCGCGCCTCGGCCCGGCGCAGCTCGTACTTCGAGCGGCGCGTGACGACCTCCCGCTGGAAGTCGAGGTAGTGCTGCAGCATGTCGCGGAGGCCGAGCGTGCGAGGCACGCCGTCGACTAGTGCTACGGCGTTGTACCCGAACGTCGACTGCAGCGCCGTGTGCTTGTAGAGCTTGTTCAGGATGACCTGCGGGATCGCTTCCCGCTTGAGCTCGATCTGGATCCGCATGCCGGAGCGATCGGAGAGGTCCTTCACATCCGACACTTCGGAGAGCACCTTCTCGAGCGCCAGGTCGGCGATCTTCTTGATGACTCCCGAGTCGCCGCCCTTACGGACGCCGTACGGCAGTTCGGTGATGATGATCGCCGTCTTGCCGCCGCGCAGCTCCTCGATGTGAGCGCGCCCTCGCATGACGATACGGCCGCGACCGGACCGGTAGGCCTCGCGGATCCCCTCGCGTCCGAGGATGATCGCCCCGGTCGGGAAATCGGGGCCCTTCACGTGCCGCATCAGCCGGTCGATGTCGATGGCGGGCTCGTCGATCATGGCCACGAGCGCGTCGGTCACCTCGCCGAGATGGTGCGGCGGGATGTTGGTCGCCATGCCGACCGCAATACCCGCCGAGCCGTTGACGAGCAGATTCGGGAAGCGCGCCGGCAGCACGGTGGGCTCGCGCCGGGACTCGTCGTAGTTCGGCTTGTAGTCGACCGTGTCGTGGTCGATGTCGCGCAAAAGCTCCGTGGCGAGGCGCGTCATGCGCGCTTCCGTGTAGCGCATGGCGGCCGGTGGATCGTCGTCGAGGTTGCCGAAGTTGCCCTGACCGTCGACGAGTGGGTAGCGCATCGAGAACGGCTGCGCCAGGCGGACGAGCGTGTCGTAGATCGCGGTGTCGCCGTGCGGGTGGTACGAGCCCATCACGTCACCGACGACACGCGCGCACTTGAGCCGCGGGCGGTTCGGCTGTAGACCCGCCTCGTGCATCGCGTAGAGCACGCGGCGGTGCACCGGCTTGAGACCGTCCCGCACGTCCGGGAGGGCGCGCGACACGATTACGCTCATCGCGTAGTCGAGGAAGCTCGAGCGCATCTCCTGCTCGAGCTCGCGCGACTCGATGCGCCCTGGTCCTAGCGGCTCAACGTTCGACACCCGGCTGCCTCCTCGCTAGACGTCCAGGAAACGGACGTGCTTGGCGTTTCGCTCGATGAAGTCCCTGCGCGGCTCCACCTGGTCTCCCATCAGCATCGAGAAGACGCGGTCGGCGGCGGCGGCATCCTCGACGTCCACGCGGATCAGCATGCGGTTCGCAGGATCCATCGTGGTCTCACGAAGCTCCTCGTGGTTCATCTCGCCGAGACCCTTGAAGCGGCTCACGTGGATGCCCTCCTTGGCGAGATCGATGACCTCGTGCTTCAGCTGCTCGAACGTCTCCGAGGTGCGCTCCTTCTTCCCGAGCGCAATGTGGAACGGCGGAGCACCGACGATGGCCATCAGCCGGGCGTACGCATCACGCAGCTTCGCGTAGACCGGGGAGGCAAGCAGCTCCGCCGGCACGGCGACGTGGCTGGCCGTGCTCGTCTCCCGCTCGATGACCTTGATCCGCATGCCCTCGGGCGTCTGCTCGATCACGGACACCTCGTAGCCGTTCGGGTCGAGCGACCCGAGCGCTTCCTCGAGATCGCCGAGCACCGAGGCTTCGGTCTCGACCAGCCGGTGCGCGATGACGAAGTTGGCCGGCGCCGAGCCGAAGTCGGCCCGCAACCGCGCCGCCCACCCTTCGAACTCGTGCAGAGACTTCACGAAGCGGCCGTAGCGCGCCTCGGTGAACTTCTGCGTGTCACCCGAGCGGTCCGTGACGTCCATTTCCTTGATGCGCTCGCGCGCCAGCAAGTCCTCGAACTGTGACTCCTTCTCGACGTACGTCTCCTGATTTCCGATCTTCACGCGATAGAGCGGCGGCACGGCGATGTACACATGGCCGCGCTCCACAAGCTCCGGCATCTGCCGGTAGAGAAACGTGAGGATCAAGGTGCGGATGTGAGAGCCGTCCACATCGGCGTCGGTCATCACGATCACGCGGTGGTAACGGAGCTTCGACAGATCCAGCTCGTCGCCGATGCCGGTTCCGATCGCGGTGATCATCGACTGGATCTCGATGTTCGAGAGCACCTTGTTGATGCGGTTCTTCTCCGAGTTGATGACCTTGCCGCGCAGCGGCAGGATGGCCTGGAACATCCGGTCGCGCGCGTCCTTGGCGGTACCGCCCGCCGAGTTGCCCTCGACGAGGAAGAGCTCGGCCGACTCGGGGTCGTTGATCTGACAGTCCGCGAGCTTGCCGGGCAGCGAGCCGGAATCGAGCGCGGACTTCCGCCGTGTCAGCTCGCGCGCCTTGCGCGCCGCCTGCCGGGCGTTGCGTGCCGCGAGCGCCTTCTGGATGACCTGCTTTGCATCGGTCGGGTTCTCCTCGAAGAACTCGGCCAGCTTCGCGTTGACGGTTTGCCTGACGAGGCCCTCGACCCAGGGGTTCCCGAGCTTCGTCTTCGTCTGGCCCTCGAACTGGGGCTCACGCAGCTTCACCGAGATGATCGCGGCGAGCCCCTCGCGAACGTCCTCGCCCTCAAGGTTGTCCTCCTTCTCCTTCAGGAGCCCCTTGTCTCGCGCGTAACGGTTGAGCGTCGCGGTCAGCGCGCTCTTGAAACCCGTGAGGTGAGCGCCGCCCTCGTGCGTGTTGATGTTGTTGGCGAACGAGAAGACCGACTCGACGTACGAGTTGTTCCACTGCATCGCCACCTCGACGGAGCCGTCGTCGACTCCGCTTTCGAAGTAGACGATGTGCTTGTGGACGGGGTCCTTCGCCCCGTTCACGTAGGAGACGAAGTCACGGATGCCACCCTCGGCGTAGAACTCCTCTCGGAGGTCACCCTCGCGCTCGTCGACAAGCACGATGCGCAGTCCTCGCGTCAGATAAGCGGTCTCCCGCAGGCGCTGCACGAGCATGTCGCGCGACCATTCGAGCTCTTCGAAGATCTCGGCGTCGGGCAGGAAGTTGATCGTCGTGCCGGTGTCCTTGGCAGTCCCGGCCTGCTCCATCTCGCTCGTCGGCTCACCGCGCGCGAACGCCTGCCGCCACACCTTGCCGTCGCGGTGGACTTCGGCGGTCAGCCATTCGGAGAGCGCGTTCACGACCGAGACGCCGACGCCGTGCAGGCCGCCCGACACCTTGTAGCCGTCACCGCCGAACTTGCCGCCGGCGTGGAGCTTCGTCAGCACGACCGTGAGCGCCGGCAGACCCTGCTCCGCCATGACGTCGACGGGGATGCCCGAGCCGTTGTCGCGGACGGTGATCGAGTTGTCCGGATGGAGAACGACTTCGACCAGATCGCACCGGCCTGCCAGAGCCTCGTCGACAGCGTTGTCGACCACCTCGTAGATGAGGTGATGAAGGCCTCGCGGGCCCGTCGTACCGATGTACATGCCCGGGCGCAGGCGAACCGGCTCGAGACCTTCGAGCACAGTGATGTCTTTTGCGGTGTAAGCTCCCTCAGCCATAAAAAAGGCCTGCATTTGCCGCATTTGCAGGCTTTGGACAGTCTATCAGACCAGGCGGCCGGCGGCGGCCCGCGACAGGCTCGCCGCGGCCGCCCGAGCGACCATTTTGCGTAACTCTTCGTCCCCAATTCCTGCCGACAGCCGTTCCGCTTGCGCCACCGAGGCTGCATCCGGCGCGCGGGTCTCTCCGTGCTCTTCGGGCTGCGGCTCCGCGGCCGGTTCCGGCAAAGGTCCGGGCGCGAAACGGAGCTTCGAGATGACTACTTCACCCCGCACTGCGTCACCCACGCGCTTGCGGATGTCCGGCTCCAGCTGCGTGAGCTCGAACGCCCACGTCGAGGAGCTCGTCGCAACGTGCACGGTCCCGTCTCGGGAGAGCCGCGCCGGCCATGCATGGCGGGAAATTCCGTCGCCGACGGTGACCGGCCAGGCGGACACGATCGCGGCCATCCCTGCCACGGGCGGAAACCGCCGCAGCTCCCGGCCGACCTCGTCGCCGATCGGCTCGAGGCCGCCGCCGCCGCGCCGGCTCATGCCGCCCACGCACGCCCCGGCTCGACCTCGACCAGCTGCGCGGGCTCGACCGGCAGCGCTGCGGCCGCCGTCGCCGTGAGGACCGTCTGCCCGGCGTCGCCCA
>DAITAO010000119.1:0-6923 GCA_036824245.1 Gaiellaceae bacterium | reverse complement strand
CAGGCCATGGCCCCGAACGTCGGTAGCAGAACGATCAGTCGCACATCAGGATTACCCCAGCGGCCAGCAGAAAGGTCCCGACGCGCGAGAGCAGTTGACAGGGTCCGGTTTGCGGCCTTGGCGGAAGGCGAGCGTCCGTTAGGCGTCCAGCGCCAGAAGGTCCTCGACCGTCTCTCGGCGCCGAATCAGCTGCGCTTCGCCGTCGGCGATCAGTACGGCGGCAGGCCTTGGGACGCCGTTGTAGTTCGACCCCATCGCCAGCGTGTAGGCGCCGGTGCCGGGCACGGCGAGCAGGTCGCCGCGTCGCGGACCCGGCAGCTCGACGCGTTCGATCAGCACGTCGCCGGACTCGCAGTGCTTGCCGCAAACCGTGTACGCCCCGTCCGGCTCGGCGTCGGCCCGATCAGCCAGGAGCGCCGCGTGGCGGGCGCCGTAGAGCTGCGGCCGCGGATTGTCCGACATGCCCCCGTCGATCGAGACGTACGTGATTGCCTCGCTCGAGCGCTTCACCACGCCCACGCGGTAGAGCGTCACGCCCGCGCGGCCGACCAGCGAGCGGCCGGGCTCGAAGATCAACTCGGGCAGCGGCAGATCGTGGAGGTGCCACGCGTGCTCGACCCGAGCGACGAGCGCGCCGACGAAGTCGGCGATGCCCGGCGCGCGGTCGCCGTCCAGATAGGGAATCCCCAGCCCGCCGCCGAGGTCGACGACGGCGGGCGTCCAGGCGAGCTCGGCGCGGCACTCGGCGGCGAAGCCACCCAGCCACTCGACGCCCATGCGCGGCGCCTGGGTGTCGAGCAGCTGGGAGCCGAGATGCAGGTGGAGGCCCCGCACGTCGAGCCCTGTCTCTTGCGCATCTCGGATCGCCTCCAGCGCCTGATCGGGCGGCAGACCGAACTTCGAGCCGGTCGAGCCAGTCTCGATCGACGGGTGCGTGTCGACGTCGATCCCCGGCGTGACGCGGATCAACACGCGGCGAATGCCGGCCGACGAGGCGCGCGGCACGTCGTCAAGCGCGTCCACCACGACCAGCCCCACGCCGCCGTCGGCTGCCGCTCGCAGCTCCTCGTCGCTCTTGTTGTTGCCGTGCAGGACGATCAGCCTGGGGTCGACACCGCCGCGGAGGGCGTAGGCCAGCTCGCCGAGCGTGGAGGCGTCGGCGCCGAGGCCCTCGCCGGCGAGCAAGCGGACGACAGAGACGTTGGGAAACGCCTTGACGCTGTAGGCGACGAGCGCGCCCGGTGCGGCTTCGAGATACGCATGCGCCGCGGCGACAACAGTCTCACGGCAGTAGACGACCAGCGGCGTCCCGAACTCATCCGCGAGCGAGGACGCCGTTCGACCGCCGATGGCAAGCACGCCCTCTTCGACGGTCGCCGTGTCTGGCAAGACCTCATGCATCCGAGGGATTCTCGCCGCTCGGACGCGAGACGGCGTACGCGGCCCGCAAACGCAGCGGCAAAAGCCACGTGGGAAATCCAGAGCAGGTGCTCTCAGGCGCTCAGGCGGGACCGGGCGGCGGCGATCGCTGCGCGTACACCGCCCGGTCCGGGCGCGGCCGGAAGGTCCTGTTCGGCGGGCGGCTCGAACGTACCGAGGCGCACCTGCTCGGCGATGCGCTCGTGCGCGTCGCGGAAGGGGACGCCCGAGGCGACGAGCTGCTCTGCGGCGGTGGCCGCCCCGAGCAGCGGATCAGAGCACGCGGCCGCGAGGCGTGTGCGGTCGAAGTCGAGCCCGGCCATCAGGACGCTCAGCGCGGCGGTCGCGAGCCGCACGTCCCGCCGCGCGGCGAACACGGGCTGCTTGTCCTCCTGCAGGTCGCGGTCGTACGCGAGCGGCAGTCCTTTGACGACCGCGAGCAGGCCCGTCAGGCGGCCGATCGCGGTGCCGGCCTTGCCACGCGCCAGCTCTGCGACGTCCGGGTTCAGCTTGTGCGGGAGCATGGAGGAGCCCGTGGCTGCCTTCTCCGGCAGATGCACGAATCCCCACTCGCTCGTGGCCCAGAGGCACAGCTCCTCGCCGATGCGCGAGAGGTGGACGAACAGCACGGTGCACGCGTAGAGGTAGTCGAGCGCAAAGTCACGGTCGGCAACCGCGTCGAGCGAGTTGCGAAGCTGGAGTGGGGGCGGGGGAAGCGGTAGCGATGACCCCGCCAGCGCGGCTGCGCCGAGCGGTGACGGCGCGGACTGGACGGCAGCGAAGCGGAGCCGCATCAGATCGCGCTCGAGCATCTCCACCCACGCGAGCAGGTGGTGGCCGACGGTGACCGGCTGGGCGCGCTGCAGGTGCGTGTAGCCGGGCAGGGGTGTCTCCGCCTCCTGCTCGGCCCGCTCGAGCACCGTGAGGAGGAGCCCATCCACCGCGGCTTCCGCCTCGCGGCACGCCTCTGTCACGTACAGGCGCAGTGCCGCGGCCACCTGGTCGTTGCGGGAGCGGCCGGCGTGGATCTTGCGGCCGACGCCGCCGAGCAGCCGCTCGATGGCGGAGTGGACGTCCTCGTCCGTATCGGTCACGAGCTGGGCGCCGTGCTCCGCCAGCTCGCGCAGAGTGGCTTCCGCCTCCGCCAGCTCGGCGTCGTCGATCAAGCCTGCTTCGTGGAGGCGCCGCGCGTGCAGCGCCGTCGCCCGGCAGTCGTACGGCAGCAGCTCGGCGTCTTCGGCGCGCAGGAAGTCCCAGACCTCCGCGTCGAGGGCTTGCTCCACGCGACCTGCCCAGAGCGTCATGCCGCCGTCAGCGTCCGGCGCACCGCCGCGGCGAGTTCCGTCTCCAGGCCCGCCAGCGTGATGAAGCCCTCGGCGGCCTCGTGCGGGAACGTCTCGCCCGTGCCGTAGGAGGCGAGCGACTCCGCGTACAGCGCGTTCGGAGAGCGCCGGCCGGTGACGACCGCCGAGCCGGGCTGCAGGACCACGCGGACCTCGCCGGAGACGGCGCGCTGTGTCTCAGCGAAGAAGGCGTCGTACGCGCTCCGCAGCGGACTGAACCAGAGCCCCTCGTAGACGAGCCGTGCCCAGCGGGGCTCGAGCTCTCGCTTTGCGACGAGCTCCGCCTTCGTCAGGACGAGGTCTTCGAGCGCCTGGTGGGCTGCGATGAGCGTCAGCGCCGCCGGCGCCTCGTAGAGCTCCCGGCTCTTGATGCCGACGACGCGGTTCTCGATCATGTCGATCCGCCCGATGCCATACGCGCCGGCGAAGCCGTTCAACCTCGTCACGAGATCGGCGAGCGAGAGGTCGTCTCCGTCGAGCGAGACCGGGAGACCTTCCTCGAAGCTGACCACGAGCTCCACAGGCGGTGGCGCCTCCGCCGGAGCGACGGTGAGCGCGAACGCCTCCTCCGGCGGTGCGACCCACGGATCCTCGAGCACACCGGCCTCGATTGAGCGTCCGAACAGGTTGTCGTCGATCGAGTAGGGCGATTCCGGCTTCGCCTCGACCGGAATGCCGCGCTCCCGTGCGTAGTCCATCTCCTCGTCGCGCGTCCAGACCTTGTCGCGGAGCGGGGCGATTACCCGCACGCCCGGGTAGGTGGCCTTGAAGGCGAGCTCGAAGCGCACCTGGTCGTTGCCCTTGCCGGTACAGCCGTGCACTGCTGCATCCGCGCCCAGCTCGAGCGCCACCTCGGCGACCGCCTCGGCGATCACGGGCCGCGACAGCGCCGAGATGAGCGGGTACTTGCCCTCGTAGAGCGCGTTTGCGAGCAGCGCCTTCGCCACCTGCTCCTCCGCGAAGGCGTCGCGCCGGTCGACGAGCAGCACGTCGTCCGCACCGGCGGCGCGCCCACGTTCCACGGCCGGGGCGAAGTCGGTGTCCTGGCCGACGTCGACGAGCACGGCTACCACCTCGTCGAAGCCGTAGTCCTCCTTGAGCCAGGCAATTGCACAGCTTGTGTCGAGGCCGCCCGAGTAGGCGAGTACGGCAGTGCTCATTCCCGATCTCCTTCCAGGTAGTTGCGCAGCTCGTCGGCGAGCGACGTGCCCGAGAGGCCCTCGCGCGCGGCGACGAAGATCGTGTTGTCGCCGGCGACGCAGCCGGCCACGTCGGGCAGCCGTGCATCGTCGATCGCCTGCCCGAGGGCGTTCGCGAATCCGGACGGCGTCTCGACCACGACGATGTTGCCGGTGGGCGTGAGCGACAGCGCCCAGCGTCGCAGCGCCGCTGCCAGCTCGTCGAGGCGCCGCAGGTCGTCCGCGCCGGGCAACGCGTAGACGAGGCGCCCGTCAGGGTTGCGCACCTTGACGAGCCCCAGCTGCGCGATGTCGCGCGACACAGTGGTCTGGACCGCGTCGTAGCCCTCCTCGCGCAGGGCCGCGGCGACCTCGCTCTGCGTGGCGAGCTGCTGCTCGCGCACCAGCCGCAGGATCGCACCCTGGCGCTCGAACTTACTCATCGCCTAGAGCCTCCGCGAGCAGCTCGAGGGCGAGCTCGAGCTCTGCGGCCGAAATCGTGAGGGGAGGTGTGAGCCGAAGCACGTGCTCGCCGGCCGAGCTGACCAGCAGGCTGTGCCGCAGACAGGCGGAGATCACTTCGGCGGCCGGCCGGTCGAGCTCCGCCGCCTGGAGCAGTCCGCGGCCGCGCACGGCCACGACACCGGGCAACGAGGCTAGGCGCTCGTGCAGCACGCGTCCCCGTTCGGCAACCGCCGCGAGCAGCTCGTCGTCGAGCGCGTCGCAGACCGCACGGGCTGCGGCGCAGACGACCGGGTTCCCGCCGAACGTGCTGGCGTGGTCGCCTGGCTCGAACGCGCCGGCGGCTTCTTCCGCGACGAGCAGGCAGCCGATCGGCAGTCCGTTCGCAAGGCCCTTGGCGAGCGTCACGGCGTCCGGCCGAACGTCCAGCTGCTCCCAGGCGAAGAAGCTGCCCGTGCGGCCGACCCCCGTCTGGATCTCGTCGAATATGAGCAGCGCGCCGTGCTGGTCCGCGAGGGCGCGTGCGGCGCCGAGGAAGTCGCTGGTCGCAGGGTGGACGCCTCCTTCGCCCTGCACCGGCTCGAGCAGGATCGCGCCGGTGTCCTCGCCGACCGCCTCGGCCAGCGAGTCGGCATCGTTCAGCCGGGCGAACCGGACGCCGGCTAGGAGCGGCTCGAACGCTCTGCGCTTGGCAGACTGGCCCGTGACCGCGAGCGCCCCGAGCGTGCGCCCGTGGAACGAGCCCTCGAGTGCCACGACGCCCGCGTTGCCGGTCGCCTTGCGCGCGTACTTGAGCGCCCCCTCGATCGCCTCGGCTCCCGAGTTGCAGAAGAACGCCTGCGCGCCGCCGAAGCGGGCGTCGAGCCGGGCGGCTAGCTCCAGCATGGGCTCGCTCCAGTACAGGTTCGAGACGTGCCAGAGTCGCTGCAGCTGCGCTTGTGCAGCGGCGAGCGGTCCGGGGTGCCGGTGGCCGAGGCCCACGACCGCAATGCCGGCGACGAGGTCCAGGTAGCGCTTGCCCGTGCTGTCCACGAGCCAGCACCCTTCGCCCTCGACGAACGTGACGTCCATTCGGGCATACGTCGGCAGAACGGCCGATGCAGTGGCCAGGGTCACGCGACCACCGCCGTCTCGCCGATCTCGGCCCGGACGCCGTTGCGGGCGGCGACGACGGCCGCGCGCAGCTTGGGCAGGATGCCACCCTCGAGGGTGCCGCCGCCTAGCAGCCGATCAGCATCCTCGGCGCAGATGGTAGGCACTACCTCGCCTGCGAGCATGAGCCCGGGCACGTCGGTCGCAAACAGAATGCGGTCCGCCTCGAGGCCGACGGCGAGCGCCGCCGCCGCCTCGTCGGCGTTGACGTTGAGCGGCCCGACGCCGAGCGGCGCGACAACCGGGATCTGCCCACGGGCGAGCGCCTCCTCCACGGCGCGCGGGCGCCAGGGGAGCGGCTCTCCGACAAGACCGAGCTCCGGCAACTGGACGGCATGGAGACCGATCTCGTCGCCGAAGTAGCCAACGGCTGTCGTCCCTATTGCCGCGCAGAGCGCGCGGTTCACAGCGGCGAGGGACGAACGGACGATCGCGAGCCCACTCGCGCTCGTGACCCGGCGGCCGCCAACGAAGTCCACGGGGATGCCGAAGCGCTCCATCTCCGCGGAGATCTGCGGCCCGCCGCCGTGCACGACGACTAGCTCGTGCCCCGCCGCGGCCAGCTCGAGCACCTGCTCGGCCGCGCTCTTGGCCACCGCGCCGCCCACCTTGAGTACCAAGCGACTCATGTGCGGTAGTCCGCGTTGATGCGGACGTAGTCGTAGGAGAGGTCGCTCGTGAGGTAGCTCGCCTGCCCGTCGCCCATCCCTAGGTCGAGCTCGATCGTGCAGCGTGCGCCACTGACCTCCGGCTCTGCAGCCTGCAGCTGTCCCGCGACGAGGACGGCCGTGCCGTTGTAGCGCAGGGTCACGCGCCGCGGGTCGAGGTGCGCGAAGCCGCCGTTGTAGGGCGCTGAGCCGGCCGCAGCAAGCACGCGTCCCCAGTTGGCGTCCCGGCCGAAGAGCGCCGTCTTCACCAGCGCCGAGGTGGCGATGCGACGTGCGATCGCCTGCGCCTCGCTCTTGCTCGCCGCCCCGGTGACATCGATCTCGGCAACCACAGTGGCACCTTCGCCGTCGGCCACGATCTGTGCTGCGAGCTCGGCGCAGACGCGCCGCACGAGGAGTGCGAACTGCGTGTCCGTGGCCGGATTTCGCTTCAGGCCGGAGGCGCCGTTCGCGAGCAGAACGACGGCGTCGTTCGTCGAGCACTCCCCGTCGACCGAAATGGCGTTGAAGCTCTCGTCGACCGCCGGGCGCAGGAAATCCGCGGCCTCGCCCGTTCCCAGCGGATAGTCGGTCGTGACCACGGCGAGCATCGTCGCCAGGTTGGGATGGATCATTCCCGAGCCCTTGGCCATGCCTCCGACCGTGAATCCGGTGCCGGCGGCGGCCGCTTGCTTCGTCTGCGTGTCGGTGGTCAGGATCGC
>DAITAO010000118.1:0-7033 GCA_036824245.1 Gaiellaceae bacterium | reverse complement strand
CGGAGGCCGGCTTCGCCGGCCGGGAGGGCTCGCCGGCCAGGGGCGAGAGCGCCGGTGAGGGGCGCGCGTGAGCACACTCGTCTTTCTCGAGCACCACGACGGGGAGATCCTCAACGCCTCCCTCGGGGTGCTCTCCAAGGCCGCACAGCTTGGCGACAGCGATGTGGCGGCGGTGCTCATCGGCTCGGGCGTCGGCGAGCTCGCCCCGGAGGCCGGGAAGCACGGGGCATCGACCGTGTTCGTGGCCGACGACCCGCGGCTCGAGAAGCCGCTGCCACAGCCGCGAGTCGACGTGTTGGCGCCGCTGGTCAAGGATCGGGGCTTCGAGAACGTCCTCTTCACGCAGACGATCCTCGGCGGTGATGTCGCCGCTGCACTGGCGGCGCGGCTCGAAGCGGGCGTGAACTGGCAGCTGACCGACCTCGTTGCACAGGACGGCGAGCTCACCGGCAAGCAGCCGGCGCTGGCCGACTCGGTGCTCTGCGACGTTGGCTGGACCGGGACGCCCCGCATCGCGCTCTTCCGCACCGGCGCGCTCGACCCCGTGACAGCCGGGGGAGAGGCTCGGATCGAGCAGCTCACGCCGGAGCTGGAGGACTTCTCGCTCGCCGCAGAGATGCTGGAGCAGGCGCACGAGGAGTCAGAGGGCCCCTCGATCGAAGACGCCGACGTGGTCGTCGCAGGCGGTCGTGGCCTCGGCAGTCCGGACAAGTTCGAGCTCGTCGAAGAGCTCGCGAAGGCGCTCGGCGGTGCGGTCGCGGCTACGCGAGCCGTCGTCGACGCCGGCTGGTACCCGTACGCGGCACAGGTCGGTCAGACCGGGAAGACCGTGGCGCCGAAGCTCTACGTCGCCTGCGGCATCTCCGGGGCGATCCAGCACAAGGTCGGCATGCAGAGCGCCAACGTGATCGTTGCCATCAACAAGGATCCGAACGCGCCGATCTTCGAGTACTCGGACCTCGGCGTCGTCGGAGACCTGCACGAGATCGTCCCCAGGCTGACCGAGCTCGTGCGCGCGAAGCGTGGCAGTTAGACCGGCGGACTATCCGCCTCCGTACTCGGCGGAAGAGTTCATCGCCGCGGTCACCGACCCGGCCGACGAGCGCATCGAGGTCGGCGTCCTGATCGTCGGCGCGGGGCCGGCGGGCCTCGCCTGCGCGATCCGGCTCGGTCAGCTGCTGGAGGAGTCGCCGGCGATAGCCGAGCGGCTCGGTGACGTCCCCGTGGCTGTGCTCGAGAAGGGGAAGCAGCCGGGCTCGCATCTGCTCTCCGGCGCGGTGGTCAATCCGCGTTCTCTGCGGCGCCTGTTCCGCGGACGCGTCCGCACCGACGAGATGCCGTTCTTCGGGCCGGTGCACGACGAGGGCGTCTACTACCTGACGTCTCGGTCTGCCCTGCGCATCCCCGCGCCGCCGACCATGAAGAACCACGGCAACTACGTCGCTTCGCTGGCGCAGCTCGGCCGCTGGCTTGCGGAGCAAGCCGAGGAGGGCGGCGCCACGGTGCTCGCGGAGACGGCGGCGGAGCGACTGCTGGCCGCGGGCGGCCGGGTCGTAGGCGTGCGGACCGGCGACAAGGGCCGCGGCCGCGAGGGCGAGCCCCTCGGCAACTACGAACCGGGCGCGGATCTCGTGGCGCGGGTGACGGTGCTGGCCGAGGGCACGCAAGGTCACTTGACGGGCGTGGCGCTCGACCATTTCGGCCTGCACGGTGAGAACCCGCAGGTGTGGGCACTCGGCGTCAAGGAGGTCTGGCGCGTCGCAAAGCCGCTCGACCGCGTCATCCACACGATGGGCTGGCCGCTGCGGTCAGCAGGCAAATACCGCGAGTTCGGCGGTTCGTTCATCTACCCCATGGGCGAGGATCTGGTCACGCTCGGCATGGTGGTAGGTCTCGACTACCGCGATGTCCAGCTCTCCGCGCACGATCTGCTGCAGGAGCTGAAGACACACCGGCTCGTCCGCAAGATCCTGGACGGCGGCGAGCGGATGGCCTGGGGCGCCAAGACGATCCCCGAGGGCGGCTTTCTCGCGCTGCCGAGCAGGCTGCACGCCCCGGGCCTGCTGATCTGCGGCGACGGGGCCGGGCTCGTCAACGTTCCCGCGTTGAAGGGCATCCACTACGCCATCGAGTCCGGCCGGCTGGCCGCCGAGGCCGCTTTCGCGGCACTACAACCCGGTGAGACGGCCTGGCGGCCGGGCGCACTGGCCGGCTACGACGAGGCGCTGCAGGCGAGCTTCATCTGGGAAGAGCTCCGTGCGGTGCGCAACATGCGCCCCGCGTTCGCGCGTGGTTTCTGGCTGGGCGGCATGGTGGCCGGTGCCGCGGCTGCCTCGTTCGGACGTTTCCCGCCGGGCGACGCGCGGCTCGAGGCAGACGCCGACCAGCCGTTGCTGCGCACAGCGCGCGCCGCCCGCTACCCGCAGCCGGACGGCAAGCTCACCTTCGACAAGCTCTCCTCGGTGTACGCGTCTGGCAACCGGACGCGAGACGACCAGCCGAACCACATCCGCGTACAGCCTCGCGTGCCCCGCGAGGTGGCGGAGCTTTGGGAGCGCATGTGCCCTGCGCAGGTCTACGCGGTGGGCGCACCCGACGGCGAGGGCAACGTGCGTGTGGAGATCACACCCTCGAACTGCGTACAGTGCGGGGCAATCACGGCAAAGGGCGGCCGCTTGACGCCGCCGGAAGGAGGGTCGGGACCTGAGTACACAATCACCTGAGCATGACGAGCTGCGTATCGCGCTCGGCCCGGTCGGGATCCTGGGCATCCTCGCGCTGCTCTTCGGCCTCTGGCGCCGGCGTCCGCTCTTCGCGTTGCTCGGAGTAGCGGCCGTAGCGATGGATCCGCAGTCGCCGCTGCGGGGCCGCGGGCAGCCGTTCGGCTAGGTAGGAGGGTTTGACGAAACACAGACTGTGCCGTCGGGCCGCGCTGCTCGCCCCGATGCCGCGTCCTCAGTCGCGCCGATAGCGCTGCTATCGGCGCTCCTTGCGTCCTTGCCTCGGAACGACCATCGCGTCCCGACGACGAGCGGTGTTCCGCCAAACCCTCTAGGGAGAAGCCGTCCGTTCCGTGCGGTGGTACCGCCGCGGCTCGTCCGCGCGAAACATGGTCACAACACCGTTTGTCTCGAGGATGGCCGTATGCACGGCGTCCAGATCCTCGAAGCCCTGCCGGCGTGCGATCGCGCGCAGCTCCGGCAGCGAGATGCCCGCGCGGCGCAGGGCTCGCGGCCGCGGCTTCCCGTTCTCGATCAGGACGGAGGGGTCGCCCTCGATCAGCCGGCCGAGACGCGGCCACCAATTCGCCGCACGCGTCAGAGCCTCGTTGATGACGAACAGTGTGGTCGCGCCCAGCACGGCCCCGGTGACCGTGATGTCGTCACCGATGATCCCGTTCTGCACTGCGTTCGCGACGAGCAGAAGCACCACGAAGTCGAGCGTGTTCGTCTGACCGAGCTCGCGTCGCCCGATCACGCGCATCGCGCCGACCAGAAACGCGTAGATGAGCACCGCTCGCAGGACTTTCTCCACCACGCTCAGGTCGAGATCGAACATCGCGTCCCACATGCACATGACGTGCGACGCGGCGGCGGCGAGTCCTCTGCGGCGTAGCATCGCGCAGGTGCTGCCCGTGTCGCCCGACGACGTGCTGCGCGCCCGCGAGGCGATCGGCGGCCGGCTCCACCGCACACCAATCTTCACCTCGGCGACGCTCTCCCGCCTGACGGGCGCGGAGGTCCTCGTCAAAGCTGAGCTCTTCCAACGGACGGGCTCCTTCAAGCCGCGCGGGGTGCTGACGAACCTTGCCGCGCTCTCGAGGGATGAGAAGCGGGCCGGGGTGATCGGCATCTCAGCGGGGAATCACGCGCAGGCGCTCGCCTACGGGGCCGCCCTCGAGGAGATCGACTGCCTCGTGGTCATGTGGCAGGGTGCGAGCGAGGCCAAGATCGACGCGGCCCGCGGCTACGGAGCCGAGGTCGACCTGGCGGCAAGTGGGCCGGCCGACGCGTTCGACCGGCTAGCCCAGCTGCTGGATGAGACCGGTCGGACGCTCGTGCACCCTTTCGACCACCCGCGCACGATTGCCGGTCAGGGCACGGTCGGCCAGGAGATCGCCGAGGACGTCCCTCACGTGGACGTCGTCGTCGTCCCGGTCGGCGGCGGTGGGCTGGTCTCGGGTGTCGCCACGGCCGTCAAGGCTGTGCAACCGCAGGCGCGCGTGGTGGGCGTGGAGCCCGAAGGCTCGACGGCGCTGCACGCGGCGCTCGCTGCCGGCAGTCCCGTTCCGGTCGAGCCCAGTTCTCTCGCGGACGGCCTCAATGCGCCCTTCGCCGGCGAGCACTGTCTGGCCGTGTGCCGGGCGCTGCTCGACGGCGTCGTGCTCGTCTCCGAGGACGAGCTTCGCGTCGCTTTCCGCTTTCTCTACGAGCGCGCGAAGCTCGCCTGCGAGCCGGCCGGGGCCGCCGGAGTGGCCGCCTTGCTGGCCGGGAAGATCGCTTTGCATCCAGGTGAATCGGTGGTGGTCGTTGTCTCAGGGGGCAACGTAGCACCCGATACCGCCTCTGCTATCCTGGCCGGTCGATGAAGGCCGAGATCCATCCCGAATACGTGCTTACGACCGTAACGTGCTCCTGCGGGAACACGTTCGAGACGCGCTCCACTAAGGCGGAGTTGCACGTCGAGATCTGCTCGAACTGCCACCCGTTCTACACGGGCAAGCAGAAGCTGCTCGACTCGGGCGGCCGCGTCGAGCGTTTCCAGCGCCGGCTCGAGCGGGCCGGCCAGGCGCGCCGGAGCTAACCCTTGAGTCAACCAATCGGAGGACAGGCGGTCCTCGAGGGCGTGATGATGCGTGGCCCGTCCAACTGGGCCGTCGCCGTGCGTACGCCGGCGGGCGAGATCGAGCAGGTCAACAGCTCGATCAACTCGATCATGCAGCGGCACGGCGTCTTCCGGCTGCCGGTGATCCGCGGCATCATCGCGCTCGGCGAGTCGCTGGCGATCGGCTTCCGCGCGCTCGCCATCTCGGCCAATGTGGCAGCTCGTGAGGAGGGCGAAGACGGCGAAGTCTCAACGGAGCTCTCGCGCGGGCAGCTCCTCTTCGCGTTCGCTATCGCGATCGGCTTCGCACTACTGCTCTTCAAGGTCACCCCGGCGTTGATCACTAGCTGGCTGCCCATCGAGACGACCGGCTGGTTCGTGATCGTCGAGGGCGTCATCCGGGTGAGCCTCTTCATCGCATACCTGGCGCTGATCTCGCTGCTCCCCGACCTGCGGCGTGTTTTTCAGTACCACGCCGCAGAGCACAAGGCGATCAACGCGTACGAGGCGGGCGAGGAGCTCGACCCCGAGCGCGTGCAGCGCTTCAGCCAGATCCACCCGCGCTGCGGCACCGCCTTCCTGCTGTGGGTGATGGTGATCGCGATCTTCGTGTTCGCCTTTCTGGGCCAGCCCGCCTGGTACTGGCTCATCGCGAGCCGCATCCTGTTGCTGCCGGTGATCGCCGGCATCGCCTACGAGCTGATCCGCTTCGCCGGAAAGCACACGGGCAACCGCGTGCTGATGACGCTGCTGGCCCCCGGCCTGTGGCTGCAGCGGCTGACGACGCGCGAGCCGACGCTCGATCAGATCGAGGTGTCGATCCGGGCGCTCCGGGAAGTACTGCGCCTGGAAGGACGGCTCACGCCGGACGAGCGACGTGTGGAGGTGATGGCGTAGTGGCAGCAGAACGTCGAGCAGAAGTGACGTGGCAGGGCGATCTGATGAGCGGCAGCGGCCGGATCGAGCGGGTCGGCAGCGGCGCGTTCGGCCCGCTGGACGTAACGTGGGCCTCGCGCACCGAGCAGCCAGACGGGAGGACGAGCCCCGAGGAGCTGATCGCGGCGGCGCACGCATCGTGCTTCTCCATGCAGTTCTCGAGCGTCCTCGCCAAGGAAGGCCACGCGCCAGAGCGGCTCTCGGTGTCCGCGACCGTCACGTTCGTCCCGGGCACCGGCATCACGCGTTCCGTGCTCGAGGTGGAGGGCGACGTACCCGGTCTCGACGACGACGCGTTCCAGCAGGCGGCCGAAGGCGCCAAGGAGAACTGCCCCGTGTCGCAGGCGCTGAAGGGAAACGTGGAGCTCGAGGTGACTGCGCGGCTCAGGGCTCGCGCCTAGTCAGCACGTACGTGCCTGGCACGCGGTCTCGCCTGAGTGCGAGCGTCCGGTTAGCGCCGCTCCTTTAGCCAGTCCTCCCAGAACCCGCTCAGCACCTTGCCGTCGACGTCCGTGAAGCCGTATTCGCCGGCGACGTCGATGACCCGCAGCGTCTGACCCGAGAAACGGCCGGCGCTCGGGTCGGCGGCCAGGACCGCGACTGCCCGGCCGGCGTATTCCGTCGATTCGGTCTGCGCAGCCTGCTCGGGCGTCAGATCCATGCGCTCGGTGTGCATCCAGCCGGGCGAGAGCGCGACCACCGTGATGCCCTCCTCCTGGAGATCGAGGGCCATCCCCATCGTCATGCGTGCGACCGCGTTCTTGACGGTGTCGTAGAGCAGATGGCCGTGGAAGCGGTCGCCGACCGCCCAGGTGGTGTTGACCACGAGACCGCCGCGGGGCGTTATGAGCGGGTGTGCCAGCCGTGTGGTGAGGAATTGCGTCCGCAGTCCCCCGTCGAACATGAGCTCCCAGTGCTCGAGCGGAAGCTCCCAGAAGGGCTCGCGGTACACGGTCGCCTCGTAGCCGCGCCATGCGTTGTTGACGAGCACGTCGATGCGGCCGTGCTCGTCGCGGATGCGCTCGACGAGGGCTTCGATGTCGCTCGCCGACTGGTGGTCGCAGCGCACGGGAATGCCCGTGCCGCCGCGCTCGCTGACGGCCTCGGCCGTGTCCTCGATCGTGCCCGGCCGATCCGCATCGCGATGCGTCTCGCGCGTCGTCCTCCCGGTTACGTAGACGGTCGCCCCTTCCGAGCCGAGCACCAGGGCGATGCCCTTGCCGGCGCCGCGCGTCGAGCCGGTGACGAGCGCGACCTTCTCTCGCAGGCGCAT
>DAITAO010000053.1:0-22017 GCA_036824245.1 Gaiellaceae bacterium | reverse complement strand
CACGGCCGCCGCACCGGTCGCGGTGGCAGCAGGCGCGCCGGGCGCCGGGGCGGGCGGCGACGGTGCCGCGGCAGCCGAGGAGGAGCAGACGGAATTCGACGTCGTGCTCACGAAGCCGGGCGGCCAGAAGATTCAGGCGATCAAGGTCGTCCGTGCCCTGACGGGTCTGGGACTCAAGGAGGCCAAGGATCTCGTGGACAGCGCACCCAAGGCGGTCAAGGAAGGTGTGACCCGCGAGGAGGCCGACTCGATCAAGGCGCAGCTCGAAGAGGCGGGCGCCGAAGTCGAAGTGAAGTAAGCGGCGAACCGAGGCGTCTCTCGACCACGTGCCAGGCTTCTGCCTGGCACGTACCCCTTCGCCCCGCTACCGGGACCGCCCTAGGCGGAGCCGGTGGGTGGAATCGAACGGGTGCGCCCGCAGGCGCCGGGCCCCGGCCGCCACACCGCCGGGGTCGACTGCGCGCTGAGCGTCCGGCTGCCATCGGAAAACATGTCCGCGGCGGTGAAGGTCGCCGACCACCTGGACGACGCGCACACAGGAAGCCGCACGAGCGTGCTGTCACCCGCGGCGAGCCTCTTGATCTCGGCCCCCCCGGCGCTCCGGAAGCTCACGCTCAGCGGAGTCTGCCGCGATTCAGGCGCGGTGATGCGGAAGCTCACCCAGCCTTCGAGCCGGCCGCCCGGGCGCTTCGACCAGACGGCCATGCCACCGCTGCCGGCGAGCCAGCCGTCGTTGTAGAACCCCACCGCGTAGAAGCGGAGGCGAGGAGTGCCGACCGCTCGCCACAGCCGGAACGTCGGCGAGGACGCCACGGGCACGGCGCCGTAGAGCTCCGTGACCGTGCCTCGCTCGTCGACGAGGAGGGAGCTCTGAAGCGGCTCCGCCCCGTCCAGCAGCGCCCCGTCCCGCCGGATGTCGAGCTCGCGGGAGAAGCCGTCGACGGCTCGACCTCCGGGCATGAGCAGCACGTCGCTCAAAGAGCGGTTCCAGAAGAGCTGCTCGTAGGCAGCGGTCTTGAGGCCGAGCGAGTGGACGAGCGCAACCTGTCCCAGGCCGGCGCGATCGACCCAGGTTGGATCGGAGGGGAGAAATGCACCGCGAACCGCACGCGTGTTCGCGGTGTCGAGCGCGCTCACGCCCAGCGACGCTGCGGCGCACGCAACGACGGCGAGCGCCACCGGAATGCCGGCCCCGGCGCGTGCTCTGCGCGCGAGAACGACACTCGCGGCGGAGAGGAGGGCCGCCGCGACGGCGATCGCAAGCGATCCGTCACCCGGGCTGCCGAGCTCCAGCTCGAGCCGGAACACGGCGAGGAGGAACGGCGAGTGCGCTTTGGCGAAGCCCGCCGTGTAGCCGGCGAGCGGGACGGCGGCGGAGAGCGCGACGGCGCCGACCGCGAGCAGGAGGTGGGCCCTGCGTACAGGGAAGCCGCGCGCCGCGTACAGGCAGAAGAGGGGGCCCAGGAGGGGTATCGCGTAGAACGTGTACCGCTCCTGGATCCACATCGCGTCGCCGAAGACGCTCGCTTCGACCAGCATGGCGAGGGTGACCGTCGCTGCGACCGCGGCGAAGGCCAGCTCGTCTCGCGAACGGGGGCGAGCGAGGCACAGCACGAGACCTAGCAGCGCGCCGGGCACCAGGATCCAGCCAGAGGCGTACAGGAGCCCCAACGCGTTCCGAGCCAGCCCTCCGGCTAGCCCGCCGGCGCTCACGTCGACGGAGAGCGCTCCGTCGTACACGCCCAGCAGTCGGACGGGGCCTAGCGCCAGGGCCAGCGTGGCGGCGGCGCCGAGTACGGCAAGCACGAGCGCCTGCTCGCGCAGCGCAGCCCGCAGCCTGCGCTCGCGGGCGCCGACGACGACCAGCGCGGCGACGAAGCAAGGAGCCAGCACGACGAACTGCACGCGCGTGAAGGCAGCGAGCCCGGCGAGCACGAGAAAGGCAAGGCCTGCGCGACGTGAGCCGCCCGCCAGCGCCGCCGTCGCCGCGGCGACCGCGCCGAGCACGAGCGGGTAGGCGAACGGCTCGGCCACGATCCACGACGCGTACAGGAGGTCTGGGACGGCGACCGCCAGCGCGGCGCAACCGAGCGCGAGCCCGCGGGAGAGGCCGAGCCGCCGAGCCACGAGGAAGACCGGCACGGCGGCGAGCGACATGGCGAGGGCACCCATCAGCTGGATGAGGCGGAACGAGTCCCCGATGTCCTCGAGGAGCCACGCCGGTGCTGTGAGAAGCGGCTGGAGGAGCGCCGGGAAGGAGACTTCAGCACCGCGCACGAGCGGCCGGCCGCTCTCCGCCAGCGAGCGCCCGAGCTCTGCGTAGAGGTACTCGTCCTGGAAGTAGGCCGGAGTGCTGCGCCCTGCCCCGACGACCGCACGGATGACGAAGCTCGCACCGACTAGAAGGCCGAGGAGTGAGGCCGAGGCGGCGAATACCCCGGTAGCAATCCGGGGTCGCACGTCACGGGGGATCCGGGCCGCAATCTCCATACCGGCCCTATCGGCGGCCTCCCGGGACGCCTTGACCGTGTTTTCGGGAATACGCCGTACCGAGCGGCCGTTCGAACACCGGCGGCTATACTCCAGTTCCTTCCCGCATGCGGCCGAAAGCCCTTGCGCAGGAGGGCATCTGTCAGTTAAGCTGCACGGTTCGCCACGAAGTCGCCGGCTTTCGCCTGTCCGCACCCAGTCCGCATCTCAAATCTGTCCTGAGGGAGGTCGCCTCCTTTGACCACTAAGGTCACTGCGCCGCGCGCGCGCAAGAGCTTCTCGCGCCTGAAGCACGTTCTCGAGCTTCCGAACCTGATCGACATCCAGAAGGCGTCGTTTCATTGGTTCCTCGAGGAAGGCCTCCGCGAGACCATCAATGACATCTCACCGATCGAGGACTACACCGGCACGCTGGCCGTGGAGTTCGCCGAGTACCGCTTCGGTGATCCGCCCGTGTCGATCCAGGAGTGCCGTGAGAAGGACCTGACCTACCAGGCCCCGCTCTCGATGACGGTCCGCTTCGTCAACAAGGAGACGGGCGAGATCCGCGAGCAGAACGTCTTCATGGGCGACTTCCCGATGATGACCGATCACGGCACCTTCATCATCAACGGCACCGAGCGCGTGATCGTGACGCAGCTCGTGCGGTCGCCGGGCGCCTACCTGATGGAGGCCAAGGACCCGACGAAGCAGGTCTTCACTGCCAACCTGATGCCGTCGCGCGGCTCGTGGCTCGAGCTCGAGATCGACAAGAAGGGCATCGTCTACGCGCGCATCGACCGCAAGCGCAAGCTGCCTATCACCACGCTGCTGCGCGCACTCCCGGCCGAGGATCCGACCACCGGCTTCAAGCTGGACACGAGCTCCAACGAGGCGATCCTCGCGCTATTCGACAACTCACCGTTCATCCAGCTGACGCTCGACAAGGATCCCTCTACACGCGAGGAAGAGGCGCTCGTCGAGGTGTTCAAGAAGCAGCGGCCCGGCGAGCCGCCCACCATCGAGAACGCGCGCAACCTTCTGAACGCGCTCTTCTTCGACCCGAAGCGCTACGACCTCACCAAGGTCGGCCGCTACAAGCTGAACCAGCGGCTCGGCGTGGACGTGGGCGACGGCGTGCGCGTCCTCACCACGCAGGACATCCTGGCCCTCGTCCGCAAGCTGGTCGACCTGCCCCGCAAGCTCGGCCTGCCCGAGGACTCGAAGGACTTCGCCGCCGACTCGCTCGGCTACTCGCGCGAGCCGATCCGCAACGAGCTCGACGAGTACGAGCATTTTGGCAACCGGCGGCTGCGCACGGTCGGCGAGCTGATCCAGGAGGCGTTTCGCGTCGGCCTGTACCGGATGGAGCGCGTCGTCCGCGAACGCATGACCACGGAGGACGTCGACACGATCACGCCTCAGACGATCATCAACATCCGGCCCGTGGTTGCGGCGCTGAAGGAGTTCTTCGGCTCTTCGCAGCTGTCGCAGTTCATGGACCAGACCAACTCGCTGGCCGGGCTCACGCACCGGCGCCGCCTCTCGGCGCTGGGCGCGGGCGGCCTCACGCGCGAGCGCGCTCCGATCGAGGTGCGCGACGTGCACCCCACCCACTACGGCCGCATGTGCCCGATCGAGACGCCCGAGGGACCGAACATCGGCCTGATCGGGTCGCTCGCATCGATGGCGACCGTGTCCGAGTTCGGGTTCATCCAGACGCCCTACCGCGTCGTCAAGAACGGCAAGGTGACCGACGAGATCATCTACCTCGACGCCGCCGAGGAGGCGCAGTTCACGATCGCGCAGGCGTCCGAGCCGGTGGACGAGAAGGGCAAGTTCCTCCACGAGAGCGTGCTCTGCCGCTCAGCCGCCGGCGAGGCCGTGACTGCGTCCCCCAAAGAGGTCGAGTTCATGGACGTGGCACCGGCGCAGATCGTGTCCGTGGGCACCGCGCTGATCCCCTTCCTCGAGCACAACGACGCCAACCGGGCGCTCATGGGCGCCAACATGCAGCGGCAGGCGGTGCCGCTGATGATCGCGCAGGCGCCGCTCGTGGGCACGGGCGTCGAGTACCGCGCCGCCATCGACACGGGCGACGTCGTGCTCGCCCAGCATGCCGGGACGGTGGCGCATGTCGACGCCGACAAGATCGTCGTCGAGACGCGCGGCGCCCAGGCCGGCCGCGACGAGTACGAGCTGACGAAGTTCATGCGCTCGAACCAGGGCACGCTCATCCACCAGAAGCCGATCGTGACGCTCGGCCAGCGCGTGTCCCAGGATGACGTGCTGGCGGACGGCTCGTCGACGAAGGACGGCGAGCTGGCGCTGGGCGCCAATCTCGTCGTCGCCTTCATGCCTTTCGAGGGCTACAACTTCGAGGACGCGATCGTCATCTCGGAGCGGCTCGTCAAGGAAGACGTGCTCTCCTCGATCCACATCCACGAGTACGAGATCGACGCGCGCGCGACCAAGCTCGGCGATGAGGAGATCACGCGCGACATCCCCAACCGCTCGGAGGAGTCGCTCAAGGACCTCGACGAGCGCGGCATCGTGCGCATCGGCGCGGAGGTGGGCTCCGGTGATCTGCTCGTCGGCAAGGTGACGCCGAAGGGCGAGACCGAGCTGACTGCCGAGGAGAAGCTGATCCGCGCCATCTTCAAGGAGAAGGCGCGCGAGGTGCGCGACACGTCGCTCAAGGTCCCGCACGGCGAGGGCGGCAAGGTCATCGACGTCAAGACGTTCTCGCGAGACGCGGGCGACGACCTGTCGCCGGGCGTCAACGAGCTCGTGCGCGTCTACGTGGCGAAGAAGCGCAAGATCGCCGAGGGCGACAAGCTCGCCGGTCGACACGGCAACAAAGGCGTCATCGCTCGCATCGTGTCCGAGGAGGACATGCCGTTCCTCGAGGACGGGCGTCCGGTCGACGTCGTCCTGAACCCTCTGGGCGTGCCGAGCCGGATGAACATCGGCCAGATCCTCGAGACACACCTCGGCTGGGCGGCTTTCCATGGCGTGTTCTCGGAGGACGGTGCGCCGAACGGCCCGACGCCGGTGGCTAGCCCCGTTTTCGACGGCGCCACCCAGAGCGACGTCGACGAGGCGCTCATCGCGTGGGTCGACCAGAACCCGAACTCGCCGATCAAGCTCTCGGTGAACCGCCAGAAGCGGCGGGCCTCAGGCAAGGTGCGCCTCTTCAACGGCAAGACCGGCGAGCCGTTCGAGAGCAAGGTGACCGTCGGCTACATGTACATCCTCAAGCTGCTGCACCTGGTCGACGACAAGATCCACGCGCGCTCGACCGGCCCCTACTCGCTCGTCACGCAGCAGCCGCTGGGCGGTAAGGCCCAGTTCGGCGGCCAGCGCTTCGGCGAGATGGAGGTGTGGGCGCTCGAGGCCTACGGCGCGGCGTACACGCTGCAGGAGATGCTCACCATCAAGTCCGACGACACCGTCGGGCGCGTGAAGGCCTACGAGGCGATCGTCAAGGGCGAGAACATCGCCGAGCCGTCGATCCCCGAGTCCTTCAAGGTGCTGCTGAAGGAGATGCAGTCGCTCGCGCTCGACGTAGACGTCCTCTCCGAAGAGGGCGCCGAGGTCGAGGTTCGTGAGGAGGAAGACGAGCTGCTGCGCGCCGCCGAGGAGCTCGGCATCGACCTGTCGCCGGGGTCGCTGCGGGCGCAGGCTCGTGCGCCCGAGGCGCAGGAGCTGGAGTTCGGTCAGGACCGAGCGGACGAGGCCGGCGAGCTGACGCTGCCGGCGGACGAGTCGCTCGACGATCTGGCCGACGTGCAGGCGTCGCCCAGCGAGGTGGCGGCCGAGGAGGCCGAGGAGCAGGTGGGGCCCGTCGCGAGCGGGGAAGTCGCCGACCTGGACCTCGAGGAATAGAACTGACGACGAAACGGACTGACGAGAGAGAAAGAGGCGCCGCTTGATCGATATCAACGACTTCGACGCGATCCGCATCGGCCTCGCGTCGAGCAAGCAGATTCGCGACTGGTCCTCGGGCGAAGTGACCAAGCCCGAGACCATCAACTACCGCACGCTCAAGCCCGAGCGCGACGGCCTCTTCTGCGAGCGCATCTTCGGTCCCACGAAGGACTGGGAGTGCTACTGCGGCAAGTACAAGCGCGTCCGCTACAAGGGCATCATCTGCGAGCGCTGCGGCGTCGAGGTGACGCGCCAGAAGGTGCGGCGCGAGCGCATGGGCCACATCGACCTGGCCGCTCCTGTGTCCCACATCTGGTTCTTCAAGGGCGTGCCGAGCCGCATCGGCTACCTGCTCGACATCGCGCCGCGCGAGCTGGAGAAGGTGCTCTACTTCGCCGCGTCGATCGTGACGCAGGTCGACGTCGAGGCCCGCGAGAAGGACGTCTCGGACCTCGAGGACAAGGTGCGCGCGGAGTACGAGCGCATCTACGTCGATCGAGACGAGGCGCTTGCCGCGCTCGAGGGCCGGCTCAAGCGCCGCCGCGACTACTTCCAAAAGGGCAGGGAGAAGGACTTCGACGAGGACGACGAGTTCTGGGCGCGCGGGCTGTCCAACTGGTCCGAGGAGCAGGCGCTGCCCACGCTCGAGGAGGTGCGCGACCTCATGTCCGGCCTCTTCAAGGAGGTCGCCGGCAGCATCACGACCGAGGACTCGAAGAAGATCCGCGAGCTCGTCCGCAACGCTGCCATCCGGGACGACCGGAGGCTGGCGCCGCGGGAGCTCGAGGCGGTCGCGACGGCTGCCCAGCAGGTTCGCGATGCGCTTGCGCCGCTCCACGCCGAGGCCGAGAAGGCGTCGGGCTCCAAGAAGGGCGCGGTCACGAAGCGGATCAACAAGGTGCAGGACGCACTGCTCGGCGGCGAGGAGCTGACGGGTGAGGACGCCGAGCTCACTGCCGGCGTCGACGCGAAGAACCTCGAGAAGGCACGCGATCTCGGCAAGGGGCTGCTGCAGGACGTGCTCGAGCAGGCCGAGCCCGATGCGGACGCGGCCGCGCTCCGAGACCTCGCAAACGACCTGTGCCTGAAGACCGACGGCCGCATGAGCCGCGAGGACCTCGACGCGGTCATCCAGTGGTCGCTGAAGGTGCGGGAGATGTATCTCGACATCGAGTCGCGCCGGCAGGACGCGCGTGAGGCGGCCGAGGACTCGCAGCGTCGGCTCGAGCAGACCTGGGAGCTCTTCCGCGAGCTCGAACCGAAGATGATCGTCGCCGACGAGCAGATCTTCCGCGAGCTCAAGGAGCGCTTCGGGTCGCCCTACGGCTTCGGGGTCTACTTCCGAGGCGGTATGGGTGCCGAGGCGATCCGCGACCTGCTCAAAGAGCTCGACCTCGTTGGCGAGGCCGCGTCGCTGCGCGAGGTCATCAAGACCTCGAAGGGCCAGCGCCAGCAGCGCGCCATCAAGCGGCTCAAGGTGGTCAACGCGTTCATCAAGTCGGAGAACCGTCCGGAGTGGATGGTTCTCGAGGCGGTCCCCGTAATCCCGCCCGAGCTCCGACCGATGGTGCAGCTCGACGGGGGACGCTTTGCGACCAGCGACCTCAACGACCTCTACCGCCGCGTCATCAACCGCAACAACCGCCTCAAGCGCCTGCTCGACCTGGGCGCGCCGGAGATCATCGTCAACAACGAGAAGCGCATGCTCCAGGAGGCCGTCGACGCCCTGTTCGACAACGGGCGCCGCGGCCGCGCCGTGACCGGGCCGGGCAACCGCCCGCTCAAGTCGCTGTCCGACATGCTGAAGGGCAAGCAGGGCCGCTTCCGCCAGAACCTGCTCGGCAAGCGCGTCGACTATTCGGGCCGCTCGGTGATCGTGTCCGGGCCGTACCTGAAGCTGCACCAGTGCGGGCTGCCGAAGCTGATGGCCCTCGAGCTCTTCAAGCCGTTCATCATGAGCCGGCTGGTCGAGCGCAAGGCCGCCCAGAACATCAAGGCGGCCAAGAAGTACGTCGACTCGATGGTGCCCGAGGTGTGGGACGTGCTCGAGGAGGTCATCGCGGAGCATCCGGTGCTGCTCAACCGGGCGCCGACGCTGCACCGGCTCGGCATTCAGGCCTTCGAGCCCGTACTCGTGGAGGGCAAGGCGATCCAGGTGCACCCGCTCGTCTGCCATGCGTTCAACGCCGACTTCGACGGCGATCAGATGGCCGTGCATCTGCCGCTCTCGGCGGAGGCGCAGGCCGAGGCGCGGATCCTCATGCTGTCGTCGAACAACATCCTCTCGCCCGCACACGGGCGGCCGCTGACGACGCCGACGCAGGACATGGTGCTGGGCGGCTACTACCTCACCTACTCCGATGCGGACCTCCCGGCCACGACCTCGGCGAAGCTGGCCAAGGAGCTCGGTCAGAAGGGCATCAAGCGCTTCCAGACCGAGGAGGAGGTCGAGTTCGCGCTGGAGGCCAAGCAGGTGCACCTCCAGCATCCGATCGAGTACCGGCGCAACGGCGAGGTCGTTCTCACCACGCCGGGCCGCGTGATCTTCAACGTCGAGGTCGAGCGCGCGCTCGCCGAGGCGTTGGTCGAGGACGGCGACGGCGCCGTGGAGCACGCGTTCGTAAACCGCACGCTCACCAAGCGCGAGATGGATGACTTCATCTCAGGTCTCGCCCAGCGCTACGGCGCACCGGTGATCGCGGGCGTGCTCGACCGGATCAAGAGCCTCGGATTCCGGTACGCGACCGAGGCCGGCATCACCATCTCGAAGAACGACATCGTCGTTCCGCCCGAGAAGGAGAAGATCCTGGCCGAGTACGAGTCGCGCGTGGAGAAGGTCGAGCAGCAGTACGAGCGCGGCCTGATCACCGAGGAGGAGCGCCACGAGATCATCACGACGATCTGGACGGAGGCCACCGACGCCGTCGCGGCCGCGATGGAGCGGAACCTCTACAAGCTCAATCCGATCTACATGATGGCCAACTCGGGCGCGCGTGGCTCGTTCACGCAGATTCGCCAGCTCGCCGCCATGCGTGGCCTGATGACGAACCCGAAGGGCGAGATCATCGAGCGGCCAATCCAGGCCAACTTCATGGAAGGCCTCTCGGTGCTCGAGTACTTCATCTCGACGCACGGCGCCCGCAAGGGGCTCGCCGACACGGCGCTACGCACGGCCGACTCGGGCTACCTCACACGGCGCCTGGTCGACGTCGCCCAGGACGTGATCATCCGCGACGAGGACTGCGGCACCGAGGGTCACATCGACCTGCCGCTGCAGATCGCCGACGGGCTCAACAAGAGCCTGTTCGGCAGGTACCTCCCGACGGACATCTTCAAGCCGCTCAAGTCGGGCGAGCCGGGCAAGACGAAGCTGGGTAGCAAGGGCCAGCTGGTCGACGCAGCGCTCGTACGAGAGATCATCGAGGCGCTCGGCGACCAGGCCGACTCGTTCCAGCTGTCGGTGCGGTCGGTGCTCAAGTGCCGCACCGAGTTCGGCCTCTGCCGGGCGTGCTACGGCACCTTCCTCGCCACCGGTGACCTGTGCGAGATCGGCGACGCGGTGGGCATCATCGCCGCGCAGTCGATCGGCGAGCCGGGCACTCAGCTCACGATGCGGACCTTCCACACGGGCGGCGTGGCGGGCGCGGACATCACGCACGGTCTGCCGCGAGTCGTGGAGATCTTCGAGGCCCGCAACCCGAAGGGCGCAGCCAAGCTCGCCGAGGTCTCGGGCAGGGTCGAGATAGAGCAGGGCGACCGCGGCCCGAAGGTGCTCGTCCACCAGGACGGCCTGGACGAGAACGGCGAACCGCTCGAGCCGGTGTCGTACCAGCTACCGCGGCGTACCCGCCTGCTCGTCGAGAACGGCCAGCTGGTGGAGCCCGGCGATCCGCTGCACGAGGGCTCGCTCACGCCGGCCGAGCTGCTGGCGCTCAAGGGCTCAACGGCGACCGAGCTCTACCTCGTCAGCGAGGTGCAGAGGGTCTACAAGTCGCAGGGCGTCGACATCCATGACAAGCACATCGAGCTGATCGTGCGGCAGATGCTCAAGAAGGTACGGGTCGAGAGCGCGGGTGACACCGAGCTGCTGCCCGGCCAGCTCGTCGACCGTGTGGTGCTCGAGCACGAGAACGTCCGCGTCAAGAAGGAGAAGAAGGAGCAGGCGACCCACGAGCCGCTCATCCTCGGCATCACGAAGGCCTCGCTGGCCACGGAGTCGTTCCTTTCGGCCGCGTCCTTCCAGGAGACGACGAAGGTGCTCACCGACGCCGCGATCGAGGGCAAGGTCGACCACCTGCTCGGCCTGAAGGAGAACGTGATCATCGGCAAGCTGATCCCGGCCGCGACCGGGCTCAAGCGCTACCGCGCCATCGAGATCACGCCGACCGAGACCGTGATTCGCGAGACGCCGGCTGCCGAGCGCCAGGCGCTCCTTGCGGCGCTCGAGGAGATCGGCTCCGACGGCGGCACCCTGGCGCTCGAGAACATCGACATGACGTTCGGCGGCTCGCCCCAGCACGAGGGCGACGGCGACGGCATGCCGACCGAGTCCGGCGAGGCAGCCGAGATCCCGGAGATCGACTCGCCTCTAGACGGCCCTGAAAAGTAGGGACTGTCCCCCGCACAGCGGGGACAGTCGATCATGTGAGAAGGCAGTAAGCGAGGCCCGGCAAAGCCGGGCCTCGCGCCTTCTCTCGCGCAAGATCCGGCGCCTTCGGCGCCATGACGATCTTGCGCGAGCCGCTAAGGACGGCCGAAGTATGTGAGCCCGGCCTCGCGTCGCTGGCGCTCGGGCGATTCGGCGTTGGGTCACCCGCAGCGCAGAACTGTCCCCGCAGGGGACTGTCCGACATGTAAGCGGGACATTCGCAGGGTTCGCTGCTGGCCAGCCGTTCTGACGTGCTGAATCAGCGTTTGCGGCCGACGAAGATCGCCCAGCCGAGCAGGGCCCGCTTGAAGCGAAAGTAGTGGTCGCGGAACTGCTTGTCGCGCGCGCGGAGCGACTCGGTCGAGGGCTCGCCGGTGCGCTCGGCGAGCCACTCATCCATGGCACGCCAGTGCAGACTCTCGTAGCGGGCCCAGTCGTCTGGGGAGGCGGCGACGAGGCCGGTGACCGTCAGACCGGGCGCCTCGAACCGTTCGACGGTGTCGGCCAGGCCGACGAAGTTTTCGTCGTCGATGCCCGCCGGAAGCGGCCACGTACGCCAGAACGGCTCGCCGATCGCCACGAAGCCGCCCGGACGAACCGCCGGGACGAGTACGGCGGCCGCGTCGCTGATCTGACCCCAGACGAAGCTCGCGCCGAGGCAGAGCGCGACGTCCCACGCTTCCGGCTCGAGAGACAAGTCGCTCGCGTCGCCGGTCCGGATCTCGATGAGAGAGCCGAGGTCATTAGCCTCGATGCGCTTGCGCGCCTCCGCCGCGAACCCGGGCCGCAGCTCCACGCCCACGACGCGGCAGCCGAACGTCGCCGCGAGCACGATCGCCGGTCCCGCCTTGCCGCATGCGATGTCGATGACCCTGGTCGTGTTGTCGCGGCGCAGATACTCGCCGAGCAGGCGGATCTTCTCAGGGCTCGTCGGATTCTGGATGTCGTGGTCGCGCTCTGCGATCTCGTAGGGCCACTCCACCCCGCGATCGTATTCCGGGGCAGACGCGGCGTTCTAATTCCTTCGCGTAGCGCGCGGCCAGTCGTTCTTAACAGTGACAGTCACTGTTAAGTGAGGATGTTCTCGAGTGGCTCACCGCGATCAAGTCTCTCCAGCTGCTCCGCGACGAAGTCCCAGCGTCGCTGCCGCGCACGCGCCGAGCGGCCGCTCGCGTGCGGGCTCATGAGCACGTTGTCCAGCTCGTGGAAG
Organism: Gaiellaceae bacterium; assembly: GCA_036824245.1. GTDB lineage: Bacteria > Actinomycetota > Thermoleophilia > Gaiellales > Gaiellaceae > JACVRM01. The sequence goes on along the minus strand of DAITAO010000053.1, from coordinate 9,760 downwards.
GGATGCCGCGACGGCTGCACGACCTCGCCTTCCTTCCGCGGGTAGCGGTACCAGACGTCGATGGCCGCGCCCGCGATACGACGGTTGCGGAGCGCTTCGTACAACGCATCCTCGTCGACCACCGAGCCGCGGCCGACGTTGACGAGATAGCCGTCCGCGCCCAGCGCGTCGAGCTCTCGCCGACCGACGACGGTTCCCGCGACCCCGGGGAGTGAGACGACGGCGAAGTCCGCTTCGGCCACCGCCTCGGCGAGCCGGTCCAGGTGCCAGGCACCGTCACGAGGGTTGCGCGTGATCGCGATGGTTTTCGCGCCGAGCGGACGTACGAGCTGCTCGACCGCGCGTCCGATCTGGCCGTACCCGACCAGTGCCACCGTTCTGCCTTCGAGCTCGGGCTCGCCGAGATCGAGGTGGTCGCCGCCGTGCCGATGCCAGACGCCCTCGCGCAGGTCGCGGTCGAGCAGGAGCACCTGCCGGGGGAGCGCCAGCATTGCCATCAGCACCCACTCCGCCATCGTGCGCTCGTGCCCCCGCACGTTGCAGAGGACGGTGCCGGCGGGAACGGCGCCGCGCTCCACCGAGTCCGCGCCTGCCGACAGCGTCTGAACGAGCCGCAGCCGGGTGGCGCGGGCGGTGTCGGCCGGTGCGAGCCGGTAGCAGAGCACCGCATCCGCGTCGGCGAGCGCGTCCGCAAGCGCACGACGATTCGCGACGGCGCTCACATCGGCTGCCGGCAGGCGAGCCCGCAGCCAGTCGACGTCGGACGCGCTGAAGTCTGCGGCGAGCACGACCTTCACGGTCGCGAGTCTGCACGGCTGCGTCCGCGCGGGCGCGGCTTGCCGCCACGGACATGTCGAAGTGACGGTCACCTGGTCGTATCGCGCCTTGTAACAGTCTGTTGCAAGCCAGGAGCCCGGCTGGAGTCTCTGCTACAAGGTCGGCAAGGCCGTGAAGAAGTTCCTGCTCATCGCCGTCGTTGGCGGCGCTGCACTTTCCCTCGCACCTGCGACGGAAAGTGCGCCGGCGCGGAGCACCGCGTACGGCTGCAACCTGCCGCAGACGCGGCCCCTCTGGATCGACTTCGGCGACGGCTCGGTGCCTTTCTGGGACCGCGTCTTCGCGCGGCCGGGCGTGATCGCCGCGGCCTCGAACTTCATCGCTCCGCCGCGCCTGCGGGCCGCAGGCGCAAAGACCGTCTACTGGGACATGCACCTGAAAAACCGTGTCGGCACCCCGACTGCGCCGGCCAACCCTGCCGGCATCGCCGACCAGGCCGACCGGCTCTTCCTGCGTGCCGCCGCCTCTTCGGACTGCGCCACGCCGGTGATTGCCCTCAACGAGCTGTTCGGCGCCTCCACGACGACGCCGTGGTCGCCCTCGAATGCGCAGTACCGAGCCAACGTGCTCGCATTCATCCGGCGCCTTGCCGCGCGCGGCGCGCGGCCTCACCTGCTCATCTCGAGCACGCCTTACGTCGGCGGCGACGCCGCGCAGTGGTGGCGTGACGCGGCAGAGGCCGCCGACCTTGTTCGCGAGGTGTACTTCGCGTCGCCTCGCATCTACAGGCAGGGGGCGCTGCTGGGTAGCCGCACCATGCGCGTCTCGCTGCGCCGCGCCGTGCAGCAGCTCGTGGACATCGGTATCCCGGCCTCCAGGGTGGGGCTCATGCTCGGCTTCCACACGACGAAAGGCGTAGGCAGCGGGCGCGAGGGTCTGCAGCCCTCGAGCGCCTGGTTCGAGGTAGTCAAGCTGCAGGCGCTCGCGGCGCGGCAGGTCGCTCGCGAGCTCGGCGCTGCCACGGTGTGGTCCTGGGGTTGGGGCGCCTGGAGCGTGGGAGAACGTGATGCCGACAAGGAGGCGGCCGCGTGTGTCTGGCTCTGGGCTCGCGACCCGCGCCTGTGCGACGGTCCGCGGGCCGGCGGCGCGGGCTTCGACGAGTCCCGCACCGACGCACAGCTGCCCGCCGGAGTCCAGTGCACTCTGGGCGGTCGTGTGGTGACGCGCGGCCAGCTGGGTGCCGTTGGACGCGTGACCGGCGATCCGGAGTCGGCTCTGAGCGTCCTCTATGCGCGGCTCGTGGTTCGTGAGCACGCCGACGTCACGGCTGTCATCGTGCGCGCCGCGGAGTCGTCGCTTGTGGCCGGCACGTTCGGGGGCAAGTGGACCGCATACAGCGCCGCCCTCGCCCGTGCCGGTGCGACGCGCTCGCTGGCGCGCGCGGTCCTCGCCGACCAGCTGCGCGAGACCGAGGTGCGCCGCCGTCTGCACGTGGCACCGCCCAGTGCGGCCGCGATCCTCGACTACTACGAGACGTTCGCCGCGCTCGAGGCGCGCCCCGTCGCAGTCAGGCCGGCCCCCTGGTGGCTCGGCGGCCGCATGACCGGGCTTGCGCTCACGTCGATCGCACCGGCGCCGGTCTTCCGTCTCGGTGGCGCGGCCTTCCGGCACATCTTCACGCCGGAGGGGCCTGTGCGCGCTCGTGCGCTGGGGCCTTCACTGCCGCTCGGGGCATTCCCGCTGTCCTTCGCAAGGCCCGCGGTGCGGGCGGCGCTCATTGACACGGCACGCGCCGAGGCGTTCCAGAACTGGCTGTTGGCGCGCGAGACGTCGGCCCTGCGGCGCACGGTCTGCGTGGGGGACGAGCAGCCCGTCCCGGAGCCGGTCGAGCTGACCGGGTTCCTGCCGTTCCTCACGCTTCGCTGACCCGGGACGTCAGGCGACCGGCGGCACCTTACGCCGCTGTCTCGGCGTGAGCAGCCACGCGCTCGACGAGCGCAACGAACGCCGGCGACGCCTTGGAGCAGATCTCCTCCAGCATGCCGAGCTGCGGCTCGCCGAGGGTGGCGCCCGGTGCGCGTGTGAGGATCGCAAGTAGCCCGGGAGACGGCAGATTGGAGAGCGGCACGGCGAGCCCGCGCTCGATGCGCCCTGCCGGGGCCGAGGCGTGGGTGTCGCCGTAGTCGTACGTGATCGCGATCGACCGAGTGCGGCTGCCGACCGCGGGCAACGTGCTCGCCAGGCGCTCCCCCTCCTCCTCCGAGAGCCCCGAGGTGGCCACGAGCGGCTCGCCCGCGTGGGTCACGACGGCCAGGGCAGCATCCGCTCCCGGAATGGCCCGGGCGGCGCGAAGCATCTGCGCGAGCAGTTCGCCGAGATCGTCGACCGGATTGCGGGCAACCTGCACGTGCACCGTCTCGCTCTCGGCCTGCTCACGCCGGGGCTGTAGTGGCGGCGGCGCTTCGCTGTAACGATCGAGCGCTGCGTACAGATCGCGTAGGAGGGCCTCGGCGTCGGCCGTCGGCGCGGTCTCCGTGGCCGGCGCGGAGGGCGCTGCACGCCGCCGCACGAGCAGTGCGAGCAGGATTGCCGACAGCACGGCCAGCCCTGCGGCCGTTGCGATGAGGACGGCGGTCAGCATGAGTCCTCCGTCTGGAGCCCTGCCAGGGATATGGCGCTCCGTTCGTCTATGGCCGCGTCCCCACGATTGGTCTCCGGGTCAATTGTCGCTCTTTGCGAGAGAAATGCGAGCTGAACCTACTTCGTCGCACGCGAGCGTGCGAGTAGACTCGGCTCCAGCCAAGAGAGCGTTCCGCCGAGGGCGGTGCGGCCAGCGCCAGTCGACGCAGGGGAGGGCAACGATGGCGACCGAAACCTGTTGGGCCGTTCGACCCATTCATGAAGGGCTGGGCTGATGGCCCGGCAGATCGAGCGCGCCGGCGTGCGCGCCCGTGTCGCGATGGTCACCGCGGCGGGGGCGGTCGGATTCGCAGTCTTCTATTTCTTCCATCCCGAGCACGGGCCGCGCCGCCGCCGCGAGGCGTTCACGTGGCTGCAGCTGACGGGACAGACGGCGTGGGAGCGCTCGCAGCGCATCCTGTCCGCGGATGATCAGGCTTCGGCGCCGCGGTCGGCCGAGCCGCGGGAGGGCGACCTCGCCGACACGCTGCGACGTGAAGTCGAGTTCGTAACGGTCGAGGCCCAGCCGCCGGTCGAGGAGGAGGTGCCCGTCACGGTCGGAGCGGGCGAGCCACCGCCTCGCGATCCAGCGGGCACGAGCGCCGGAGGAGGGATCGCGTCCAGCGAGGCGACGGTCAGCTTCCTGCACACCGAGCGGGCCAGGCCGGCGAAGATCATCTCGTACGACAGCGGCGTCTCGCCGCCGGAGCTCGCCGACGAGCGCCCTGCCGACCCCGAGCCAGAGGCGGACATGGAGCGGCCGAGCCGCGTCAGAATCGCTATGGCCGTGCTCGTCGCCGGCGTGCTCGGCCTGGCGGTCGCGACGCTCGGCGCGTGGGCGCTGTGGCCGGGCGACGACAACGGCGGCGGCGGCGAACCTCTGTCGGGCTCGGCGGCCGCCGGCGCGATCGAGCTGATCTCGCAGCCGGGCGCAAAGTCGGTGGCGGTGGACGGCTCGAAGGGGACGATGGTGCTCGTGGTGGCGCCGAACGGTCAGGCGGTATTGATCGTCTCGGGGCTCACCAAGGCGCCGCCCGGCAAGGAGTACCAGGCCTGGGTCGTGACGGGCAACAAGCCGAGGTCCGCCGGCCTCTTCGAGGGCGGTGAGACGCGACTTGTCATCCCGCTTACACAGCGCGTCCCGAAGGGCGCGGTGGTGGCGGTGACGGTGGAGCGCGCAGGAGGCGCCCCCGCGCCGACCCAGGAGCCGCGTTTCGTCGCGAAGTACTCGTAGCCGGTCGAAATGCCGCCGGGCGGCCTGCGCCGTCCGGCGGCATCTCTCTGGCTAGCGAGCCCGTCCCTTGCCTGCTTCCTTGGCGCGGTACAGCGCCTCGTCGGTGCGCTGGAAGAGCGCGCGGGCGTCGTCTTCCGCCGAGAGCTCGGCCAGGCCGGCTGACGTCGAGAGTCGCTCGGTGCCGGGGATGGGCCGGGAGCCGATCGCCTGCTGCAGGCGCTCATAGAGCTGCTCGGCCTCCGGCAGCCCCGACTCCGGCAGGATGACCGCCACCTCGTCGCCGCCCACTCGGCAGGCGATGTCGGTGGAGCGCAGCGCCTCGCGCACACGCTCGCCGAACTCGGCGAGCACGCTGTCGCCGGCGAGGTGGCCGATGCGGTCGTTGATCTCCTTGAAGTCATCGAGGTCGAGCAGGATGAGCGCGAGCCGGCGGCCGTAGCGGTGCGCGCGTGCCACCTCCCGGTCGAGCACCTCGTCGAAGTAGCGGCGGTTGTGCAGCCCGGTAAGCGCGTCGAGCTCCGCCAGCTGGCGCGCCTCGAGGAAGCGCCGCGCGTTCTGGATGGTGGGGCCGGCGCTGGCTGCCAGCTCCTCGAGCAGTGCCAGCTCGTCGGGTGAAGGCTCCCGGTCGCGACCGCGCCAGAAGACCGCCAGGGTGCCGACGTACTCCTGCCGGGAGCCTGTCAGCGGCACCATCAGGCCGCCGCGGATCAGGGTGCCGTCCGGGGCGTCGCCGTAGCGATAGTTGAGTGCCACTGCCCGCTGCCGCCCCTCGAGCGGCGGCGCCACCGGCTGGTTGGCCGCTTCTTCCCGACTCATGCCGTGTGTCGCCACGAGCGGGCCGGACTCGCCCTGCGGGAGGACGATCATGGCGGCGTCGACGCCCGGCAGGAGCTCGGCCGCCTCGAGGGTGCGCGAGAGCACCTCGTCGAGGTCGAGCGCTCCGGCCAGCTGGGCCAGGAAGCGGCCGCGGCGGTTCTCCTCCTGCGCCCGCTCGAGCGCCGAGGTCAGCTCGCGCACTACCTCCTGCACGCGCCCATCCGGCTCGGGCGGATTGCCCTGCGTCTGGGCGCGCGGCGCCCCGCTGTCCGAGCGGCGAGTGACGAGCAGGACGAGCAGCACGATGACAAGCGTGGCCAGCGCCGCGGTGACGGAGAAGAGCACCGTCGTCAAGTGGACGCGCCAGTCTGTTTGCCGCGTTGATCCCGCGTATTCACTTCCTTGCCTCCCCCACGTAACCGCAGGCCCGGGCCCCGCCGGGCTTGTGTCTCACTGTAGTAGGCGCAGAGGGGGCGGGCCATCCCTTCCGCAAGGCGGACCGGCGGTCGCAGGCCATCCCTTTTGCGAGGACGTTTGCCGGCTCAGTTGCTTTGCTACCATGCCGCGGTGGTTGGCAGGCCTCGTTCCTGCCGACCTTCTTTCTGTGGAAAATCCCTCGACCTGGGAGACAAGTGCCCACCGTAAATCAGCTTGTGCGCAAGGGCCGCAAGGCCTTGAAGACAAAGACCAAGACGCCGCATCTGCAGGGCTCGCCGCAGCGGCGGGGCGTCTGCACGCGCGTCTTCACGCGCACGCCTCGTAAGCCGAACTCGGCGCTCCGCAAGGCGGCACGCGTGCGGCTTACGAACGGGATGGAGGTCACCGCCTACATCCCCGGTGAGGGGCACAATCTCCAGGAGCACTCTGTAGTGCTCGTGCGCGGCGGGCGTGTCGCGGACCTGCCGGGCATCCGTTACAAGGTCATCCGTGCGGCGCTGGACGCCGCCGGCGTCACCGACCGCCGTCAGGGCCGCTCGAAGTACGGGGCGAAGAGGCCCGCGTAGGGGCATGATGGCGTTCACCTCCCGCACGTCTCGCACTCTCCAGCGTGCTGCAGAGCGGCGCCTCGCGGCGTCCTCGGTTGCGCACGTAGCCTCCGGCTACGAGCACGCCCTGCGTCCTTGCGTCGCTTGCTTTTCGCGGCTGGAGAGCACGATCCGCACGGCAGGTGAACGCTGATGCCGCGCCGCGCTGAGATCGAACCCCGCGAAGTGCAGCCCGACCCGGTGCACAACTCCGTGCTGGTCAGCCAGATGATCAACCGCGTCATGGTCGACGGCAAGAAGAGCGTTGCCGAGCAGCTCGTCTACTCGGCGCTCGACAGCATCGGCGAGAAGTCGGGCCGGCCGCCCATCGACGTCCTCGAGCAGGCGATCAAGACCGTCACGCCGGTGCTCGAGGTGCGCTCCCGCCGCGTGGGGGGCGCCAACTACCAGGTGCCGGTGGAGGTGCCGCAGCGCCGCGCGCGCACGCTGGCCGTGCGCTGGATCGTCGAGAACGCGCGCAAGCGACGCGAAAAGGGCATGAACGAGAAGCTGGCCGGCGAGGTGCTCGATGCGCTGAACCAGCAGGGCGGAGCGTTCAAGACGAAGGACGACCAGTACCGGATGGCGCAGGCCAACAAGGCCTTTGCCCATTACCGGTGGTGATTTGTATGGTGCTCGCCGTCCACCCATCTCGCACTCTCCGGCGCGCTGCAAAGCGGCGCCATGCGTCGTCCTCAGTCGCACCCGTAGCCTCCGGCTGCGCGCGCTCCCTGCGTCCTAGCCTGGCTTGCTTTTCGCGGCCGGAGAGCACGATCTGCGCGGACGGTGAGCACTAGCGATGAGCAACGTCGCCACACAGACTCAGATCGCGCTCGACCGCGTCCGCAACATCGGGATCATGGCCCATATCGACGCCGGCAAGACGACGACGACCGAGCGGATCCTCTACTACACCGGTCGTACCCACAAGATGGGCGAGGTGCACGAGGGTGCCGCGACGATGGACTGGATGGCGCAGGAGCAGGAGCGCGGCATCACCATCACTTCCGCGGCCACGACGGCCTTCTGGCGCGATTTTCGCATCAACATCATCGACACGCCCGGGCACGTGGACTTTACCGTCGAGGTGGAGCGCAGCCTGCGCGTGCTCGACGGTGCGATCGCCGTGTTCGACTCGGTGGCGGGCGTCGAGCCGCAGTCGGAGACGGTCTGGCGCCAGGCAGACCGTTACCGCGTGCCGCGCATCGCCTTCATCAACAAGATGGACCGCACGGGCGCCGATTTCTTCGCCGCCGTGCAGTCGATGGTCGACCGGCTGGGCGCGCGCCCCGTGCCTGTGCAGCTGCCGCTCGGGCAGGAGGAGCACTTCCGCGGGGTCGTCGACCTGGTCGAGATGAAGGCGATCGCCTACCAGGACGCTCTCGGCATCGAGTTCACGACGGAGGAGATCCCTCAGGAGCTCCGTGAGCAGGCCGAGGAGTATCACCACCAGCTGATCGACGCGGTCGCGGACCACGACGAGGAGCTGACGGAGACGTACCTGGAGGACGAGTCGAAGGTGACGCCGGAGATGCTGCGCCGCGCGCTGCGTGCCGCCACTCTCGACATCTCTGTGACGCCCGTGCTGGCCGGTTCGGCCTTCAAGAACAAGGGCGTGCAGCCGCTGCTCGACGCAGTCATCGACTTTCTGCCCAGCCCGCTCGACGTGCCGCCGGTGCACGGCCTCGACCCGCGCACGGAGCACGAGCTCTCGCGGCGGCCGGCGGTTGACGAGCCCTTCGCGGCGCTCGCATTCAAGGTCATGACTGACCCGTACGTCGGCAAGCTGACCTACTTCCGCGTCTATTCGGGCATGGTCAAGGCCGGCGACCGCGTCGTGAACACGACGACCGGGCGCACCGAGCGCATCGGCCGCATCCTCCAGATGCACGCGAACCACCGGGAGGAGCGCACCGAGATCGGCGCGGGCGAGATCGCCGCAGCAGTTGGCCTCAAGCAGACGACCACGGGCGACACGCTGGCCGTCGACACGGCGCCCATCGTGCTCGAGTCGATGACCTTCCCCGACCCGGTCATCGCGGTGGCCATCGAGCCGAAGACCAAGGCTGACCAGGACAAGCTGACGACCGCGCTACAGCGGCTCGCCGAGGAGGATCCGACCTTCCGGGTGCGGAGCGACGAAGAGACGGGGCAGACGCTCATCGCGGGGATGGGCGAGCTCCACCTGGAGATCATCGTCGACCGGCTCATGCGCGAGTTCAAGGTGGACGCCAACGTCGGCCGCCCGCAGGTCGCGTACCGCGAGACGGCCGGTCAGCGCGTCGAAAAGGTCCAGGGCCGCTTCGTCCGCCAGACCGGCGGCCGCGGCCAGTACGGCCACGCTGTGATCAACCTCGAGCCGGCGGGGTCCGGGGACGGCTACGAGTTCATCGACCGGATCGTCGGCGGCTCCATTCCCAAGGAATACATCCCGTCGGTCGACCTGGGCATCCAGGAAGCCATGGAGTCGGGCGTGCTCGCTGGCTTTCCCGTGGTCGATATCCGCGCGGAGCTGATCGACGGCTCGTACCACGATGTCGACTCGAGCGAGATGGCGTTCAAGGTGGCCGGCTCGCTCGCGTTCAAGGCGGCCATGCAGCGCGCCAAGCCGAAGCTGCTCGAACCGGTAATGGCCGTCGAGGTCGTGACGCCCGAGGAGTACCTCGGTGACGTCATGGGCGACCTCAATTCGCGCCGCGGGCGCGTGGAAGGCCTCGAGCCGCGCGGCAACGCGCAGGCCATCAAGGCCCACGTGCCCCTGGCCACCATGTTTGGCTACGCCACCGACCTGCGCTCGACGACGCAGGGGCGGGCCACTTTCACGATGCAGTTCGATCGCTACGAGGAAGTTCCTCAGTCGATCGCGGGCGAGATCGTCGCCGCCCAGACCACGTAAGGACTACCGGAGGCGAGATGGCAAAGCAGAAGTTCGAGCGCACCAAGCCGCACGTCAACGTCGGCACGATCGGTCATATCGATCACGGTAAGACCACGCTCACAGCAGCGATCACCAAGGTGCTCGCGGAGAGCGGGACGAACACGCAGGTCACCGACTTCGCCCAGATCGACAACGCACCCGAGGAAAAGGCGCGCGGCATCACGATCAACACCGCACACGTCGAGTACGAGACCGAGAACCGCCACTACGCTCACGTCGACTGCCCGGGCCACGCCGACTACATCAAGAACATGATCACGGGCGCCGCCCAGATGGACGGCGCGATCCTCG
>DAITAO010000052.1:0-22201 GCA_036824245.1 Gaiellaceae bacterium | reverse complement strand
GTCTGTTTCGGCCCGCCCGGCCAGGCGGGCACTGCGGCGCGGCAGGCGCGCAGTGAGCTACGGGCGCTCCGAAGGGCGCTGCGCCGCCACCTCACGGTCGGCGAACGTCTCCGCGGCGTCGTCTCATTGCGCTCACTGCGCCTAGGCGCGTGAGGGCCGCTCTAGCCGTCGCCCGCGCATTCTTCGGGCGACGGGCGCGCACGTGATCTCCGACGTCATCGTCATGGCCGCGGGGGACGGCACCCGGCTGCTGCCGGTGACCGAGCGCTGGGCGAAGCCGGTGCTGCCCATCGACGGACGGCCGGTGCTCGCCACGCTGCTGCGCGAGCTCGCGCTCGCGGGACTGGAGCGCGTCTGGCTCGTAACCGGGCACCTGGCCGAGCAGGTGGAACGGCTGGCCGGCGACGGTGGAGCGTTCGGGCTCGACGTGCGGCCCGTGCGCCAGCATCCTCTCGACGGTTCGGCCGGCGCCGTACGGCGCGCGCTCGCAGCCGGCGCGCCGGCCACCTGCCTGCTCAGCGCAGCCGACACCGTCTATACGACCGGTGCGGTCGACCGCTTCCTGAGCGCGTTCGCAGACAGCGACGCCGCCGGCGCAATCGCCGTGCGGCCGCCGCCCCTCCTGACACGCCAGACTCGTGTCCGGGTCGACGACGGACGGATCATGCGCGTCCCGGACCCCGCCGGCACCCGGAGCGCCGCACCGCTGATGGCGTTCCGCGCGCAGGTCGCGCGCGAGCTGGAAGCTGTCTGTCGGTCGCCCTTCAGTCCTCCGTATGAAGTCGCCGCGGCGTACCAGCGGGCGATCGACGGCGGGGAGCCCGTAGCGGCGATCGAGACGGGCCCGACGCGTGACTTGACGAATCCGCTTGACTTGGTCGAGGAGAACTTTTCCTACCTCAGGGGTTTGTCAGGGTGAACGAGAACGAGACGTACGACCTGTTCCAGCAGGGCCGAAGCCATCTCCGCAAAGGCATGGCCGCGCAGGCCACCGTGTCGCTCGAGAAGGCCAAGCGGCGCGAGCCGAACAAGGCTTCGATCCGCGAGGCGCTGGGCATCGCCTATTTCCGCATCCAGCGCTATGCCGAGGCGGAGTCGGAGTTCCGCGCGGTGCTCGAGATGTCGCCCGCGGACGACTACGCTCACTACGCGCTCGGCCGCTGCCTCGAGAAGCAGGGGCGTGCCGCGGAGGCGAACGGCCACTACAAGCTGGCCAGCCGCATGCGGCCGGAGAACGCCGACTACTCGTCGCGCATCCGCGATCTCGGCGAGGAGTCGTGAGGCAAGAGTTCCGGCGCGGTCAGGCGCGCTGCTATCTGGTGTACGCGCTCGCGCCCGAGAGCGTCGCGGCGCGCCGGGCCAACGAGGCGTTCAACGAGTACATCGAGGACCGCCGTCGCGGGCTGCCCGTCTTCCACGACCACTTCACGCAGAAGCCGCACGGCGGCTTCGCAGTGCTCTACATCGCGTCGGCCGACGAGCTGGCGATGCTCGAGGACGCGGGCCCTCTCGAGGGCTGGAGCATCACGACGCACGCACTCGTCTTCGCGCTCGCGCCGCTCGGCTTCCTCGCGCAGACGGCGTTCACCGTCGAGCAGTATGGGCGCACGACGCTCGAGGCACTGCGCGTGGGGGAGGAGCCGGACCCGCGCTACTGGTGGCGCGAGTCGACAGACGCGTGAGCTAGCCCTCCCGCAGGCAGCGTCGCAGCACCGTTTTGGCGTGTGAGGCCGCACGCGCCCCAAGCCTTTCGAGCTCCCCTGGCGCCGCGTTCGGGCTGGCGAGCGGACCGACTCCCTCGTACACGACGTTGGCGGACGCCCCGCGCCATGAGACCGGCCGCCCACGGTGAAGCGCCCGCACGACGGGCGCGCCTACACGCGTGAGCTTCTGCGCGGCATCGTCGGCGGACCGGCCGACGACGACGAGCACGCTGTAGACGACGGAGCCGGACTCGTCCCGAGGCGCGCCGGCGACGACGTAGATAGCACCCCGCGCGAGCGGTGTCACGATGCCGTTCGTCCTCTGGGTTAGGCAAGTGGCGAGTGCCGCCGCACCCTGTCGACGCGGCCGCGAGGTCGGAGCCGTCGTCGCCGGTGGGTCCGTGGTCGCGACGTGAGTGGGAGGCGCCGCCGAGTCGTCCTGGCCACCGCAGCCGGCAAGGCCGCCGACGAGAACGAACGCAAGGGCGGCAACAGTGCCGCTCGCCGTGCTGCTCACCAGTCGTCTTCGTCCGACAGTGGCTGCACAGCCGGCCAGGGCCGATGCATGGTGCGGCGGTACTTCACGAGCCCCAGCGTGACCTGAGTAACGGCCTGGGCGGCGATCGCCGCGACGACGACGGCCGCTCCGGCATCTGCCCCGAGCAGCGCCACGAGCGCTCCGACGATCAGCAGGGCGGTGAGCGCTGTGGTCGTCCACCGCCACAGCTGATCCAGCCCCGCATCGGTGCCGCCGTGCATGCCTTCGTAGTGTTCCTTCCGTGAGGGCCGTCGTGCAACGAGCGGCGCGCGGACGTGTCGTCGCCGACGGCGAGACGGTGGGCGAGATCGGCGCGGGGCTCGTCGTGCTGCTCGGCGTGGCGAAGGGCGACGGCGAGGTGGAAGCCGCACGGCTCGCCGGCAAGGTGGCGCGGCTGCGCGTCTTCGAGGACGAAGGCGGCAAGTTCGACCGCTCGCTGCTCGACACAGGCGGCGCGGCACTCGTCGTCAGTCAGTTCACGCTGATCGCGGACACGAGCAAGGGCAACCGCCCGAGCTTTACCGACGCGGCACGGCCGGAGCAGGCCGAGCCGCTCTACGAGCGCTTCTGCGCCGCGCTTCGCGACTTCGGCGTCCCCGTCCAGACGGGCCGCTTCGGCGGAAGAATGTTGGTTGAAATCGTGAACGCTGGGCCGGTGACGATCACCCTCGACGTCTGAACCATGGATGAGGGGCTAAGTCCAGAGGAGTACAACACGCTCTCGTTCGACGCCGGGGGTAACGCGGCGCCGACGCGAGCTGAGCGCTCGCGACGGCACTCATCCCAGCTATCGCAGGCTCCGAAGAGCCGCCAGCGCGCGGTCGATCTCCGCGGGCGTGTTGAAGACCGCGGGCGCGAGGCGGCCGTAAGCCGGGTCGTACGGCGTCACCGTGGCCACGATGCGGCGGCGGCGCAGCGCTGCGACGACCGCGTCCGGGCTCAGCCGGTCGACCTCGAAGCAGACGATGCCGGCCGACAGCGCATCCGAGCGCGGCGTGTGCAGCGTCACGTGCGGCATCGCCGCGAGTCCCGCCTTCAGCCGACGCGCCAGCGCGTGGATGCGTGCGTGGACGCGCGTCTTGCCGATCCGCTGGTGGAAGCGGAACGCCTCTGCGAGTGCCCAGCGGTGCTCGAACGAGTGGAAGCCGCCTGGCGTGAAGTCCGCTCCCGGGCCGCCGCCCGAGAACGACGGGATCGTCGGCGCGACAGCGTCCCAACCGCGCGTCGAGCCCCACACGAGCCCCGTGCCGCGCGGCCCGAACAGCCACTTGTGGCAGCCCGCGACGAGGAAGTCGCAGCCGAGGGAGCCAACCGTGACGTTCTCGGCACCCAGGCCGTGGACGCCGTCGACGCACAGCAGCGGCCGGGCCGGCGTTCGGGCGAGTTCCCGGGCAAGTCGCCGGATCGGCAGCTTCACGCCTGTGCTCGAGTGCACCCAGGTCACGGCCACGGCGCGCGTTCGCGGGCCGACCGCCGCGACGAGCGCCGTGACGATGTCGTCCGCGCTTGCCCTCGCGGCATCGGCGTACAGCCGCACGCGCCGCACGGTCGCGCCGCTGCGCTGCGTCTTCAGGTCGAGGGCCCGGTGCGTCGCAAAGAAGTCATGCGTCGTCGTGAGCACCTCGTCGCCTCCGCCGAGCCGCAGGCCGTTGTAGAGCAGGCCGAGTCCCATCGTCGTCGAGTCGGTGAGTGCGACGTCGACGCCGCGGGCGCCGAGGTACGACGAGGCTGCACGCAGGACCGCCGCCTCGCGCTCCAGCCGGTGCCGATGGAGGTACCCGACCGGGTCGGCGTCCAGGCCGCGGCGATAGCGCTCGATGGCCCGCCTCACCGGCGCCGGGTGCGAGGCGAGATAGAGGCCGCCGAGGTGCACAAGTCGGCGCTCGAGCCGGAACTCTGAACGCACCGAAGCCCAGCTTGGTGCCGCCGCCTCGGGCGCCGCCGCGGCGAGCTCCTCGAGGTCGGCGAAGCGCTCGGCAGTACCCGCCGCAACGAGCGCGAGCCCCGTGCGAGCGAGGAAATCCCGACGGCTCCAACCACCCTGGTCTGCTACCATCGCGTGACCACATTTCACCGGTTTTGCTGGGAAATGGGCGCATCGCGCCCGTTTTTTTTGAGAACACACGGAGAACCCATGACGAACGTCTACGACAGAGAACGAGCTCTCTTCGAGGAGATCGCGCCCAGCGTAGAGCGCGACCTCCCCGGCGTCGAGGTGCTCGCGCTCGAGCTGAGCGGCCCGGAGTCGTTCTGCATCTACGTCGACCATCCCGGCGGCGTCGATCTCGCGCTCTGCGAGCGCGTCACGAACGTTCTGCGACCGTATCTCGACCGCTTCTCGGTGGACGTCTCGTCGCCCGGCAGCGAGCGGCCCGTCCGTACACCGGCGCATTTCCGGCGGGCGGTGGGCCGCGAGGTGAGGCTCCGCACTGCGGAGCGACGGCGCATTCGCGGCGAGGTGCTCGCCGCGGACGATCGCGCCGTCACGGTTGCCAGCGGCGGTGACCGATTGGACGTCCCGTACGAGGCAATCGTGCGCGGCAACCTGATCGATCGAGAGGTGAGGAGATGAGCCGAGAGATCATCGAGGCGGTTCGCGAGCTGGAGCGCGAGAAGGGGCTCGAGAGCGGCGTGCTCGTCGCGGCCCTGCGCGACGGACTGCTGGCCGCCTACAAGAAGACGCCGGGCGCTTTCCGGCACGCGACGGTCGACCTCGACGACGAGGGCGACTTCCGCGTCATGGCCATCCACATGCCGCCGGACCTCGAGGAGCGGCTGCTCGACGACGCGCGCGAGCTCGCGCTCGAGGAGCTTGAGAAGATCGAGGAGGAGACCGGCGAGCGCCAGCACACGCTGCTGTCGGACGACGACCTGCAGATCGACTGGGAGCAAGTTCCCGGCGACCAGATCGAGCGCGAGGACGTCACGCCCGAGGGCTTCGGGCGCATCGCCGCGCAGACGGCCAAGCAGGTGATCCAGCAGAGGATCCGCGAGGCGGAGCGCCAGATCATGTACGAGGAGTACATCGACCGCGTCAGCGAGGTCGTGACCGGCATCGTCCAGCAGGCGGGTGACCGCAACAACGTGCTCGTCGACCTCGGCAAGGTGGAGGCGCTGCTCCCACGCTCCGAGCAGGTCGACGGCGAGCGCTACGAGCAGGGCAGCCGCATCAAGGCAGTCATCACCGAGGTGCGCTCGGGCACGAAGGGCCCGCAGGTCATCCTCTCCAGGCGCGACCCGGAGCTGATCCGCACGCTCTTCGAGCTGGAGGTGCCCGAGATTGCCGACGGGCTCGTCGAGATCCGCGGCGTGGCGCGCGAGCCCGGCTATCGGTCGAAGATCGCGGTCGAGTCGCACGCCCAGGGCGTCGACCCGGTCGGCGCGTGCGTGGGCCCGCGCGGCTCACGCGTTCGCATGGTCGTCTCGGAGCTCCGCGGCGAGAAGATCGACATCATCCCGTGGAACACCGAGCCTGCTCGCTTCATCGCGAAGGCGCTCTCGCCCGCGCGCGTGCGCGAGGTGCTCGTCGACGACGACACCCGCGAGGCGACTGTGATCGTCCCGGAGGACCAGCTCGCGCTTGCGATCGGCAAGGAAGGGCTGAATGCCCGCCTGGCCACCCGCCTGACCGGCTGGAAGATCGACATCACCTCCGACGTGGAGTTCGCCCAGCAGGAGGCCCAGGCGGCCTTCGGCGGCGGCGACGGCGCCGAAGAGGAGTTCTCCGGCCGCTGCGCAGCAATCCTCGCCAACGGCAAGCGCTGTCCCAATGCGTCGCTGCCCGGCTCCCGCTTCTGCGGTATCACCGCACATCAAGAGCTCGCGCACCGGCCGCCCGAGGAGGTCGCAGACCAAGTCGTTGCCATCGCTGCGCCGGGTGAGACGAACGGCGGTGAGCCGCAGGACGAGGAGGTCTCCGACGCGTTCGGCGTGGAAGCCGCGGCCGACGGGGAGACCGGCGCCGCTGCCACTGAGATCGAGACCGACGAGTCGGTTGCCGCGCCGCCCCTGGCCGTCGCCGAGGAATCCAAAGAGTCGCAGCCGGAGATCGAAGAGCCGGCCGCCGCGACCGGGCTGGCCACGGCGGAGCCCGAGCCCCAAGCAGGCGAAGCCGAGCTGCCAGGGGAGGAACGCAACGCGCAATGAGCCCGACCAGGACGTGCGCAGGCTGCGGGCGCAAGGCGGAGAAGAGCGAGCTCCTGCGCTTCGTCGCCCACGAAGACGCGCTTACCCCGGCCGCGAGGGCGCCCGGGCGCGGCGTCTATACGTGCCGTCGGCGCTCCTGTTTCGAGCGCGCCCGTGCGCACCGGGCCTTCTCCCGGGTGCTCAGGCGCTCCGTTCGGGTCGATTCAACACTCGAGCGGCTCTACACTGAAGGACTGACAAATGGCTGATCGCCCCAACCGCCCCATCCGCCCACGCGGCCCCGTCGGGGGCCGCCGCAAGCGCCGCGTCGTCATCGACACGCAGGCGTCGCGGCCGCGTCCCGACGCGCGCCAGGCGCGCGAGCGCACCGACCAGCGCCCGAAGCAGCAGGCGCCCGTCGTCGCTCCGACCGGCCCTGTGACCGTGCCGTCGGGTGTCACGGTGCGCGACTTCTCGCAGGCGCTCGGCGTCCCGGCCGCGCAGCTCATCAAGATCATGATGGGCCTGGGCCGCATGGTGCAGATCACCCAGTCGCTCTCCGACGAAGAGGTCGAGCTGATCGGCGCCGAGCTGGAGCGCGAAATGACGATCAGGCACGTCGGCGAGGAGGAGCCCGAGCCTGAGGTCTACGAGGACAGCGAGGAGGACCTCGTGGCACGACCG
Organism: Gaiellaceae bacterium; assembly: GCA_036824245.1. Taxonomy (GTDB): domain Bacteria; phylum Actinomycetota; class Thermoleophilia; order Gaiellales; family Gaiellaceae; genus JACVRM01. The sequence continues at coordinate 15,151 of DAITAO010000052.1, read as the reverse complement.
CCGGTCGTGACGATCATGGGCCACGTCGACCACGGCAAGACCACGCTCCTCGACGCCATCCGTGAGGCGGCCGTCGTCGAGACGGAGGCGGGCGGCATCACACAGCACATCGGCGCCTACCAGGTCGACCACAACGGCCGCCGCATCACCTTCCTGGACACGCCCGGCCACGAGGCGTTCACCGCCATGCGTGCCCGCGGCGCGAAGGTGACCGACATCGCCGTGCTGGTCGTCGCGGCCGACGACGGAGTCATGCCGCAGACGCGCGAGTCGATTTCGCACGCGCGCGCCGCCGATGTACCGATCGTCGTCGCCGTGAACAAGATCGACCTACCCGACGCCAATCCCGACCGCGCGCGCTCCGAGCTCGCCACCGAGGACCTGCAGCCGGAAGAGTGGGGCGGCACCACACAGTTCTCCGAGGTCTCGGCCAAGCAGAAGCAGAACCTGGACGATCTGCTCGAGAAGGTGCTTCTCGTTGCCGACGCCGAGCTCGAGCTGACGGCCAACCCGAACGCGCCGGCGTCGGGCCCGATCGTCGAGTCGCGCCTGGACGTCGGGCGCGGCCCCGTCGCCACCATGCTCGTTCAGCGCGGCACGCTGCGCGTGGGTGACGCGGCGGTGGCCGGCGATGCGTGGGGACGCGTACGGGCCCTATACGACTTCCGCGGCGACAAGGTCAAGGAGGCGAAGCCCGGCGACCCGGTCGAGATCCTGGGCTTCGATCACCCGCCGCCTGCCGGGGAACCGTGCCGCGTGGTCGAGAACGAGCGCCAGGCGCGCCACCTCGCCTCATTGCGCGGCGAACGGCTGCGCCGCGAGCAGCGGGCGGCGTCGGCAAAGCCGGGCGTCTCGCTCGAAGAGCTCTTCGACCAGATGCAGGAGGGCGCAGTTCAGGAGCTCAACCTGGTCGTCAAGGGCGACGTCGACGGCTCCGTCGAGGCCGCGGTCGGCGAGCTCAGGAAGATCCAGCATCCCGAGGTGGGCGTCAACGTCATCCACACGGGAGTGGGCGGCATCTCTCAGAGCGACGTGATGCTCGCCTCGGCATCGCAGGCGCTGGTAGTGGGGTTCAACGTGCGGCCCAATGCGGAAGCGCGCGCGCTCGCGGAGCGTGAGGGCGTCGAGATCCGCACCTACCAGGTGATCTACAAGCTCACCGAGGACATCGAGCAGGCGCTCGTCGGCATGCTGCGCCCCGAGGAGGTCGAGGAAACGCTTGGCGAAGCCGAGGTGCGGCAGCTTTTCCGCGTCTCCCGTCTCGGCACGATCGCCGGCTCGCACGTGCGCGCGGGCGTCGTCCGGCGCGGCGCGCAAGTGCGGATAATCCGCGACGGCTCGGTCATCTACACGACGTCGATCTCCCAGCTCAAGCGCTTCAAGGACGACGTGCGTGAGGTGGCCGAGGGGTTCGAGTGCGGCATCCTGCTGGACGGCTTCAACGACGTGAAGGAAGGCGACGTGCTCGAGGCTTTCGAGACTCGGCAGATCGAGCGCACCGACCTCAGCACGCCGGCCGCGCCCGCTGCACCCGCCACGCCGCCGGCCGCCGGCTAGCCGTCCTTCACCGCGACGACGACGTCCCGTCTGCGGATGACGCGGTCGACGGCGTGCCCGAGCTGCGAGTAGGGAGGCACGTCGAGCACCCGCAGGCCAGGCACAGAGGCGATCGCCTCCACCAGTGCGGTGCGCGGTATGCGAGTCGCGTTCCACGCGAGCGCGACGGTGCCGCCGGGCAGCAGGACGCTTTCCCAGGCAGGCAGCGCGGCCGCGATGAGCGCACCCGCCTCACCAGCGTGCTTGATGCCGTAGGGCAGGTCGCCGACCACCGAATGGACGTGCGCGCCGCCCGGGACGTCCCGGAGATGTTCGTCGGCGGCACAGGTGTCGCCCTCTATGAGAAAGAGCCAGCGCCGGTCGTCGCGCGGGCCGCCGATTTCGAAGCGGTAGCGTCGCCTGCCTTTTCGGTCACGCGTTTCGCGGCACGGGATCCGCAGCTCGCGGCAAAACTCCTTCACGAAGACGGCGGTCGTCTCGACGTTCCGCCGCACAAGCTCGATGCCGAACGCGTCGTATCCCGCTGCGAGCGCGCAGAAGAGCGTCGTGCCGCCGCCGGCCAGCGGGTCGAGGATCCTGAGTCGCTCACCGAGCCGGTCACGGAAGGCGCCACCGAAGAGCGCCAGGTTGAGCAGCACGTGCGTGAAGACCTCGCTGGTCTTCCCCTTGTAGCGCCTGGCCTCCGCCATCTCCAGCGGCACGAAAGGCTCGAATGCACGCTCGAGCGGCCTGAGGAGCGGCCCCGGCACCTCACCGGCACCGTGCAGGTACTCGAACGCTTCGCTCGTTGCCCCGAGACGGGCCAGCAACGCAACGACGTGCCCGACGTCGGCGGCGGCAGTCAGGGTCGCGACCAGGTAGTCCTGTCCGCCGAGGCGAGCGCGCTCAACCGTGTCGATCCAATCGCCCGCCGGCGAGGCGAGCAGCTCCGGCTCGGCGAGCCGAGCGGCCATGTCTGCGTACTGCGTGCTGTGCTGCGGAGCCACCCGCAGGGCGATCTGCACGTGCGAAGCGTAAGGAAGCTACGTACGGCGGGTCGTGCGCGCCTCGAGCTTCAGCACGTAGAGGCCGCTCAGCATGTCCGAGGCCAGCACGTAGTCACCGTAGATCGAGACGCCCCAGACGATGCGGCAGCTCACGTCCTTGCAGTTCGCGTCGCCCGGATCGTCCCGCAGCGGCGGCAGGAACTGGGCGAGCACACGGGGGCGCCCCGGCCGCGTGATGTCCACCGCCAGGACACCTTGCGAGTACCAGGAGAAGTAGGCGCGGTTGCCCTTGACCCGGGCGTCGTGCACGCCGTTCGCGAAGGGGCGATTTCCGGCCGGCACGGTCCGGTTCGTCGCCGGCAGGCGGAGCTCACCGAGCCTGCGCGGTCGCTGCGCGTTGGAGACGTCGATGAAGACCGGCACGCCGCTCCGCGTCTCGTGCGTCTCGATCAACACCGTGCCGTTGCGCGCCAGCGCGGTCGAGTGGGCGTTGTCCGCGTCTCCGGTGCGGCCCAGGTACCGCGGTGCCGTCGGGTCGCTGACGTCGAGGATCACGGTGCCGAAATCCCAGTGCGAGAGGTACGCGCGGGTGCCCGCCGCGTTGACGATCACGGAGTGCACGAAGCTCGAGAAGCCATCCTGCTCTTCGCGGTACGGAGTAATACCGAGCGTTCGCCACGCGCCCCACGAGCCGACCTCGACGGGGGCGGTGGGGTTCGTGACGTCGAAGATCCGGAAGTCGGCCAGGCCAGGCGCTCTGGCGCTGCTCGTTCGCGGGTCGTAGCCCTCCCCGGACATCAGCTCCGCGTGGATGATCGCCGTGTACACGTACGCACGCCCGCCTCGCGGCTGCAGCCAGATCTCGTGGGAGCCGCGCGGCTCGGTGCGTACCAGCGCCAGCTTGCGCGGCGCACGGGGGTCGGTGACGTCGTACACGGCGAATCCCCGGAATGCTCCCGTCTTACAGTTCTGGAGACTCGTCACAGCGAGCTCTCCTGCAAAGGCCGGCGTCGCCACTTGCCGCACGATCGTCTTCTCGCTCCACGTGCCCGCGAGCGCCGGCTCGCTCGCGTCGTCGGCGAAGGTGGAGACGTGCACCGGACGTCGCGGATTGGAGAGGTCGTAGACCCGCACGCCGTCGGCCGGGCACGCGGGCCCACCCCAGCTCGACAGGTAGGCGTGGCCTCGATGGGCATACACGTCGCCGTTGTAGCCCTGCCCCGGATCGGCATGTCCTACAAGCCGCAGGCGGTAGGTCGTCTTGAGCGGTCTGGCGGGCTTGCGGGCCGCGTGCGGCTGCGCAAACGGCCCGGCCGCGAGCTTGGGCAGGCCGCCGGCGGGCGACGGGAAGATGACCTCGTAAGGGCTGCCGAGGCCCGCGCTTGCGGGCGCGACGTGGAGCGCGCAGGCAATCGCCGCCGAAGCGCCGAGTCCGAGCGCGGCGACGGCGGCGAGCAGCACGGCGAGTGCTGGGCGGCGCACCACTCATTGGGACGATAGCGACGCCCTTCGGTTTGGCGGTCTATCGTGATCGATCGTGTCCGCGGGCTACGTCGGAATCCTCAGCGTGGAGCTTTACTTTCCGGAAGCAGGCTCACTCAAAGGGAAGCGCAAGTACGTGAAGTCGACGAAAGCACAACTCCAGAACAGAATCGGAGCATCGGTCGCGGAGGTCGATCACCATGACCTCTGGCAGCGCGCGCTGCTCACGGTCGCCTGTGTGGCGCGTGAGCATCGCGAGGTCGAGTGGCTGCTCGACCAGGCCGAGCGCTACCTGAACGGCCAGGAGTTCGCCGTCGTGCGCGCCGAGCGGGAGGTGGTGGTACCCGGTGACTGACCGCATGCGCCGCGTCAACGAAGCACTTAGGGAGGTGCTCTCCGAAAGCATCGGGGAGCTGAAGGACCCGCGCATCGGCTTCGTCACCGTGACGGGCGTGCGGACGTCGTCCGACCTGCGTCAGTCGCGCGTCTTCGTCAGCGTGCTTGGTTCGAAGCGCAAACGCGAGCGCACATTGGTGGCGCTCGAGTCCGCCCATGGAGTGCTCCAGGCGCGCATCGCCCAGGAGCTGCGGCTCAAGCGGACCCCACAACTGGCCTTCGAATACGATCCCACGGTCGAGCGCGGCGTGCGGATGTCGCACCTCATCGATGAGCTTGCACCAGACGACGCAACCTGACCTGGGCCAGGTCGCGGACGCCATCCGCGCAAACGAGCGCTTCCTCGTCACCACACACGAGAACCCGGACGGCGACGCTCTGGGCTCGCTGCTCGCCACCAAGCTGGCCCTCGAGCAGCTCGGCAAGGACGTCGTCATGTTCCTCTCGGGTGAGACACCGCTGCCGGCCGAGTACCGCTTCCTGCCGCTCGAGGACCTGCACCGGACCGCGCCTTCCGACAGCGCAGATCGTGTGGTGGTGGCGGTCGATTGCGCCAACGCCAGCCGGATGGGCGCTGCGGAGGAAATGCTGCTCGCCGCGCCGCTCGTTCTGGACATCGACCACCACCATGACAACACCCGCTTCGGGCACGTCAACCTGGTCGTGGCCGACGCGTCGTCGACCGGCGAGATCCTGCGCGACGTGCTGAGCGAGCTGGACGTATCGCTGACGCCGGAGATCGCCGAGCCGCTGTACGTGGCGCTCGTCACCGACACCGGCCGCTTCCAGTACACGAACACAACGCCGAAGGCGCATCGGCTGGCGGCCGAGCTGCTGGAGGCGGGTGTGGACGTACGGCGCGTGTTCCGCGGCGTCTACGAGTCGGTGCAGTTCGCGAAGCTCAAGCTCCTGGCGCGGGCGCTCGAGCGGGCGCAGATCTACGACGGCGGACGCATAGTCGTCTCGTACCTGCTCGCCGGGGACTTCGCCGAGGTCGGTGCCGAGGAGCCCTACTCCGAAGGCATCATCGACTTCCTGCGCGCTGTCGAGGGCGCCGAGATGGCAGCGCTGATTCGTGAGCCGCCCCGGCCCGACGCCCCTCGGCACCGCATCAGCCTGCGCTCGAATGCCGACGAGATCGACGTGTCGGCGATCGCGCGCGCATCGGGGGATGGCGGCGGTCACCGTCAGGCGGCCGGCTTCTCGAGCGAGCTGTCGATCGAGGAGATCACGGCCTTCGTGCGGGAGCAGTTCGCGGCGGCGACCGCGCGCGCGGACCAGTAGTGCCCCTCCAGTCAATGCCGAGCCTTTAGGTGCCGCCCCGCGGGCTCGACCCTACCGGTGTCATCCTCGTGGACAAGCCCGCGGGGCCGTCCTCGTTCGCCGTCGTCGCAGACGTCCGCCGGCGCACGAGGGCCCGCACCGGCCACGCCGGCACCCTTGATCCGTTTGCCACCGGGCTGCTGATTTTGTTGTCCGGACGGGCAACTAAGATGGCGTCGTGGTTCGTGGAGCTGGACAAGCGCTACGTAACGGACGTCGATCTCGGCGTCCGGACCACCACCGGCGACCCGGAGGGGGAGCCTCTCGAGCGGCACGAGCCGCCCCACGAGGCCGAGCTCGAGCGGCGGCTCGCGGACCTCCGCGGTGAAGTGGAACTGCCGATCCCGGCCGCCTCTGCGGTCAAGATCGGCGGCGAGCGCGCGTACCGCCTGCACAGGCGTGGCGTTGCAGTCGAGATGCCAACGCGCCGCTCGCGGATCGACGTGCTCGACGTCATTTCCTATCGCGCCGGGCTCGTTCGCCTGGATCTGCGCGTCAGCTCGGGAACGTACGTGCGGTCGATCGCGGATGCGCTCGGCGGGCACTGCCGAACGTTGCGCCGCACCGAGATCGGCCCCTTTCGGGTCGAGGAGGCGGATCCTGGGCTCGTCATCCCCGTCGACGAGGCGCTCGCGCGGGTGCGCGAGGCACGGGCTGGCTCGAGCCGGCAGACGTGACGGTCGCCCGCCAGCCGCAGGAGCTCGATCGCCTGCCACGCGCAGTGGCGCTGGGGACGTTCGACGGCGTGCACCTCGGGCACCAGCGCGTGCTACGGGGCGCCGTCGACGCGGGCCTCACTCCGACCGTCGTCACCTTCGAGCCACACCCTCGCGCAGCGCTCGGGTACCGGGTCGATCTCCTGACGACGCTCGAGCGGCGGCTCGAGCTCCTCGCCGCGGCAGGGATCGCCGACGTGCTCGTCATCGAGTTCACGCTCGACGTCGCTCGCCTAGCGCCCGGGGCCTTCGCCGAGCGCGTCCTCACGCCGATCGGCACTGAGGTGGTGATCACAGGCCCGGACTTCCGGTTCGGGCATGCGCGCCGCGGTGACGTGGACACGCTGGCGGGACTGGGCTTCGACGTGCGTCCCGTGCCACTCGTGGAGGGCGTCTCGTCCACGCTCGTCCGGCAGCTGTTGCACGCCGGCGAGGTGGAGCGGGCGGCACGCCTGCTCGGACGCCCGGCGGAGGTCGACGGCGTCGTCGTTGCGGGGGATGCGCGGGGGGGAACGCTCGGCTTCCCGACTGCCAACGTGCAGGTCGCCGCCGACCTGGTCGTGCCGCCGCACGGCATCTACGCCGGAACCGCGGGTGGTCACCGCGCAGCCGTCTCGATCGGCGTCAACCCGCACTACGGCGGCGTCGAGCGGCGCATCGAGGCCTTCTTGCTCGACTTCTCGGGGAGTCTCTACGGGCAGCGGCTCGTCGTGGAGCTCTGGCAGCGGTTGCGGGACGAGCAAGCCTTCGACAGCGAGCAGGCCCTCGTCGAGCAGATCACTCGAGATGTCGACGCGGCGCGCGCCGCCGTGCCCCCCGTCTAGGAGATCTGGCGGAATACCGCTCGACGGCACAGACTGTGGTTCGTCAGACCCTCCTAATAAGCCAGAGCGGCGCCGCCGCTGCGGCGCGGGTCCCCGGCCGCCCCCGTGGACGACACCGCGCTCACGCCCCCGAAGTAATGATGCTGTGCCTGCCAGCGGCGCACCGTCCAGCCGCGCGCCTCGAGCTCGGCGAGACCCTCCTCGTCCACGCCCGGCTCCACATTGACCGTCTTCCCGGCCGCGTGCACGCGGGGCTGCGCGATCGCGTCGACCGGCGTGCGGCCCTCGTCCAGTATCCCGGCGATCACAGTGACGAGCGCCGTCCGCAGCCGAGTGCCGCCTGCGGCGCCGGCGGCGAGCGCCATGCTTCCGTCCGCGGCGAAGAGGAGCGTCGGCGCCATCATGCTCTCCATACGGTCACCGGCGCGGAGCGGGGCGGCACGCAGCAGGTCGAGCTCGCCGAGCATGCTGTTCAGGTGTAGGTCGAGGCCCGGAAGCCAGTCCCCGGAGCCTAGTCCGAGGCTCGTCGTGAGCACGCAGACGTTGCCGTCACGGTCGGCGGTCACGAGGTTGGTCGTCTCCGAGGTGCGGTCCGGCCCGCCGTCGGCGAGCAGCTCGACGAGGGCTGTCACCCGCTCCGACGCCGAGCGGTCGCCGAGCCGACGAAGGCGGGCAAGCGTCTCGGGCACACCCGACAGGCCTGCTCGGGCGTAGGCCCTGTAGTCGAGGTACTCACACGCGACGGGGTCGCTCCAGCGCGGTTCGTAGGCAGCCAGGTCCGCTGCGGTCACGAGGCCGCCCCGTTCCGCGCACAGCTCCAGCAGCGCCTCGGAGAGCGTTCCGCGGTACACGCTCAGGGCCCCTTCCCCGGCGATCAATTCGAGAGCGCGCACCAGGCCGGGCTGGTCAAGCCGGTCGCCTGCCTGCAGCAGCTTCCCGCCGGGGGCGTAGACAGCAGCGCCCTCGTTCATGGTCATGACGGGCTCGAGCATGGCCAGGCATGCGGCGTGGGCGGGGGGGAGAACGACGCCCGACCTCGCCAATCGCAGCGCCGGCTCGACCAGCCGCGCCCACGGAAGCTGTCCGTGCTCCCGCCAGAGGGCGTCCAGACCCGCCGGAACGCCGGGCACGGCGCAGGAGGCGGGCCCGACTGCGTAGTGGACGAGCTCGGTGCCGAACGGCACCTGCAGCCGGATGAGCTCGGGCTCGCGGGGCGGAGCGCCAAGGCCCGGGACGGATACGAAGCAGTCGAGGTTCCTGGCTTGCGCCCGCGCCGCATCCCAGTAGATCGCGTGTCCACCGCCGAGCAGTCCGGTCATGACCGTCTCTGCAACACACGAGGCCAGGCATGCAGCGACCGCGGCGTCCGCAGCCGAGCCACCGTCGCGCAGGATCTCGACGCCGGCCTCGACGGTCGCGGAGTGACCGGCGGCAACGGCGGCTTGCATGAGAGGCGCACCCTAACGCCGCGACAACGTCACTCCTACGCCACACATCGGTCACCATCGGTGCGCACTTCTCGAGTACGCTCGGACCGGAGGGAGGCACGCGGCCGGCCCCCTGGCTGCATGTCCGGAGGTTCACTGGCTGCATCGGCCAGGCGGCCTCGAGGCTCGCGCGCTGAAGGCGTGCACAACGCTGCCGCGCGCGGCGCGTGCGGACACGGCGAAATCGGCCTGCTGCTACCCTGCTTTCGACCGCAGCCTCGGGCGTGCGCGTGCTTCCTTCGCGGCGTGCTGGGACTGCGGAATCGTCTGCAGGGAGGCAAATGACCCTCACCAAGGAAGCGAAACTGGAGATCATTGACAAGCACCGTCAGCACGACTCGGACACCGGGTCGCCGCAGGTGCAGATCGCGCTTCTCACGACGCGCATCAACGAGCTCACCGAGCACCTCCGCACTCACGCGAAGGACCACTACTCGCGCCGCGGCCTGCTCAAGCTCGTCGGCCGCCGCCGCCGGTTTCTCAACTATCTCCAGCGCGAAGACCTCGAGGCCTACCGCGCGCTCATCAAGGAGCTCGGCCTGAGGAGATAACAAGTGGACACCGCGGCGGGTGGAAGTTTGAGCGAGCCCCACCACCCAGTGGAGCTGACTCAAACCTCCACCCACCGCCGACGAGTGGAGGAAAGAACAGGATGAGTATTGCGACTGCGCGTGAGACCGAAGTCTCCGCGACCGTCGGCGAGCAAGACATCGTCTTCTCGACCGGCAAGCTGGCCAAGCAGGCCGACGGCGCCGTCGTCGTTCGGTCCGGCGACACGATGGTGCTCGCCACGGCAATGGGGCGCATGGAGCCCCGCGAGGGCGCGGACTTCTTCCCGCTCACCATCGACGTCGAGGAGCGCATGTACGCCGCCGGGAAGATCCCCGGCGGTTTCTTCAAGCGCGAAGGGCGCCCCACGGAGCGAGCGATCCTGACCGCCCGCATGATCGACCGGCCGATCAGGCCGCTCTGGCCGAAGGGGTACCGCAACGAGACACAGGTGATCTGCACCGTCCTGTCGGCGGACATGGTGACGCCGCACGACATCCTCTGCATCAACGGCGCATCGGCGTCGCTGATGATCTCCTCGTTGCCCTTCCTGGGACCCGTGGGTGCCGTCCGCATCTCGCTCGTGGACGGGGAACTGGTCGTCAACCCGACCCTCAAGGAGACCGAGGAAGAGAGCGAGCTCGACCTCATCGTCGTCGGCACCAGAGAGGCGCTGACGATGGTCGAAGCAGGCGCGGCAGAGGTGCCCGAGGAGACCATCCTCGGGGCCCTCGAGCTTGCGCACTCCGAGATCGTCAAGCTCTGCGACGCGCAGGAGGAACTGCGCCGGCAGGTCGGCAAGCCGAAGTGGCTCGACGAAGAGCTGACCAGCGAGCTCGAGGCAAGCCACGCGAGCACCATTCGTGCGCGCATCGAGCAGCACGGCCTCAGGGAGGCCGGGGGAGTGGTCGAGGAGCTCCTGAATGAGCTCTCCGGTCCGCTGACCATGGAGTCGACCGAAGAGGACATCGTGCGCCAGACGCAGGTGCGCGCCAGCCTGGTGCTGCTGCTCGAGCGCGAGCGGCTCGCGGCCGTGGAACAGCACGTCCGCCGGCAGTTCGAGGACGATCTCCGTGCCCTGACCGACGCAGAGCAGGACTCCAAGGAGCTCAAGTCGGCCAAGCGCCAGCTGCTCTTCGAGCGGATCATCGACGGCGTCGAGCTGCCGTTCCCCGTCGGTCCGGCCACCGTCGACGGTGATGGGCCGGTCGTCAAGGACGCCATGACCAAGCAGTTCGTCAAGCGCGCCGCCGAGGCGATCTACAAGGAGCTCGTGCGGCGCAAGATCGCCGTCGACAAGCGGCGGCCCGACGGGCGCGCAGCTGACGAGATCCGTCCGGTCTGGTGCGAGGTGTCGGTCGCGCCGCGCACGCACGGGTCGGCGCTCTTCACGCGCGGCCAGACGCAGATCATGACGCTGCTCACGCTCGGCACCGCCAAGGAGGGACAGCGCATCGACGATCTGTCGCTCGAGTCCGAGCGGCGCTTCATGCACCACTACAACTTCCCGCCCTACTCCGTCGGCGAGACGGGCATGATGCGCGGCCCCAAGCGCCGCGACATCGGGCACGGCGCACTGGCACAGCGGGCGCTCGAGTCCGTCATCCCCGCGCCCGACGAGTTCCCGTACACGATCCGGCTCGTCTCCGAGACGCTCGAGTCGAACGGCTCGTCGTCGATGGGCTCGGTGTGCGGGTCGACGCTCGCGCTGATGGACGCCGGAGTGCCGATCAAGGCACCCGTCAGCGGCATCGCCATGGGACTCGTGAAGGAGGGTGACGACTACGTCATCCTCACCGACATCCAGGGTGCCGAGGACCACCTCGGTGACATGGACTTCAAGGTGGCCGGGACGCGTGAGGGCATCACCGCCCTCCAGATGGACATCAAGATCACCGGCGTCACCGCGGAGATCATGCGCTCGGCGCTCGAGCAGGCCAAGCGCGCTCGGGAGTCGATCCTCGAGACGATGCTCGACGCGATCCCGGAGCCCCGCGGCGAGCTGGCAGGTCACGCACCGCGCATCTCCTCGATCAAGATCGATCCGGAGCAGATCGGCCTCGTGATCGGCAAGGGGGGCGAGACGATTCGCGCCCTCGAGGGCGACTACGAGGTCCAGATCGACATCGAGGAGGACGGCACGATCCTCATCTACGCCACGGAAGGGGAGAAGGCCGAGGCGGCCATCTCGGCCATCCAGGCGCTCACCAAGGAGCCGGAGATCGGCGATACGTACACGGGCAAGGTCGTCAAGACGACCGACTTCGGAGCGTTCGTCGAGCTCAAGAAGGGCACCGACGGGCTGCTGCACGTCTCCAACGTGGGACCCGGCCGCGTCAAGCACATCGAGGACGTGATCGGCCGCGGTGACATCCTGGACGTGCTCGTGCAAGAGGTCGACAAGGCACGCGGCCGCATCGGCCTGAAGCTCGTTGCTAAGCACGAGAACGGCAACCTCGTCCAGCCCGAGGAGCTCGTCGAGCGCGCCAAGGACGCGCCCGACCGGCCGCGTGAAGAGCGGCCCCGCCGCGAGGGAGGTGACCGCGGGCGCCGCCCGGGCGGTCGCGGCGGACGCGACCGAGCCGGTTCGCGGCAAGACGGCTAGTCAGACGCAGGACGTGGAGGCGGAGCAACCGCTCCGCCTCACGCCCCTGGTCGCGTCGTCCATGCTCGTCGCCGCCGTGCGAGTTGCTCTCGGGGGCTTGGCGGCGCTGGCGGCGCTGGCGCGCGGCCTCGAACTCCGTCCGACGCTACTCGCCCTCGCGCTCGGGGCGCTCGGCTTCGCGGTCGTGTTGCTCTCCGCCGAGCGGTACTTCGTGCGCGACCCCGATGTCGCCGACGCGCCCGCCGGCGTGGAGGTCGAGACACGGCTCGAGACCCTGCGCGCAGCCGTCTGGCCGAGCACCGTCGGGGTCACTGCACTGGCGATCATCGGCGTGGTAGCCAATCCCGCCCTGGCCGCCTTGCTCGGCGGCGTGCTCGCGGGGATGGGAGCAGCAGCCCTCCTTTCAGGCGCTCAGGCGGTTGCGCGGGAACGTCGCGAGCGCGGCCGGCTGCTCGTCGACCGGCGCGCCCAGCGGCTGTACGTGGCGCGCTGAAAGCGAGAGAGGGGCGGGTGCCGCGCCGCCCCTCTCGCTGACCTCCCGGGGGAGGCCAAACTCACACCACCGCTGGTGGTCTCTAGCCGTAGAGGCACTGTCCGAAACCCGCGCGGCGCACGCTGTTCTCCGCATACGATCCGGTGGTGCTGCAGCGCTACATCCTCTCCGAGCTCGATTCGGGCGAACGCGTCGTCTCCGAGCGGCTCCGCCACGTTCGCTCGGTTGCGATCGGCTTCTGGATAGGCGCCGGCTCGCGCGACGAGCGCACGGCGAAGGCGGGCGCCTCGCACTTCATCGAGCATCTGCTCTTCAAGGGCTCACGATCCTTCTCGGCGCAGGAGATCGCTGCGATCTTCGACCGGCTGGGCGGCGAGCTGAACGCGGCTACCTCGCGCGAGCACACCGTCCTCTACGCGCGTGTCCCCGACGACCGCCTCGAGCTTGCAATCGAGGTGATGGGCGACATGGTGTTCGCACCGCTCTTCGCGGACCTCGACGCCGAGCGGGAGGTCGTGCTCGAGGAGATCGCGATGTACGAGGACGCGCCACAGGAGTACGTCCACGACCTGATCGCCCAGGCGGTCTTCGGGCGGCATGCACTGGGACGGCCGGTCGTCGGCACGGGCGACGTCATCTCGTCGATCTCGCGGCGCTCGCTGGCCGCCTACCACCGTGCGATGTACGCGCCCGGCAACGTCGTGGTGGCGGCCGTCGGCAACTTCGAGCACGACCACTTGCTGGGCCTGCTCGAACGCGCGGGCCGCAAGGCGGAGGCGGCTGCAACGCGCCGCCCGATCCGCTCGCCCCTCGTACGGGCTCCGTCACCCGGCCTGTGCTTTCAGCGCAAGGAGACCGAGCAGTACCACGTCTGCCTGGCGGCGCCGGGCATCGCCCGCTCGGACCGCCGGCGCTTCGTCGCCTCGCTGCTCGACGCGATCCTGGGAGGCTCGGCCTCATCACGACTCTTCCAGGAGATCCGCGAGAAGCGCGGCATGGCGTATTCCGTCTACACCTTCGCGTCGCAGTACACGGACACCGGGCAGATCGGGCTCTACGTCGGAACGCGCGAGGAGAACCTGGTCCAATGCCTTGAGATCGCCCGCGAGCAGATGCGGGACGTCGCGGAGGGCAGCGTGAGCGAGGACGAGCTGGAACGCGCCAAGGAGAACCTCAAGAGCCGCATCATGCTGTCGATGGAGTCGACGTCGAACCGCATGAGCCGGCTCGGCAAGTCGCTGATCACGAACACCGAGATCCTCTCCGTGCCGCGCATCGTCGCCGAGATCGACGGCGTCTCCGTCGACGCAGTCGCGGAGCTCGCCTCAGTCCTGCTCGCGCCCGAGCGTCTCTCCGCAGCCGGCATCGGCCCCCGCGAGGATCACTTCCTGGCCGCCGTCGATCGCGTCAGCCCGGCACTCGTCGCGCGCGCGGCGGCGTGAAGATCGCCCTCTTCGGGGCCGGCGGCAAGGTCGGGCGAGCACTCGGTCCGACGCTCGAAGCCGAAGGGCACAGCGTCACGAGCATCGAGCGAGACGGCGCGGCGGCCGTCGCCGGACACGACGCCGCCGTCGACTTCACTCGACCGGACGCCGCCGCGGCCAACGTGCTCGGCGCGCTCGCCGAGGGCGTCCCGAGCATCGTCGGCACGACCGGCCTGCAGCAGGGGGAGCTCGACGAGCTCGACAACTGTGCCCGCAAGGCAGGTGTCGCCTGCTTCTTGGCACCGAATTTCGCAGTGGGCGCGGTGCTGATGATGCGCTTCGCCGCCCAGGCGGCCCGCTACCTCCCGCGCGCCGAGATCGTCGAGCTGCACCACGATTCGAAGCTCGACTCCCCGTCGGGCACGTCCAAGGCCACAGCCGCTCTGATCGGCGACGAGACGCCCATCCACTCGGTGCGGCTTCCGGGGCTCGTCGCGCACCAGGAGGTGCTGTTCGGAGGCCACGGCCAGCTGCTCACCATCCGCCATGACACGTTCTCTCGGGAGGCGTTCGTCCCGGGTGTCCTGCTCGCGCTCGAGCGACTTCACGATCTGCCGCCCGGACTGACGATCGGGCTGGACAAGCTGCTCGACTGATGCGCCGCCTCGTCGTTGTCGCCGGGCTCGTCCTGGCGGGCTGCGGCGGAAGTGGTGAGGCCGCCGCGCCGCCCGGCGCGGAGGAATACGTGCTGGACAGCAGGCTCGTCGGGCGCGCGCTCGACCAGGTCGTCGTGCGAGCGGCCCGTCCACGCGCGCCGCTGCTCGTCCTTCTGCACGGTCGCGGCGGATCGGCCGAGAGCTTCTTCGGCGAAGAGCTCGACGACGCACTCGCCCGGCTCGGGCCCGGCGCACCGAACCTCTTGTTCCCGAGCGGCGGTGAGTCGAGCTACTTCCACGACCGCATGGACGGACGCTGGGGCTCGTACATCGTGCAGGAGGCGATTCCCGCGGCGGTGCGCCGCCTCCGTGCGGACGGCCGGAGGGTGGCAATCGGCGGCTTCTCGATGGGCGGCTTCGGCGCGCTCGACCTCGCGCGGCTCCATCCCGAGCGATTCTGCGCGGTCGGCGGCCACGCCGCGGCGCTTTGGCGTGACGGGGGCGAGACGCCGGAAGGCGCGTTCGACGACGCCGAGGACTTCGACCGCCACGACGTGCTCGAGGCGGCTCGCGGCGACCGGCCGTTCGGCGGCGCCCGTGTCTGGCTCGACGCCGGCCGGGACGATCCGTTCCGCACGGCGAACGAGGAGCTT
>DAITAO010000051.1:0-22402 GCA_036824245.1 Gaiellaceae bacterium | reverse complement strand
ATGGAGCTAGCCGGGCTCGAACCGGCGACCTCCTGGGTGCGATCCAGGCGCTCTCCCAACTGAGCTATAGCCCCGCAGCCGCAAAGTGTAGCGTCCGGTCTGGTGCATCACGGCCGCCGGAGCGGGATCGCGCTTGCCGCTGCCGCGGCTGTCTCGGTGGGGCTCGCAGGTGCGTCGGTAGGCGACGCGAGCGACTCTGCGCTCGCTCCGAGGCCGACCGTGAATCGTTTTGACAGCGCGGCCGCCTTCGCGTTTCTGCGACGGCAGGTGGCGCTCGGGCCGCGCCCGGCGGGGTCGTCTGCCTCACGCACGCTTGCGGGGCTGCTCCACGCCCGGCTGCCGAGCGCGCGCTACCAGGCGGTGCCGGGTGGTCTGCGCAACGTCGTCGGCACGGTGCGGGGCCGCGCAGCGCGGCGGATCGTGATCGTCGGGGCCCACTACGACACAAAGGATCTGCCCGGCTTCGTCGGAGCGAACGACGGCGCTTCGGGGACGGCCGTCGTTCTGCAGCTCGCGCGCAAGCTGCGGCCCCGCACGCTCGAGCCGACCGTCGTGTTCATCTTCTTCGACGGCGAAGAGAGCCCGGCCGGCACGCCGGGCGGCGATTTCGAGAAGGAGGGCCTGCGCGGTAGCAAGGTGGCTGCGCGCGCGTTCCGCCACGCCGAGGCGATGGTGCTCCTGGACTTCGTCGGCGAGCGCGACCTGTCGCTGCCGCGCGAGGCGAACTCGAACCGCCGGCTCTGGGCGCGGCTGCGCGCGGCTGCGCGCCAGGTGGGCGTGGGCTCGGTCTTTCCGCCGGAGCAGCGCGGCTCGATCTCCGACGACCACATCCCGTTCGTGCGGACCGGCGTTCCGGCCATCGACCTGATCGACTTCGACTTCCGCTGTTTCCACCTCATCTGCGACGACCTCACGATTGTCTCTGAGCGAAGCCTCGACGCTGTCGGCGAGACGATGGTCGAGTTTCTCCGCCGCTATCGGGCACCGGGCTGAGGAAGCTCAAGCTTGAAGAACGCCTAACCGCTCCTTGGCCCGCGCTTGCACGGTCCCCGGGCACCGTGTCGAGCGAGCAAACCGGAAAGGGGAGACGATGACCAAGCTTCTGTTCGTGGCACTGGGCGCGCTGGCACTCGTGGCGGGCGCTGGTGCAGCAGGCACGTTGACCAGTAGCTCCGAGCCGGTCAGAGCGCAGACGACCGGCACCACAGCGGACATCAGCGGCCCATGTGACGAGGCCGAGCATGCAAACGACCCGCGCTGCAACGGCGTACCCGCGGCAAAGAACAACGACCGCGGACGCGCGCGCGTTCGCCCCGCAAACAGCGACCGACGCGAGGCCGGCGAGGACATCCGCGGGCCCTGCGACGAGGCCGAGCACGCCAACGACCCCCGCTGCAACGGCGTACCCGCGGCAAAGAACAACGACCGCGGACGCGCCCGTGTTCGCCCCGCGAACAGCGACCGACGCGAGGCCGGCGAGGACATCCGCGGGCCCTGCGACGAGGCCGAGCACGCCAACGACCCCCGCTGCGACGGCGCTCCCGTAGGCGAGCGCCGGGAGGACGCCAACCGCGACCGCGACCGCGACCGCGACGACAATTCCGGCCCCGGCAGCGGTGACGACGACGAGCGTCACGATCATGACGAGTCCGGCGACCGCTCCGGCTCGAACTCGGGCCCGGGCTGATCGGCCGGGGGAACAGAGAATCAGCGGAGGAGCTCGACCGTCGTAAATCGGACGGTCGTCTCCCCCGCGTTCTCGAGGTCGTGGACGACTAGCTCGTCTCGGCCGATCTCGTGAAAGTGCACCTCGTCCGTCGTCGCCGGGTAGACGGCGCCGGAGCCGTCGGGAAAGCGAACGCGTAGGAGGCCGTCCGAGTGGCCGCGGTAGAAGTAGGTCGTCACGTGGCGGTGGAACGGCAGCCGCTCCCCCGGCGCGAGCGTGATGTCCCAGACGCGTAGCCGATCGTTCTCGAAGAGGAGGCGCGAGCCGACGACGCGATTGCCGGGCGCCGCGCTCAGCTCGGCGGCGAAGGCGGCCGTGTCGTACTCGAAGGACTCGTGCTCAGGCCGCATCGGACTTTGCAACAGTCTGTTACTTGCGAATCAGCGGCAGCGGATGAGGGTCACGCCGTCGCGCACCGTGAGCATCACGCTCGTGACACGTTCGTCTGCTCGCACGTGGTCGTTGAACGCGCGGATGGCCCGAGTGCTCTCGGAGTCGTCCGTCTCGTCGAGAACCTTGCCGCTCCAGAGCGTGTTGTCGGCGGCGATCAGTCCGCGCTCGGAGAGCCGCGGCAGCATTGCCTCGTAGTAGTTGACGTAGTTGACCTTGTCGGCGTCGATGAAGACGAAGTCGAACTCGCCCTCGAGACGCGCGATCGTGTCGAGCGCCGGCCCGAGATGGACGGTGATGCGATCCGCGTACGGCGAGCGGGCGATGTAGCGCTGCGCCACCTCGGCGTTTCGCTCGTCCACCTCGCACGTGTCGATGTGACCGTCCGGGGCCAACCCCGCTGCCATGGACAGCGCCCCGTAACCGCTGAAGGTGCCGAGCTCGAGGACTCGTCGCGCCCCTGACGCGTGGACGAGCAGCTCGAGGAAGCGTCCTTCGATCGTGCCGGTGAGCATCTGCGGCAACTCGAGCGAGGCGCGAGTCTCGGCGGCGAGCGCAGCCAGGAGTTCGGTCGGCGGGGCCGTGTGATCCTCCGCGTAGCGCTCGATGTCCTCGGGAACGATGAAGGCCACGTCAGCTCCCGACCGGCGCGAGCGACTCTGCGATCTTGACGAGCTCCGCCTTCGGCAGCGGTCCGCTCACCGTGTGCAGGACACGGCCGTCACGCCAGTAGAGGTGCGGGACGATCTCCGGGCCCGACCCGTACGTTGAGCGGACGCCGTCGATATTGGCACTCTCCGTGAAGAGCACCCCGCACTCGAAGCCGAACGGGTCAGAGAGCCAGCCGGACCGACCGGCCAGTCGCTGAGTGACATCGATCCGCTCCCAGCCGCGCCGGTACACCGCGGCGAACAGCTGCGGGTACCGCGGGTTCGAGGCTTCGGGCCCGGTACGCCCAGAGAGCGGAGCCCAGCCTGCGACGGCAAGGCGGAAGCGGTCCGGCACGTCACCGGGCAGCTTCGCCGCGTACGAGACGCGGCGGTCCGCGCGCTTCGGCGTCGTACGAACGAAGCCCCAGTCCTGCCGAAACGGGCGCGGGCCGAGCTCGGGAGGGCGAAAGAGCGAGCTCGGCACGGGCTGGTTGACCGCGCGGTAGCGCAGCGAGACCGTCTCGTTCAGCCGCGACCCGCGGTTCCAGTCAATGCGCAGCGGCAGCAGCGTGCGCCGGTCGAGCCAGACCGTCTCCGTTCCGCGCGGCAGCGCGGCGCATTGGTTCGGTGGCAGGCCGAGTCGGGCCCGTAGCGCACGCCGGCCGGAAAGCACGACCTTGGCGAGCTGAAGCTTGCCCGCGCGCGCCCGGGCAAGGACGACGTCGACAGGATCGCCGAAGCGGGCCCTCACGTAGGAGTAGCCGTCAGGCCGGGCGGCGTACGTGCGCCGCTGAACCTCCGCATTGCCGCGCTCGGGCGGTGGGAAGAGTCCGTAGAACGTCACGCCGCCGACCGCCACTACGGGCTGGCCGTCCACGCCGGGCGCGGGCCGATAGGCGAGGCGCTCGGGGGCCCGCCAGGCAAGCGTCGCTGGTCCGCCAGCACCGCGTACGTCGGCGAGGAACGAGTGGACGACGACGGACGGCTCGGGGCTCTGCTGATGGGCAGCAGGTGCGGCAGCGGCGAAAACGAGCAGCGCAACGGTCGCGAAGGCGAGCCTCACCGCTCCACGCGCGAGCCGCCGACGATCGCCTCGTCCGCGTCCGCGAAGCGCACGAGCGCCTTGCCCTTGCCGTCGTAGTCGGGAGACCACACCACAAGCGTCGCCTCTCGTCCGCCGACGCGGCAGGGTTCGCCGAGCTCGGAATCAACGCCGCGCCAGTAGCGGACGAAGGGGTTTTCCTCCCACTCGCGTCCGATCGTCGTCTCGTCGGTGTGTCCCGGTAGCACGCGAGTCTCGGGGGGCAGCGTCATGGCCTGCTCCATGACCGAGCGGCGCACGGTCGCGCCGTCGCCGCCGCCCACCGCATCGCGGAAGAGCAGGTCGCCGGAGAAGCAGAGCTCGTCGTTGACGATGAAGGCCAGATGGTCGTCCGCGTGGCCCGGGGTGGCGCGAGCTTCGATGCGCAGGTTGCCGGTCTCGAGCGGCCCCTTTACGACGGGAATGCCAAAGCGGCTGCGGAGCTCGTCGTCGCCCGCCACGTGGTCGGCGTGCGAGTGCGTCGTGAGCAGGTGTGTGACGTTGAGGTCTTGCTGCTCGACGGTCTGGATGAGCGGCTCGAGCGGGCCGCCCGAGTCGACGAAGACGGCCGTGCCGCCGGGCTCGTCCGCGAGCAGGTAGGCATTCGAGAGCCAGCCCGGATGCATGCTGCGTTCGACGAGCACGGGCGAGTAGGCTAGCCGCAACGACCGAGGAGGACGCATGGCGGGGCTGATGTCCAGGGCGATGATGGTGATCAAGGCCAAGTTCTCGAAGCTGCTCGACCGGGCCGAGGACCCCGCCGAGACGCTCGATTACTCCTACGAGAAGCAGCTGGAGCTGCTCCAAAACGTGAAGCGCGGCGTCGCGGACGTGGTCACCGCGAAGAAGCGCCTCCAGCTCCAGTCCACGCAGCTCGAGCAGAGCCTCGTCAAGCTCGACGGGCAGGCGCGCCAGGCGCTGGCCGCGGGCCGCGAGGATCTCGCGCGCGGAGCTCTGGAGCGCAAGAGCGCGGCGCAGCAGCAGCTGCAAGGGCTCGACCAGCAGGTCGCGCAGCTCGAAGGACAGCAGGAGAAGCTCGTGGCGAGCGAGCGCCAGCTGTCGGCCAAGATCGAGTCGTTCCGCTCGCAGAAGGAGGTCATCAAGGCGCAGTACTCGGCGGCCGAGGCGCAGGTGCGGATCGGCGAGGCGGCCACCGGCATCGGCGAGCAGATGGCCGACACGGGCCTCGCCATCCAGCGCGCCAAGGACAAGACCGAGCAGATGACGGCACGTGCGGGCGCAGTCGAGGAGCTCATCGAATCCGGGACGCTCGAAGACTTCACGTCCGGCGACCAGACCCAGCTGGACCGCGAGCTGGCACAGCTTGCCTCGAGCTCGCAGGTCGACCAGGAGCTCGACCGCATGAAGGCCGAGCTGACCGCCGGCGGCGAGCGGAAGGAGATCGAGCAGTGATCGTCCGGCTGATGGGCGGCGACGGGCAATACCGCATCGACGATTCGCTGCAGCAGCGGCTGAACGAGCTCGACGACCGTGCGATGGAAGCACTCGAGCGCGGCGACGAGGCACAGCTCGACAGCTGTCTCGACGAGATGGCATCGCTCGTCAAGGCAGAAGGCGACCCGCTCCCCGATGACGACATCTCGGCGTCGGATCTCGTTATTCCGCCGAGCGACCTGACACTCGAGGAAACCCGGGCGCTCTTCTCCGAGCAAGGACTCATTCCCGACCTGCCCACGTGATCGGGCGTCGTCCACTGGGACGACGCCATTCTTGGACGCTGGGGGGTCAGCTCGCGGAACCGCGCGAACGGCCTGCGCGTATCGGCAACGTGCGCAACGTAGAGGCAAGACCGGGAACAGGGTCTGAGGCGCGGGCCTGATCCAGCGCCTGGAGCACGTCGACTACCGGGACGGAGAGCGCTAGCAGTCAGCCTGGCGGCGGCGCTCGCCGCTGCGGGCACGAGCGACGCGGGTCGTGAGCCGCTGCCCGACCTCGACCAGGTGGCGCCGACGCAGCTGCGCGTCAGTGCGCGGCATGGGCGCTTCCTGCTCGGCTTCGCCTCCGCCGTCGACAACGTGGGCACCGCACCGCTCTTGGTCGAAGGACAGCGGGACGGCGGTGAGCAGACGATGCGGGCCTGGCAGCTCGTGGGTACGCGGCGCCACCCCGTGCGCAGTGTCCTGCGCTACGTCAAATCGCCCGGCCACGCGCACTGGCACCTGCTCGGCTTCGACCGCTACTCGCTGCGGCGCGCGGGGCGGCCAGTCGGGCGCGACGCGAAGACAGGCTTCTGCCTCACCGATCAGTTCGACGCCAGGCGGGAGATGCTGCCCGGAGAGCCTGAGCAGGCCGTCTGGACACGCGAGTGCGGGCGCGGCCAGCCGCAGCTGCTCCGCATCCGGCAGGGCCTCTCGGTCGGTTTCCGCGACGTCTACGAGCCCTTCCTCGAAGGGCAGCACGTCGACGTCACCGCGCTCCCGCCTGGGCGCTACGTGCTCGTGCACACCGTGAATCCTCACCGCGCGCTGCGCGAGAGCGACTACGGAAACAACTCGGCGTCCGCCCTCATCGAGCTTGAACTGGCGCGCGTGGGCGCACGGCCGCGCGTGCGCTTGCTGAGGCTGTGCGAAGACTCGGCGACCTGCCCTCCGCCTTAACAGTGACTGTCACTGTTAAGACGCTCTTCAGAGCGGGAGGTCGAACAGCGCGAACCAGCGAGCGATGTCCGGCTCGATGGGAAGCTCGTTCTCGAGCTTCGCCTTGAGCTCCAGCTCATTGGCATTGTCACGCTCGCCCTCGCCGGTCGGGATGAACGGCCAGAACGTGCCGCGCTTGTAGCTGTAGATGAAGTACACGGGGTGGTCCGCACCGTCGAAGCGGAAGACGGCAGCGAGCAGCCGGTCGCCGAAGCCGCGACTCACGAGCTCGCCCGCGACCAGATGCACCGTGCCGATCAGATCTTCGAATTGCTCGTCCTGCACCACGAGCCATTCGAAGCCGTGGTTGTCCGACTCGCGGCGGATCCGCGAGCGCGACTCGGCGGCCGCCACCTGCAGCAGCGCGTCGAGCTCGTTTTCAGCGCGCACGAAGGACTCCGCAGAGAGCTGCTTGAAGACGATCGCCGCCACGCCGCCAGGCTTCAGCCCGAGCTCGGTCTCGAGGGTAACGGTGGCCGTCGCGAGCGCAAAGAGCTTGTCGCCGGACGCCTGCTTGAGCTTCTTGCGCCCGAAGAGAACGTCGGTGAGGCCCAAATCAGTCGACCGGGCGGCCCATCTCGCGCGCAATACTGGCAAGGTTGGCGAGCCGCTTGTCGAGCGGCGGGTGAGTCGAAAAGAGCTCCGCGAACGAGGCGCGCGCGCTGAAGTGCGGGTTCGTCGGGATGATGAAGAACGCGTTCATCGACTCGACCTCGCGAAGGTCGCGCCGCGGAATCGCGGTCATCTTTCCGGCGATCTTCTGGAGCGCGCTCATCAGATTCTCCGGCGCGCCCGTGATCAGCGCGGCGCCGCGGTCGGCCGCGTACTCGCGGTAGCGCGAGATCGTGCGGATGAGGATGTAGCTGAGCAGGTACGTGATGATGGAGACGACCAGCACGATCAGCCAGACCGGCGGGCCGCTCCGATCGCGGTCGCCGCCGAAGAGGCCCGCGTACATGGCGAAGCGCGTGATGATTCCGGCCAGCATGGCGAAGAAGCTGGCCAGGGTCATGATCAGGACGTCGCGGTTGCCGATATGCGTGAGCTCGTGTGCGATCACGCCTTCGGCCTCGTGCGGCTCCAACGTCTCCCAGAGACCGGTCGTCACGGCGACCGCCGAGTTCTTGGGGTTGCGGCCGGTGGCGAATGCATTCGGCACATCGGAGTGGATGATCGCGACCTTGGGCTTGGGCAGATCGGCCATCGCAGCCAGGCGTTCGACCATGTCGTGCAGCGCCGGCGCCTCATCGCGCTCAACGACCTTTGCGCCGGAGGCGAGCAGGGCGAGCTTCGCCGAGCTGAAGTACTGGAACACGGCCAGGGCGCCGACCAGAAGGACGCCGAACCAGAGGAGCCCGGGGTCCAGGAACGAGATCAGGACCGCGGCGAAGACGACGTAGAGCAGGCCGAGCAGGCCGCCAGTAAGCAGCATGCGCAGCGTCAAGCCGGTGTCGCGACCAAAAGCTTTGCGTTGCATCGCGGTGGAGCTCCTTCGGAGGGGATTCGACCGCAATTCTAGCCGTGGGCGTCTTGCCTGCCGACGCGCCGGGCGGCCGAGAGCGTCCGTTAGACTCGCGCGCCATGCGCCGCGTCGCTCCGTTGGCTCTCGCGCTGCTGGCCCTCGGGTTGGCCGGCTGCGGAGGTGAAGAAGACGCGCGGCCGCTGCCTGAGGGCGTCGAGGGAACCTCGTCGGCACAGACGCAGACGGGGGCGACGACCACGACTGCCGAGCCCGCCGCCGGCGACCCGGCAGCCGGGAAAGCGGTGTTCAACGAACAGGGCTGCGGGTCGTGTCATGCCTACGGGCCTGCCGGCTCGGGCGGCCAGGTCGGGCCGAACCTCGACAACCTGGAACAGGACGCGGAGGAAGCGGGCCGCGGCTCGCTCGAGGAGTACACGAAGGAGTCGATCACCGATCCCGACGCATACGTCGTGTCGGGCTTCAACGAGGGGATCATGCCGCCTTACGACCTCCCGGAGAAGCAGCTCAACGACCTCGTTGCGTTCTTGACGCAGGGCCAATAAATAGTTACCCGCGCGCGCGTCGGGGCACCCCGGCCCACCACCCGGTTTGACCGTAGCGACAAACCTCGCGCGCGTGGGATACGAGACCGCTCCGAAAACGCGACGGCCTCGCGCTCTACGATTGCTCCGTGATCGACATTCACGCAGCCCGGGCTCATCCGGACGTCTTTCGCGCCGCGCTCGACCGTCGCGGAGCCGCGGACGACTTCGACCGGCTCCTGGACGCAGACCAGCGGTGGCGCGCGCTCCAGCCGCGCATCGACGAGTTGCGCTCGGCCGGCAAGCTCAAGGGCAAGCCGACACCTGAGCAGCTGGAGGAGCTCAAGCTCCGCAAGGAGGAGCTGCAGCGGCTCGAGGAGGAGCAACGCCGGCTGGAGGCCGAGCGGCACGAGCTGCTGGCACGCATCCCGAATCTGCCGGACCCGGACACACCCGACGGCTTCGAAGAGGAGGACGCGGTCGAGATCCGCAGGGTCGGCGATCCCCCTACGTTCTCCTTCACCCCGAAGGACCACCTCGAGCTCAGCGAGCCGTGGAACTGGATCGATATGGAAAGGGGCACGCGGCTGTCCGGCTCGCGCTTCGCCTACCGGCGCGGCGAAGCGGCGCTCCTCGAGCTTGCCCTCTACCGCTTCGCGCTCGACCGGCTGGTCGCGAAGGACTTCGAGCCGGTACTCCCACCGGTGCTCGTCCGCGAGGAGGCCATGTACGGCACCGGCTTCCTTCCCACCGAGGAGTCGAACCTCTACCGGCTCGACGAGCGCGACGGCCTCTACCTGGCAGGCACGTCCGAGGTAGCCCTCGCCGCGCTGCACATGGGCGAGATCCTCGACGAGCTGCCGCTGCGCTACGCGGGCTTCTCCACCAACTTCCGCCGCGAGGCCGGCGCTGCCGGCAAGGACACGCGCGGCATGTTTCGCGTGCACCAGTTCGACAAGGTCGAAATGTTCGTCTACACGACACCGGACGAGTCCCGCGCCGAGCATGAGCGGCTGCTCGCCATCGAGGAGGAGCTCGTCTCGGAGCTCGGTCTCCCCTACCGCGTGATGAACATCGCGGCGGGCGACCTCGGCCCGGCAGCCGCGAAGAAGTACGACATCGAGGCCTGGTTCCCGACACAGGAGCGCTACCGCGAGATCACCTCATGCTCGAACACGACCGACTACCAGGCGAATCGCATGCAGATCCGCTACCGCCCGGACGGCAAGGGCACCACAACGGTGCACACGCTGAACGGAACCGCGGTCACCGCGCGCGCGATGCTCGCTGTGATGGAGAACTTCCAGGACGAGGCCGGCGCCGTCGCCGTTCCCGAGTGCCTGGTGGAGCTCGGCGCTCCGCCCCGCCTCGGGCCGGTGCTCGCAGGCGCGTGAACGTCAGCCGTCGAGCAAGGGGCGCAGCTCGTCGCGCCAGCGGGCGTCGGAAGGAGCGTGGCGGAAGTAGATCTCGAAGATCTCACGCGGCGTCGTGTCCGAGAAGCGTGCCATCAGGCAGACAACGGCAGTGAGCAGGTAATCGAGCAGCTCGCCGTCACGCCGAGCAATCTCCAGCGCCTGTTCAAACGCCCAGACGGTCTTTTCGGCATCGGGCGCGCCTCGCCGCTCGCGCAGATGAACGGCGAAACGCTCGAGATCGAAACCGTCCCAATCGGCGGCGTCCATCCCTCATGTATCGGCAGCCGGCGCGGTTAGTCGAGATCGCGAACCGGTCGCGCCACCGGGACGAAGCCTCACTCGGGCACGAGGGAGGGGCTGTTTGGCCCCTCCCTCGTCTAGCCAGCGTTGCTCAGAAGCGCGGTTACACTCGCCGTCAGGCGGGGTGCCAGAGCGGACGAATGGGGCGGTCTTGAAAACCGTTGAGCCGCGCAAGCGGCTCCCTGGGTTCGAATCCCAGCCCCGCCGCTCAACCAAGCCAAAGAGGGCTTAACGGAGCGACTGCCGCAACCGCTCCCTGGACGCGCGTCAGCCGAAGGTCCTCCTCACTCCCCCGGCGAACGCCGTGCCCTCGGTCCCCGATTCCGCAGTTTTCCGGTCGAACCGCGCAGATCACCGGCTCGCAGGCGCCTCCTGAAGGATCTTCGAAGCCACCGCGAGCCAGTGCCGCGCGCGCTGGACGTTCGGCCCGTCGGGGGCGAGCGCGACCG
Source organism: Gaiellaceae bacterium (assembly GCA_036824245.1). Lineage (GTDB taxonomy): Bacteria > Actinomycetota > Thermoleophilia > Gaiellales > Gaiellaceae > JACVRM01. Next base: position 11,730 of record DAITAO010000051.1, on the reverse strand, counting down.
TCTCCGCCTGAAGCTCCGTCATCGTGAGCAACGCCGCGCGCGGATCGTGCTCCGTCAGCGCCTTCTCGATCCGTTCCGCGAGCCGCTCCGGTTTGACCGCGAGCGACGCGACGCGCGGCGCGAGTCGCTTGTGTGTCGGCTGCCAGACGCGATTCAACGCAAAGACGATCCGAAGCACACGCGAGGCGTCGTCGAGCATTCGCTCGACGAGGGCGAGGCGCTCACCGCGCCGCGCAAGAGTGAGCAATCCCGCGGGCGCGAACCCACCCCACGTCAACGCCGCCTCTTCGATCCGTGCCGCCGCGAGCTCCTCGGGATACTCGCGCAAACGCGCTCGCCACCGAGCCAGCGCACCTGATGTCCGCAGCGGGACGCCATGGGCGATCGCGTCGCCGGTCGACGACACGTCGATACGGAAGAGTCCGTCGATGCTCGTCTCGGCGTGCTCCCTCGACCACCAGATCAGCTCGACGGGAACCCCCTCTAGGTACCCGGAGACGCGGCGGGTTGGCACGTTCTGTGGGCCCCATGTGTCGAGCTCTGTCAGTCCCGCAGCGTGAGCGTGCTCGAAACACGTCGCCAGCTCGAGCTGCTCACCCGTGACGATCAGCATCTCGATGTCCGAGATGTCGTCTGCCACGCCGCGAGAGACGCTGCCGGTGAGGATGACCTCCTCGACGACGTCCGACGGGAGGGCGTCAGCGACCCGCTGGGCCAGCTCCCGTAGCTGTCGGCTGCGATGCGTCGTCACCAGCAGGAGTGTCTCTCAACGACGGTCCTCGTGACGCCTTTCGGCTCGGAACCGGCGTACAGCTTCGCCTTAGCCGGCCCAGTGCAGCTCGGCCGCCGGGGCCGGGCTGGGGGGCAGCCACAGGAGCGGATCGGTCGGCGATCCGTTCAGCCGCACCTCGAAATGCAGGTGCGTGCCCGTGCACCTGCCCGTGCAACCGACCGTGCCGAGCACCGATCCCTGGGTGACCAGGGCACCTTCGGGAATGAGAATCGAGTCCAGGTGCGCGTACACCGTTGCCAGGCCGCGGCCATGCTCGACAACCACACGGTTGCCGTAGGCCTCGTACCAGCCTGCGGCGACCACGACGCCGGCCGCGGCAGGCCGCACCGGCGAGCCGTCGGGAGCATCGACATCGAGGCCGTCGTGCCACCGCCCCGAGACCCCGCCGAACCCGTCGGTAACAGCACCCGCGGCCGGCCAGGCGAGCGCCGCGTGCAGCGGATGCCGGACCGCCTGCACAGCGCGGTCCAGCGAGACGATGCGGAGGTCGGCCCGCCGCCCGAGAGCCTGCAGATCGCCGTCGACCGCGCCCAGGCGTGTCCCGTAGGAGTCCAGACGGCGCTCGACTCGAAGCGCGGTGCGGGCCGCGAAGACGGAGGCGCCGATCGACGCAGCCAGACAAAGCGTGACTACGACGGGCCTGAGGCGCGAAACTCGGGCACGCACGTGACGGTTTTTCCCGCTGCGCGGCCGTCATCCTGCGCTTTGCGGTAGCAAACCGCGTCGGTGGGCATACACCTTCTGAAAGGGTTGACCCGACAATCCACAAGGAGGTAGCCGATGCCGTGGGATGAGCTCAAGGCGCAACGGTTCCCAGCATTCGACAAGGATCTGGACGGGATCTCGCGCCAGACGATGGACGACCACTTCAAGCTCTACGAGGGCTACGCCAAGAAGTCGAACGAGTGTCGCAAGCTGCTGAACGCGTTCGACTACGGCCAGATCGAGGGCAACCAGGTGTACTCGGAGCTACGCGCCGTATCGGTCGACTACACGTTCGCGCTGCTCGGCTTCAAGAACCATGAGCTGTACTTCGAGCACCTCGGCGGAGACGGCGGGGAGCCGAACGGCCGGTTCGCCGAGCTCGTCGATTCTGAGTTCCACGGCGGACTCGACGAGTGGAAGAACGCCGTCCGCAAGGCGGCGCGCGCGGCGCGCGGCTGGGTGATGGTCGGCTACGACCTGAACGACGGCTCGATCTTCAACTACATCATGGACACCCAGAACCTCTGGGCCGTCTACAACATGTGCCCGGTGCTCGCGATCGACGTGTACGAGCACGCCTACGTCCGCGACTTCGGCGCTACACCGGACGGGCGCGGCGAGTATGTCGAGGCTTTCTTCCGCAACCTCGACTGGGATCACGTCAACCGGCAGCTCGGGCAAGCGGAGGCCGCCAGGCAGGGCGCCGCAGCGGTAGGCGCCGAGCCAAAGCGCGAGAAGACCGGCGCCGGCGTTTCATAGCGCCAAACCAGGCTCTTGGGTCAGGCCCCGATCCCAGGGGCCTGGCCCGCTACCCAGGTAACCGCTTGGCTCAGGCGGCCGCGCCGATCTCGCGATGCTCGGCGAGCCGCTGGAGCGCCTCTGTTTCGATCTGACGCACGCGCTCTCGTGTGACGCCCAGTCGGCGGCCGATCTCGTCGAGGGAGGTCGGATCGGTATCACCGTTCAGGCCGTAGCGCCACTTGACGACCTGGCGCTCACGGTCCGGCAGCTCGCCGATCGCCCGGCGGAGCGCGTCCTGCTCGAGGCTCACGGTGACCTCCTCCTCCGGCGTCGCCTGGTCGCCGGGGATCACCTCACTCAACGACGTATCGCCCTCTGCGCCGAGCGGGCGATCGAGGCTTGTCACAGCGCGCGCCGCGTGGCGCACCTCGCGGTACTGCTTCATCGGCAGCTTGGCGGCCTGGGCGACCTCTTCGTCGCTCGGCTGCCGGCCGAGCTTGACGGCGAGCTCGCGCTCGGCGCGTCTGATGCGTCGCTCGCGCTCCGAGATATGAACTGGGATGCGAATCGTGCGCGCCTTGTTGGCTACCCCGCGCTGCACTGCCTGGCGGATCCACCACGTCGCGTACGTGGAGAACTTGTAGCCCAGTCGCCAGTCGAACTTCTCGACTGCGCGGATCAAGCCGATGATGCCTTCCTGGATGAGGTCCAGCAGCGCAAGGTCATGCCCTTGGTATTTCTTCGCAATCGAAACAACGAGACGGAGGTTGGAGTTGACCATCAGATCCTTCGCCTCTTTGTCGCCGCGCTCGACCCGCTTGGCGAGCTCGACCTCCTGCTCGGCCGTCAGCAGGGGATAGCGAGCCGCCTCGTTGAGAAATAGCTGCAGTGCGTCTGTCGTGGCGGTGGCGACGTCGCCGTTCACGTAGGTGCTGGCCTCCCGCTCCCGCCCGCAGTCGTCACGCACCTCGACGGCGCGCTCGTGGAGCTGGTCATAAAGAGCTTCGACGGCCTCTTCGTCGAGCTCGAGGGTTCTGACCAGCTCGTTGAGCGAGGAGAGTTGCACGCAACCTTCCCGCTCGCCCTCCTCCAGCAGCGCTTCTAGCTCGGTTTGGCTCATGGTCCGCGTCTTTCCCGCGGTCGCGATCTCTGAACCGTCCCGAACCGGGACTTAGTCAGCAGCGAAAACGTTGAGCCATGCCCCACAGTGCGTTACGGTTCGCGCGCGCGGGGTCGGATCGCGATCTCAACCCCTGGAGGAACAATGAAATACAGCGCGATGGCAGGCCGGTCGACTCTGCAGAGTCTGACCTTGTTGTTCGGCGTCGTGTTCCTGCTCGTCGGCATACTCGGCTTCATCCCAGGTATTACCCAGGATTTTGATGACATCGCCTTCGCCGGGGAAGACTCCACAGCCGAGCTGCTCGGCATCTTCCAGGTGAGCGTCCTGCACAACATCGTGCACCTGCTCTTCGGCGTCGTCGGAGTCGCCGCGGCTCGCGCGTTCGACACCTCGCGGCTGTACATGCTCGGGGGCGGTGTCATCTACCTGGCGCTGTTCCTGCTCGGCGTAGTCGGCGGTGGCGACTGGATCCCCGCGAACACGGCCGACCACTGGTTGCACCTGGGGCTCGGCGTCGTAATGCTGGGCATCGGCTACATGTTCGGGCGAGAGGGGGCAGCCACAGACAGCGCGGCCGTCGTCTGACGCAATCCGCCGGGGACGGGAGCGTTCGCGTTCCTCTCCCCGGCCCTCCCCCAAATGACCTCCCTCCCTGATCACATCCTCCTTGAGCACGTCGAGTCGGGTCTTGGCGACACCGATCAGGCCCGCGTGGCGGTGGCGTTCCTTGCCGGTGCAGACGTGACGATTCCCGACGATGAGCTGCAGGGTGCGAGACGCCGGGCTGTGCTGCTGCTCGCCGCCGGCGGCGACCCACACCGGGAGGTCGATTCAACCGGGCGTGCGGTGACCGCGCTCGCCACCGACCTCGACTCTCCGCCGCGGCGCGAGGCGCTGGCGGCCGGGCTCGCGGCGGTCGCCGACGCGGCACCCGATCTCGAGCTCCTCCGGGCCACGGCGGACGAGCTGCGCGCCGACACGGAGCTCGCCTGGCGCTCGTTCGCGTATGCGCTCCTGGTGGAGGAGCTCTCCGAAGAACCGGACGAGTAGCAAGGCTCAGGTCTCTTCCCTTTTCTGCCGAAAACGGTCTTAGGTGACCGTGCCCATGGCAGCACTCCGCCGGCTCGTCCTTCCCGCCGCGGCGGTCGCCGCGTGTGCCCTCGGTGCGCCCGCCCAGGGTGCGGAGCTGGTGGCCCGCAATGCCACCGCCGTGCAGTTGAAAGTGTCGTCTGACGGCAAGGCGCTCGTCAGCTACCGCTCGCGCGGCCGTCAGCACCACACGCTCGCCTGGGGGGCGATCAATGCGATCGCCCCGACACAAGCCCGCGCCCAGGTCGCACTGCGGCTTGACTACTCGGGCGGCTGGAAGAGCTTTCGCCTCACGCCGGGCGCTTTTCGCAACCGGTGCGCCGACTACGACGGCCCTCAGCTGCATTGGATGATCGCCGCCTGCAAAGCGCCGGACGGCTCGTACTGGGCCCTCCAGACGTGGCAGCGCGCACTGCCGAACCTCGGCCTGGCGGCGCCGCCCAGCCGCCGCGTCTACGAGCTCTGGCTGTCCCACTGGCGCGGGCCGCTGCCGGTGCTGGAGGTGAACATGGGCTGGACCCAGCGGCGCTACCACACCCTGTTCGGTCGCCTTACCTACCTTGGCAAGCCCGTCTACGGCTTCGGCACCGGCGTGCGCGGGCGGCCCACTGACAGCTTCGGCCGCGTGCTGTACGTGGATACGTTCGACTCGCAGTACGGGAGCGGCTGGCAACGTGAGAACAGCTTTGTGACGCACAGGGGCAGCGGCGCGTTCTGCTACGGCTTCTTCCCCCACGGCGGCAGGCCCTCCGGGATGGGAAAGCGCTACCGGCTGACGGCGATGGGCCCGGGCGTCTTGCCCGACCTCTTCTGGGAAGGCATCCCGCAGGCGAACTACGACGCGGCGTACGACGCCGAGCAGAAGACGAAGCTGCGCGCCCTCAACGCCAGCTCCTGCGGATAGCCCGCGCAAGCGGGGAGACCCGGCGGCGCTCCGTATGATCGCGCCGTGGAGGCCGGCGACGAGCTTCGCGGGGCGATGCGGCGCTTCCCGGCCGGCGTCTCCATCGTCACGGTAAAGCTGCGCGAGGAGCGCTTCGGCATCACGGTGGGGTCGCTCGTCTCGCTCTCGCTCGAGCCGCCTCTGGTGGGCGTGTCGATCGGGCTGCAGTCTTCGATCTACGAGCCGCTGAGGCGAGCCGGACGCTTCGCGGTCAGCGTGCTGGCGGGCGACCAGGCGGCACTCGCCCAGCACTTCGCCCGCAGCGGCCTCCCGCCGCTCGTCGCGTGGACCGATGTGAAGCTTCATGAATCAGCGCTGCCCGAGCCGCTGCTGGACGGGGCGCTTGCCTGGCTCGAGTGCGTGACGCAAGCCGAGTACGAGGCGGGCGACCACAGGATCTTCGTCGCCGCCGTGCGCTCCATCGAACTGGGCCGCGATGCGGCGGGCCTCAGCTATGTGCGAGGCGGTTACGAACCCGTATGACCGTCGAGGCGGTCGTCTTCGACCTGGACGGAGTACTGCTCGAGAGCGAGCAGCTGTGGGACGAAGCACGCGAGACGCTCGCCGGCGAGCGCGGCGTGCGGTGGCCGGACACCGCGCAGCGGGACATGATGGGGATGAGCTCGCCCGAATGGTCGCGCTACATGCACGACGTGGTCGGGCTCCCCGAGCCGCCCGAGGAGATCGCCCGCCTGGTCGTCGAGCGGATGGAGTCTCTCTACCGGCAGCGTCTGCCGCTCATCCCGGGAGCCGTCGACGCTGTCGAGCGGCTGGCAACATGGTGGCCGCTGGGGCTCGCCTCGTCGTCCAACCGGCCCCTGATCGACCTTGCGCTCGAGCTGTCCGGGCTGGATCCTTTCTTCAAAGTGACGGTGTCGTCCGAGGAAGTGGCGCGCGGCAAGCCGGCGCCGGACGTCTACCTGGAAGCGGCGCGGCGCCTCGGTGTGCCGCCGGGGCACTCGGCCGCGGTCGAGGACTCATACAAGGGCATCCTCTCGGCCACGCGGGCGGGGATGTACGTCGTGGCCATTCCGAACGCGGCCTTTCCTCCCGAGCCGGAGGCACTCGCGCAGGCAGACATCGTGCTGGATTCCCTGGCCGAGCTGACGCCGGAGACGATCGCCGCGCTCACGGCCCAGTCAGACACGGCCGTTCGGGACACCTCCTAGGTTCCCGAGCCTCCTCCCCGCGTCGATCGTAGTCGCGGCCGGCGCGCGAATGTGCCACGGGATTGCCCCGGATTCGCGACTCCGGGCCGCGCGCCGCCGTTCGCGCGGCGGCGCGCCGCCCGGGCGCTGCCCCGATCTACCTACTGGTCGTCTCGGTGCGCGTCGGCGCATCCTCCCGCGCGCGGAGAGCGGGAGTCAAGGCGGTCCGGTGGGTCACTCGTATCAGTCGCGAGGCTGTCAGGGGCGGGTTCTGAAGGGAAAGTGCCCGAAGGGGACGGTCCCTGTGTGCCTCCGCCTTCGACACGGGTTCTGACGCCCTGCCCTTCCTAGGCCGTTACTCGACCTACGAGCACGCAGCCGTTGTGGCCGCCCAGGCCCATGGCGTTCGAGAGCGCGACGTCGACGCGCGCCTCGCGCGCCTCGTTCGGCACGTAGTCGAGGTCACACTCCGGGTCGGGCTGCTCGTAGTTGATGGTCGGGGGGATCACACCGTGGTGGATGGCGAGCACGCACATCATCGCCTCGATGGCCCCGGCCGCCCCGAAGCAGTGGCCCATCACCGACTTCGTCGAGGAGACGGCCAGCTTGTAGGCGTGCTCGCCGAAGACATCCTTGAGCGCCCGAGTCTCGGCCGCATCCCCGAGTGGGGTCGATGTGCCGTGCGCGTTCACGTAGTCGACTTGCTCCGGCTCGACCCCTGCACGGCGCAAGGCGGCGCGCATCATCTCGCTGACGCCCACCGATTCCGGATCGGGCGCGGCCATGTGGTAGGCATCGTTGGAGGCGCCGTAGCCCAGCACCTCTGCGTATACCGTGGCGCCGCGCGCCTGAGCCGACTCGAATTCCTCGAGCACGAGCACGCACGCGCCCTCCCCCATCACGAACCCTGCACGCGTTGCGTCGAACGGCCGCGACGCCCGCGGTGGGTACTCGTCTTCGACGGCCAGGCCGCGCATCGCGCAGAAGCCGGCCAGGATGAGCGGGTGCATGCACGCCTCGGTGCCGCCCGCCAGCACCGCGTCGGCGTCGCCGCGCCGGATCAACTCGGCCGCCTCGCCGACCGCGTGCGAGCCCGTGGCGCACGCTGAGACGACCGCGTAGTTGGGACCGCGGATGCCGAGCGAGATCGCCAGCTGCCCGCTCGCCGAGTCGACGAGCACGTTGGGGAGGAAGTGCGGAGAGACGCGGTCCGGGCCGCGCTCACGCAGCACCTCCGTCTGTTCCATGATCCCCAGGAAGCCCCCGATCGCGGAGCCGAACACGATCCCGACGCGCGCGGGGTCGAAGCCGTTCAGACCGGCGTCGCCCATCGCCTCCTGTGCGGCCGCGACGGAGAGAACCACGTTACGGTCGAGGCGCCTGGCCTCTTTCGGGCCGACGACCGAGGCCGCGTCGAAGTCCTTGACCTCGGCTGCCACTCGCACGGGAAACCCGGAGGCGTCGAACGCTCGTATGAAGTCGATACCGCTCTCGCCGGCCACGGCCGCGCGCCAGGTCGACGGCGCGTCGTTCCCGAGCGGCGTAACCGCGCCGAGGCCTGTGACCGCGACTCTCTTGCCCGCCATGGCGCCATTCTGCGCCAAAGCCGCCAGTCCGCGTCAACTTGTGCGCAGATCGGCGCGCCCGGCGGCCTCGTCAGCTGCGTACGAGAGCGGCGGCCTCGGCCAGCGCGAGCTCGGCGAAGCGGTCCCAGTTGTCCGCGATCCACGCTGCCATGCGTTCCTCGTCCGCCCTGTTCGTGCGGGCGACCTCCGCCGTCTCCTCGTCTCCGGCGCGCGTTGCAACACGCTCGAGCAACTGGTAGCTCGCGATCTCGAGGTGCTCGGTCGCGTAAGTGTCGCGCGCACCTCGCGCCGACTTCTCTCCGCGCGTGATGTCCAGCACGCCCTTCAGCATCGCGCCAAGGATGCCGCCCGCCTCGCGTACGAGCGAGGGCGATCCTCCATGCGCCTCCAGGCGCTCACGCAGGCGGTCGACGTGCCGCTCCGTTTCCAGCTTGTGCTGCCTCAGGACGTCCTTGACTTCCGGATCGTCCGTGCCGTGGATGGTCGAATCCAGCATCCGAACGACACTCAGCTCCATGGCGAGCGCCTCGTCGATGTGCTTGATGAGCTGGTCAGTGAGCTGCTGAGTGGTCACTTCCTCCTCCTCGGTTGGGACACGGCGCAGGACGAACTCCGCGTACTGACGGCCGGCCGCAAGAGCGCGCCCGCGGAAGCCGTGGGCATCGGGCTCGAGCTCGTCTACGAATGCCTGGAAGGGCCGGCGGTAACGAAGCCTCAGGCCGTCGACGTCGAACCCGACGCGCAGCGGCCCTGCCTCGGTGCGGCCGCTTGCGCCGTCGATGCGCTTGCGCACGCGGAAGAGCGGCGGTAGAGCGCCAGCTGTGCGTCTCACGACCCAGACGCCGTCGAGTTCCACAGGTCTATCGTTTCCGCTTGCCCGGCAGGCCGAAACGCGGCCGCGACGCCGGTAGAGTGGGCGCCTTGCCGGGCCCGAACGTCCCGTTTCCGCCCATGGAGGCAGAGCTCGTGTCGGAGCTGCCCGAGGGCGAGGGCTGGTGGTACGAGCCCAAGTGGGACGGCTTTCGCGGAATCCTGGAGAACGACGGTGGCGAGCTCGCGCTCTGGTCCCGCAAGGAGCGCCCGCTGCTCCGCTATTTTCCCGAGCTGCGGCCGCTGGGAGAGCTGCTGCCGCCCCACTCGGCGGTCGACGGCGAGATCGTCATCGCGCGAGACGGGAAGCTCGACTTCGACTCGATGCAGATGCGTCTGCATCCTGCTGAGAGCCGGGTACGCAAGCTCGCCGCGGAGATCCCCGCCGAGTTCATCGCCTTCGACCTGCTGCTGTGGAAGGGCAAGCCCGTGCACGAGCGGCCGCTCGAAAAGCGGCGCGCCGAGCTCGAGCGTGTCGGCAACGGCCTGCGCCTCTCCCCGTACACGAGTGACCTCGAGCGCGCCCGCGGCTGGCTGGACACCTTCGAGGCGGCGGGCCTCGACGGTGTGATCGCCAAGCGGCTCGGCGTCCCGTACCGCCCGGGCGGGCGCGACGCGGTCGCCAAGGTCAAGCCCTACAAGACGGCCGACTGCGTCGTCGTCGGCGTTCGCTGGAAGGCGAAGCCGTCGCATATCGCGACATTGCTTCTCGGTCTTTACAACGACGAGCGCGGCCTCGACTACGTCGGCTCAGCGGCGGTCGGCGCCCGCCGCCACGACGAGATCCTCGAGCTCGTCAAGCCCCTGATCGAGAACGCGCCTGAACGGCGCTTCTCCGAGCCGAACCGCTGGGGTACCGGCGAGCTCGAAGAGACGGCCGTGCGGCCCGAGCTCGTCGCCGAGGTGCGCTACGACAAGGTGCAGGGCAACCGCTTCCGGCACGGCACGCGGCTGATCCGCTTCCGCGACGACAAGGCTCCGGGCGACTGCACCTGGCGCGAAGTGCGGCCGCCGCGCAACCCGAACGACCCGACGTTCGAGTCACTGCTCGCCGGCTGACTACGATCCGCGCTGATGCGCAGAGTCAACATCGCCGACCCGGACTTCCAGTACGACCCGGAGGATCCGGAAGGCTTCCGCGCGGGCATGCTCCGCTTCGGCAACCAGGTCGGCGCCTCGCAGCTCGGTGCGAGCGTGTACGAGCTGCCGCCCGGCCAGTCGATTTGCCCCTACCACTACGAGTACGGCGAGGAGGAGTGGCTGGTCGTGCTCGCGGGACGCCCGACGCTGCGGCACCCGGAAGGCACGGAGGAGCTCGATACCTGGGACGTCGTCTGCTTCCCATCGGGCCCGGAGGGCGCACACGGCGTGCGCAACGACACGAACGACGTCGTGCGCGTCTTGATGTTCTCGACCGTCCGGCATCCGGCAGCGACCGTGTACCCGGACAGCGACAAGATCGGGATCTGGACGGGTAACTCCGACGACAACCGGATCGTCTTCCGCTCGAGCGGCGTCGACTACTACGCGGGCGAGCCGGGCATAGCGTCTCGGGAATGACGGGCTCCCCGGCGGCCGTCTGATGCCGCGGCTGGGCGAGGACGAAGACGCCTACGGGCAGATAATGCTCGCGTACCAGGAAGGAAGCCTCCGCGCGAGGGAGATCGTCGAGCGCGACGACGGGTTCATCGAGGCGACGAGCGGCCCCGCCGCGTACTTCGAGCCGTTCCGCCGCTGGCCGGCGCACCAGAAGCGCGCAATGCGCTTCGTGCGTGGCCGCACGCTCGACGTGGGCGCCGGCGCCGGGCGTGTGGCACTCCACCTTCAGGAGCGCGGCCACGACGTCGTGGCCGTCGACCTCTCACCACTCGCGGTCGAGGTATGCGGGCGGCGCGGCGTCCAGGACGCACGAGTGATGGCGTTCGAGGATGTCGACCGCACGCTCGGCGTTTTCGATACTGTTGTCATGTTCGGCAACAACTTCGGGCTGCTCGGAAGCGCCGGAAAGGCCGATCGCATGCTGCGACGACTCCACGCGCTTACCAGCGAGCGGGGCCGCATCGTGGCCGAGAGCCGCGACGTCTACGACACGGACGACCCCGATCACCTCGCCTACCAGGAGCACAACCGCCGCCGCGGCCGGATGGCGGGGCAGCTACGGCTGCGCGTCCGCCACCGGCTGCACACGACGCCGTGGTTCGACTACCTGATCGTCTCGCCGCAGGAGATGGAGGAGCTGGTCGCCGGTACCGGCTGGCGCGTGGCTCGGTTGCTGCCCGGCGAAGCCGGCGTGTACGCGGCGGTGCTGGCTAAGACAGCGGAGACCGTTACGCGACGAGCGAGCCAGAGCGGCGCCGCGCGCGCGAGCTGACTTCGCCGCTACTTGCTTTTTGCGCGTGAGGGCTGCACGCGCCGCGGCTCCCCCGGCTGCTTCGGAAAGTGCGGCGGGTAGGGCGCCTCCTGCAGGCCCTCACGCTCGTCGCGCTCCACCCACTCGAGCAGCACGGGCAGGTCGCACACGTGATCGTCGAGCTCCCGCTGAACGTCCCCGAGCCTGGCGAAGCGTTCCAGCATGGTCGGCAGCGTGAAGTCCTCCGTCTCGACATCGGGCAGCTCGTCCCATGTGACCGGGGCCGAGACGGCCGCGTCAGGTCGCGCACGCACCGAGTAGGCCGAGGCAATCGTCCGGTCGCGTGCGTTCTGGTTGTAGTCGATGAAGACGCGCTTGCCGC
>DAITAO010000050.1:0-22587 GCA_036824245.1 Gaiellaceae bacterium | reverse complement strand
GAAGGTGCCGAGCCGGGCACCGGCGCGGAGCGTTGCGACACGTGCGGCGGCGCCGGCCGCGTCAGTCAAGTGTCGCGCAGCACGTTCGGGGAGTTCGTGCGAACGCACACCTGTCCCACGTGCTCCGGCGCCGGGCGGGTGCTCGAGAGCCCGTGCCGCGAGTGCAGCGGCGACGGCCGCGTCGTCGAGGAGCGCACGCTGGACGTGGAGATCCCGCCCGGCATCCACGACGGCCAGCGCATCCGGCTGTCCGGTGAAGGCCACGCGGGCGTGCTGGGCGGCCGCGCCGGCGACGTGTACGTGGACGTGCGCGTCCAGCCGGACGCGCGGTTCGTCCGTCAGGGCGACGACGTGTTCTCGACGGTGGCGCTCACGATCACGCAGGCGGCGCTCGGTGCCACCGTCACCGTGACCACGCTCGAGGGCGACGTCGAGCTCACATTCGAGCCGGGCACGCAGCCAGGTGAGATTCGCGTCCTGCGCGGACGGGGAATGCCGATCCTGCAGGGCTTCGGCCGCGGCGACCACCGCGTGCTCGTCAACGTCAGCGTGCCCCGTCGGTTGACGCCCGAGCAGCGAGACCTGCTCGAGCGCTTCCAGGATGGTGCTCAGGCCGACACGTACGACGATGACGAGGGCTTCTTTGACAAGCTGAAGAGCGCCTTCCGCTGACTCTCCGGCGCGTCTCCGTGAACGTTCCGGCCCGCCGGGCCGAAGAAGCGCGCGCGGTCATGCTCGAGCTCTTTCCGGAGGGCTTCGAAGAGCTCGCAGTCACGCGTGGCGTGGAGCTGGCCGCTTACACGGATGCGGCCGGCGAGGAGCGGATCTGGCATACGTTCGGTGCCGCGCGACGGACCGACGTGCCCGACGACTGGCTCGACCGATGGCGACGGTTCCACAAGTCGGTGCGGGTCGGCGGCCTCTGGGTGGGACCGCCCTGGGAGGATCCCCCCACTGACGCGATCGCAGTGGTGATCGAGCCCGGCCGCGCATTCGGCACCGGCGGCCACGAGACGACGCGCCTGTGTCTCCAGCTCCTGACAGGGCGCGAGCCGGGCAGCCTGCTGGATGTCGGCTGCGGTTCAGGGGTGCTGGCGATCGCCGCCGTGAAGCTCGGCTACTCGCCTGTCACGGCAGTCGACGTGGACGACGCCGCCATCCAGGCGACTACCCGCAACGCGCGTGGCAACGGGGTAGTTGTCGACGTTCGGGCGGTCGACGCACTCGCGGTGTCGCTGCCGCCCACCGATGTGGTCGTGGCCAACGTCACGCTGGTGACGGCGAACGCGCTCGCCGGCCGGCTGCGCTGTCGCCACCTGATCACGTCCGGTTACATGCTGTCCGAGGAACCGCGACTACCCGGCTTCACGCACGTACGTCGCGTCTCGGGAGCCGAGTGGGCTGCCGATGCTTACGCACGGGAGTAGCATTTCGCGGCCGTGGCGACCTTCTCCGTCACCTTTCTCGGCTGCAAGGTGTCTCACACTGACGCGCAGGCCGTCCGTCAGCGGCTGCTCGCAGACGGCCACAGCGAGCGGTCCGCGGGCGCCGATGTCGCCGTCATCAACACGTGCTGCGTGACCCATGAGGCCGTGCGCAAGTCGCGCAAGGCCGCTGCACGTGCTGCCCGCGCACACGAGCGCGTCTACCTGACCGGCTGCGGCGCGAATCTCGCGGATGCATTCGCGAACCTGCCAGAGAACGTGATCGTGGTTGCGAAGCCAAGCGAGGAGGCACCGTCTTTCGTCGCAGGCGCGGTGGGCGCGATCGGGTGTGTGCGGGCGGACGCCCGCCTCGACCGCGTGCGTGCCTTCGTGAAGGTGCAGGACGGCTGCTCGTTCTCGTGCCATTTCTGCGTGGTGCCGCTCGTGCGCGGCGCCTCGCGCAGCCGCCCGGCCGGCGCGGTGCTGGCCGAGGTTCGCCGCCGGGTCGGGCAAGGCCACCGCGAGATCGTGCTGACCGGCATCAACCTAGGTTGTTACCGCGACCGGGAGGCGGGGATGCGGCTGCCGGGCCTCGTGCGTGCAGTCGGTGCGACACCCGGGCTGGCGCGGCTGCGGCTCTCGTCGATCGAGGTCAACCACGTCGACGGTGAGCTTGTGCGGGCGCTGCGCGAGACGGCGGTGGTGTCGCGACACTTGCACGTGCCGCTGCAATCCGGCGACGACCGCGTGCTACGGGCGATGGGCCGCCGCTACCGCGTCTCCACATTTCTGCGCCGGCTCGAGCCTCTTGCCGACTTCAACCTGACGACGGACGTGATCATCGGCTTCCCGGGTGAGGACGAGCCGGCTTTCGAGCATACCCTCGGCGCGGTGCGGGAGGCCGGGGTGACGAAGGTGCACGTATTCCCGTATTCACCCCGGCCGGGCACGGCGACGGCGATGAGTGACACCGTGCCCGTCGCCGTCAAGAAGGAGCGGGGGGCGCGGCTGCGCGATGCCTCCCGCGCTGCGTGCCTGGCACGATGGCGCGGCAAGATCGGCCGAGAGGACGTGGTGCTCGTCGACAGGCCGGGGCGCGGCTACGGCGACGACTACTCGCCCTGGCTCGTGTCGCCCTCGGTGCCGGTCGGGGAGGTCGTTCCGGTGCGCGGGCGCGCGGTCACGGAGGAGGGGATTCTCGCTGGCTAGGGCTCCTTTCGAAACGAGGCACTGTGCCGTCGGGCCGCGCTGGACGGCGCGAGGACGGCGTCCTCAGCAGCCCACGTATCCTCCGCATACGCGGGCTTCCTGCTTCATTGCCTCGCACCCCCAATCGCAACCCGACGGCGAGCCTTCACTCCGAAATGAGCCCTGAGGACTGTCTGTTCTGCCGCCTGGTGCGCGGCGATGACCACGTCCGCAAGGTCGAGGGCTTCGTGGCCGTCAACGACATCAACCCGCGCGCGGACGTGCATCTGCTCGTGCTTCCCGAGCGGCACGTGGCCAGCTTCCATGACATCCACGAGTTCCCGCCGGACGAGACGAAGCGGATGCTCGAGTTCGTTGCGGACACAGCCCGCGAGGCGGGGCTCGAGGACTACCGCCTGGTCGTCAACGTCGGGCCGGGCGGCGGGCAGACCATTTATCACCTGCACTGGCACATACTGGGCGGTCACGTGACGGGACTGCCGGTATGAGCCTGATTGCCCGCATCGAGGAAGAGCTCACGGCGGCGATGCGTGCGCGGGACTCGGAACGGCGCGACGCGCTGCGGCTCATCCTGGCGAGCCTGCGCTCCGCCGAGAAGGAGCTGCAGCGGGCGCTACACGACGGCGAGGAGCTGCAGGTGCTGCAGCGCGAGCGCAAGCGCCGCCAGGAGGCGGCGGAGGCGTTCCGTGCGGCCGATCGCGACGAGCAGGCGCAGGCCGAGGAGCGCGAGCTGGCGGTGCTCGAGGAGTTCATGCCGGCGCCGCTTTCCGACGAGGAGCTGGAGGCGATCATCGACGACGCGATTGCCGAGAACGGCGCCACCAGCATGCGCGACCTGGGCCGCGTGATGGCCGACATCATGCCGCAGGTTTCCGGCCGCGCCGACGGCTCCACGGTCAGCCAGCTCGTGCGCGAGAAGCTCGCTTAGAAGCGGCTTCCCGCCTGGTTCGACAGGCCGCCGCTAGACGGGGCGGCGCAGGTACCCAAAACCTCCTCCCCGCCGCGATCGTAGCGGGGTTCGACGCACGGTTGTGTGGCGTTTCTGCGCCGGCAACCTCGCTGCCACCCGCCGCACTTACACTGAGGTGGGTGCAGGAAGTCTTGTCCGTTTCGAACGACGTCGCGGCCGAGCTCGCGAGCGTCGGTGACGGTGTGCTCGACGCCTTGCGTGCGCGCCTGCGCGTCACGATCCTGCTACGCGGCAACCGTCTGACGCTGGAGGGCGACGAGCAGGTGGTGGCCGAGGCTCGCACCGTGCTCGGCGAGCTCGTCGAGCTCGTCGAGGGCGGCCATGAGATTGGCCCGGGCACTGTCGACGCCGTGCTCGGCGTGCTCGAGCAGGGTGCCGACGTGCGTGAGGTCTTCGACGACGTCATCTGGCGCCACCGCGGCAAGAAGATCGCGCCCAAGACGGTCATGCAGAAGCGCTACGTGGACGCGATCCGCAGCAGCACCGTCACCTTCGGCATCGGCCCGGCCGGCACCGGCAAGACATACCTCGCAATGGCGCTGGCCGTGGCGGCGCTCTCGGAGCGGCAGGTTGGCCGCATCATCCTGACCAGACCGGCGGTGGAGGCAGGCGAGCGGCTCGGCTTCCTGCCCGGCGACCTCCTGGCGAAGGTCGACCCGTATCTGCGCCCACTCTTTGACGCGCTCTACGACATGCTGGAAGCCGATCGGCTCGCGGCGTACATGGAACGCGGCACGATCGAGGTGGCGCCGCTCGCCTTCATGCGCGGCCGCACGCTCAACGACTCGTTCATCATCCTGGACGAGGCGCAGAACACGAGCCCGGAGCAGATGCAGATGTTCCTGACGCGGCTCGGCTTCGGCTCGAAAGTCGTGGTGACCGGTGACGTCACGCAGGTCGACCTGCCGCGAGAGCAACCGTCGGGTCTCATTCAGGTGCAGGACGTCCTGGGTTCGATCGAGGGCATCGGCTTCGTGCGCTTCTCGCACGAGGACGTCGTGCGCCATAAGCTCGTCCAGCGCATCGTGGAGGCGTATAAGCACCACACGGAGGAGACCGGCACGCAGCGAAGCCGGTAGAGCCGTGGTCGCGGTCGAGGTGCAGAACCGCAGCGGCGTCGCGGTACAGGAACGGGAGGCTGTGGCACTCGCCCGGCGCGTGCTCGCCGCCGAGGGGATCAGCGACGGCGACCTCGGGCTGCAGTTCGTGGGCGCGGACGAGATTCGGGCGCTCAAGAGGGAGCATTTGCAGCTTGACGAAGCCACAGACGTGCTCTCATTCCCGATCGACGGTCGCGACGAGCTGCCGGCCGGCGTCCCGCGTCAGCTCGGAGACGTCGTACTTTGCCCGGCTGTGGTCGGCGAGCAGTGGAGCCGACCGCTCGTGCATGGGCTTCTGCACCTGCTCGGCTACGAGCACGGCGCCGAGATGGCTGCACGGGAGGAAGATCTCACGACATGAGATGCGCTCTAGCAGACCCTGATCGCGCATCAGGCAGTGGCGGCGGCCGGCTTCGCCGGCCGGGAGCCGCTCTCTCTCGTTCCTGGGGCGGCGGTGCGAGGCCGAAGGGGACAGCGTGGACCCGAAGAGCATCGTGCCGGCAGCGTCGCGAGGCGGGCCCGGAGGCCGGCTTCGCCGGTCGGGAGGGCTCGCCGGCCAGGGACGAGAGCGCCGGCGAGGGGCGCGCATGAGCACCGAGCGCCGTGCGCCGTCCGTCCTGCACAGCTTCAACTACGCGCTCGAGGGTCTTATCCACGTGCTGCGCACGCAGCGCAACATGCGCATTCATTTCGGGATCGCCGTGGTCGTGCTCGTCGGCGCCCTGGCGGTCGGCGTCGACCGGCTCGAGCTGATCGCGCTCCTGCTCGCTATCGCGTTCGTGCTAATCGCCGAGATGATCAACACGGCCGTCGAGGCGGCCATCGACGTCGCCACGACTGCGTTCGACCCACTGGCGAAGCTCGCCAAGGACATCGCCGCGGGCGCCGTATTGATCGCGACGGTCACGGCAGTGGCAGTCGGCTACCTCGTCTTCTCGGAGAGCCTCGTCAATCGCAGTTCGAGGCTCATCGATCGTCTGCGTGACGCGCCCGCCGAGCTGACGCTCATCGCGCTCGTGCTGATCATCATCGCGGTGATCGCCACGAAGGCCTACACGGGCCGCGGCACGCCGCTTCGGGGCGGTCTCCCGTCAGGGCACGCCGCCGTGGCATTCGGCGGCTGGATGGCCGTCACCAACATCGTCGGCGACTCGCGCCACTGGTTCCTGGTCTCGTCGCTGACCTTCATCATGGCGGTGCTAGTGGCGCAGACCCGCGTTGAGGCAGGCATCCATTCGTTCCTCGAGGTCGTCTACGGCGGCGTTCTCGGAGCGCTGCTCACGCTCGTGCTCTTTCAGGTGTTCGCATGAAGATCGAGAGCGAGCTCTTGGCACACGCCGAGGCGGCGGCCGGCCGCGCCTACGCGCCCTACTCGCGCTTCCACGTGGGCGCCGCGGTGCGGGCGCGCGACGGACGCGTGCTGACCGGCGTGAACGTCGAGAACGCCGCATATCCGCTCGGCATCTGTGCGGAACGAGCGGCGATCGCCTGTGCTGTCGGTGAGGGATACAAGCCCGGCGATCTCGAGGCACTGGCCGTCACGGCCTCGCCGTGCGGCGGCTGCCGGCAGTGGCTGGCGGAGTTCCGCGTGGAGTCCGTCACGTACCGTCGAGCAGACGGCGAGCTCGTGGCGGCCACGCCCGGTGACCTGCTGCCCGACACGTTCGTCTTGTGAGATCCGGCTTCGTCGCGGTGGCGGGCCGCCCCAACGTCGGCAAGTCCACGCTCGTGAATGCCCTGTGCGGCGGCAAGGTGGCGATCGTCTCCGACAAGCCGCAGACGACGAGACGGCGCATCTTCGGGATCGCGAACGGCGCCGACCACCAGCTGGTGCTCGTCGACCTCCCCGGCTTCCAGCGGCCCCGTGATGCGCTGACCGAGCACATGCAGCGAACCGTGGATACCGCCTTCGAGGACATCGACGCCGTGCTCTTCGTGCTCGACGCGCGCGCGCGCATCGGCGCCGGCGACCGATTCATCGCACAGCGGGTCTTCGGGCTGGCGGCGCCCGTGGTGATCGCCCTCAACAAGGTCGACCGGCTCAAGCCGGGCCACATCGCTGCGCAGATGCAGACCGGGGCGCAGCTCGGCCCGTTCCACGCCCTCCATCCGGTCAGCGCGAAGACCGGCGACGGCATCGGCGAGCTTCGCGACGAGCTAGTCGGGCTGCTGCCCGAGGGGCCTGCCTACTTTCCGCCCGAGCAGCGCAGCGACCTTCCGATCGAGGTGCAGGTGGCAGAGCTCGTGCGCGAGAAGGCGTTAGCGCTGACGCGGGACGAGGTGCCGCACGCGATCACGGTGGAGGTGGACGAGCTCGGTGACAAGGTCGTGCGTGCCAACGTGCTGGTCGAGACCGACTCGCAGAAGCAGATCGTGGTCGGCCGTGCGGGCGCCGTGATCAAGGAGATAGGCGTGCGCGCCCGCCCCGAGATCGAGCACCTGCTCGGGCACCCCGTCTTCCTCGAGTTGCACGTCAAGGTGCGTCCGCGCTGGCGTCGCGACGAGCGGCTGCTGGAACGCCTCGGTATCTGACCCGGTTTCGGCGCACTTGCGTCGCCCACACGTGCGCCGATCTTCACTATCGTCGCAGTGGGGAGGAGGCCATGGGCACCTGGGTGGTGTCCGTTCGAGACGGGTCCGACCCGGGCGCGTGCGGGCCGGCGGCTGTGCCTGGAAGCGCGGGCGGGCTCCCGAGCAGACCTGCCGGGCTAGACTCGCTGGGTGGCACGTGCGCCCGCTCTGCCCGCCGGGTTCGAGCTCCCGCTCGAGCCCCGCCTGCCCCGCGTCGGCGCCGTCGACGCGGTGGCTCTCGAGGAGCGCGCCGGCACACTGGCGCGCCGGTCGATCAAGCGGGACGCGAAGCTGCTCGCGCTCGACCTCGCCATCCGCATGATGGATCTGACCACGCTCGAGGGGGCCGACACGCCCGGCAAGATCACGTCGCTAGCCACCAAGGCGCTGAGGCCGGATCCCGCCGACGCCACGGTTCCGTCCGTCGCGGCGCTGTGCGTCTATCCGAACCTCGTGCCGACGGCCGTCGAGCGCCTGCGGGGCTCGAGCGTGAAGGTCGCGTCCGTGGCCACGGCCTTTCCCGCCGGACAGGCGCCGACCGACGCGAAGGTGGCCGAGGCGCGCTGGGTGGTCGAGCAGGGCGCCGAGGAGGTCGACATGGTCATCGACCGCGGCGCGTTCCTGTCGGGCCGGTACGCAAAGGTCTACGACGAGGTGGTGCGCGTCAAGGAAGCGTGCGCCGACGCTCACCTCAAGGTGATCCTCGAGACCGGGGAGCTCGGCAGCTACGACAACGTGCGGCGGGCGGCACTGCTCGCCATCGCCGGCGGAGCAGACTTCGTCAAGACGTCCACGGGCAAGATCTCGCCCGCCGCCACGCTCCCGGTGACGCTCGTGCTGCTCGAGACGGTGCGCGACGTGTTCGACGAGACGGGAAGGCGCATCGGCGTGAAGGCGGCCGGCGGCATCCGTGAGTCAAAGCAGGCCGTGCAGTACCTCGTGCTCGTCCACGAGACGCTCGGGCCCGACTGGCTGACGCCCGATCTGTTCCGGCTCGGCGCCTCGACACTCCTGAACGACGTGCTGATGCAGATCAGAAAGGAAAAGACGGGGCGCTACCAGAGCCCGACCTACTTCACCGTTGACTGATTCGCGACCCATCCAGCTCAGTGCTGTCACCGGAGGGCGAGCGCCGTGACCGAGGTCGAGCGCCGCCGCAGCGCCGTTCCGGTTCCGGCGGAGTGGGAGTACGCCCCCGCGCCAGAGGCGCGCGACATCGTCCGCATCGAGGACCGCTACGGCCTCTTCGTGGGCGGGGAGTTCCTGGAGCCCCGCTCCGGAGAGTATTTCGCCACCATCGACCCATCCAGCGAGGAGACGCTCGCGCAGATCGCCCAGGCGGGGCCGGAGGACGTAGACCTCGCGGTCGGTGCCGCGCGCGATGCGTACACGAACGGCTGGTCGGACATCTCGCCTTCCGAGCGCGCCAAGTACCTGTTCCGGATCGCGCGCATCCTCCAGGAGCGCTCGCGCGAGTTCGCCGTGCTCGAGTCGCTTAACGGGGGCAAGCCGATCCGCGAGTCGCGCGACGTCGACCTGCCGCTTGCCGCCGCGCACTTCTTCTACTACGCCGGCTGGGCCGACAAGCTCGAGTACGCCTTCCCGAACCGGAGTCCGCGCCCGCTCGGCGTCGCGGCGCAGGTAATTCCCTGGAACTTCCCGCTGCTGATGCTGGCTTGGAAGATCGCGCCGGCGCTCGCGACCGGCAACACGGTCGTGCTCAAACCTGCCGAGACCACGCCGCTCACCGCCCTGCTCTTCTGCGACGTGGTCCGCCAAGCGGAGCTGCCTCCGGGCGTCGTCAACATCGTCACGGGCGACGGGCGCACGGGTGCCGCCCTCGTCAAGCACCCGGACGTCGACAAGGTCGCCTTCACGGGCTCCACTGAGGTCGGCAAGGCGATCCAGCGCGAGCTGGCCGGCACCGGCAAGAAGCTCACGCTCGAGCTGGGCGGCAAGGCGGCCAACATCGTGTTCGACGATGCGGCGCTAGACCAGGCCGTCGAGGGGATTGTCAACGGCATCTACTTCAACCAGGGCCACGTGTGCTGTGCCGGCTCGCGCCTGTTCGTCCAGGAATCCGTCTACGAGCCGATCGTGGCGAAGCTCAAGCGGCGCATGGCCACGCTGCGGGTGGGCGACCCCCTGGACAAGAACACGGACGTGGGCGCCATCAACTCGCGCCAACAGCTGGAGAAGATCGAGGAGCTCGTGCGCTCCGGCGAGGAGGAGGGCGCCGAGATCTACCAGCCGCCTTGCCGCCTGCCCGAGCGCGGCTACTGGTTCGTGCCGACCGTCTTCACGAACGTCGCGCAGAGCTACCGCATCGCGCAGGAGGAGATCTTCGGGCCGGTGCTCTCCGTGCTGACGTTCCGTACGCCCGACGAGGCGGTCGAGAAGGCGAACAACACGCCTTATGGCCTCTCGGCCGGCGTCTGGACGGAGAAGGGGTCACGCATCCTCTGGATGGCCGCGCGACTCCAGGCCGGCGTCGTCTGGGCCAACACGTTCAACCGCTTCGATCCGGCCTCGCCGTTCGGCGGCTACAAGGAGTCGGGCTTCGGGCGCGAGGGCGGCCTGCACGGGCTCGCGCCGTACCTCGGCTTCACCGAGCAGCCGGCCATCGAGGGGCGATGAGCCGCCTCCCCGTCAAGAAGACTTACAAGCTCTTCGTCGGCGGCGCGTTCCCCCGCTCGGAGTCGGGCCGGACGTACCTTGCGCAGGAGCAAAATGTCGCGCGCGCCTCGCGAAAGGACGTCCGCGACGCCGTCCGCGCCGCCCGCGCCGCCCAGGCCAAGTGGGGAGCGATGACGGCGTACAACCGCGGCCAGGTGCTCTACCGCGTGGCCGAGATGATGGAGACGCGCCGCGCCGAGCTCGTCGAGCTGTGCTCAGGTGAGGCTGAGGTCGACCGCTCCATCGACCGCTTTATCTGGTACGCGGGCTGGGCCGACAAGCTCGCCCAGGCGCTCGGCTCGTCGAATTCGGTGGCAGGCCCCTACTTCAACTTCACGCTGCCGGAGCCGACCGGCGTCGTCGCCATGCTCGCGCCGCAACAACCTGCCCTGGAAGGGCTCGTATCACGCCTCGCGCCCGCTCTCGTGGGAGGCAACGCGGTGGTGGCGGTGGCGGCCGAGGAGACTCCGCTGGCCGCGGTCGAGCTGGCCGAGGCCCTTGCGACATCCGACGTGCCGGGCGGCGTCGTCAACATCCTCACGGGGCTGCAAGCCGAGCTGGCGCCCGTGCTGGCCGCGCACATGGACGTCAACGCCCTCGACGTGACCGGCGCGCAGGACGGCTCCGTCGAGCTCGAGCGTCTCGCAGCCGACAACGTCAAGCGCGTGGTGCGCGGTGCCGCGGACGGCCAGAGCCCGTGGGAGGCGGCCGCCTTCCTCGAGCTGAAGACCGTGTGGCATCCGATCGGCACCTGAGCGCCTCCGGCTAACGAAGGCTCGTCGTCGCGAACGTCGCCTGGCGGAAGCTGCCGCCGACGGGCGGCGAGGCCAGCGTGAAGACCGGCACGGGGCGTCCGGCCACGAACGAAACCGAGATGTAGTCCGCGAGCATGTGCCCCTGGTTGCTCTGCGCGATCCAGGTCAGCCGCATCGACCGTGCGTTGAGCCTGCGCGGCGCCGTCCACGTGACGCCGCCGTCCGCCGACTCCGCGTAGCCGACGTCCACGCGGCATGTCGTCTCGAGGCACACGGTCGTCGGCATGGAGTAGTAGACGACGCTTACGCGGAACAGGCTGCCCGCCTGCTGGACGGCCACGGCCGGGAGAAAACGGTCGGCGGACCCGGTCTCGGCGGCCAGCGGGAGCCGGCGTGGCGTCTGCCAGCGCACGCCGTCCCCGGAGGTGCTGACGACCACGTCGTTGGCCCTGCAACCGGGACGGAACCTGCAGTCGTGCCAGACGACGAAGATCGTGCCGTCCGCCGCGACGTCGACGGAAGGCAGGGCCGGCGCCCGCATGCCCGTGACCGGATGAGGGCGCCGGTCTGAGACGCGCGCCACAGGCGCGAACGTGCGGCCGCCGTCGAAAGAGCGGGCTGCGGCGATGCCCAGGTTGTCGATGAAGACGAGCAGCAGGGTGCCGTCCGGCCGGGCGACGGGCTGGGCGCCGGAGACGAACTGCCCCTCCATCGAAGGCTGGGGCGGCGGAACATGCGCCGGCGTCGACCACGTGAGACCGCCGTCCACTGACGCTCGCGTCGCGAGCCCGGCGCCCTCGAGATCGGTGTATGCGAGGTAGCAGGTGCCGCGGCGCGGGCTTCCCGGCCACGAGTCGCACGCGATCCATTCCTTGTCGTACGCCAGCGACGGCGCCGTCGAGCTCGCCACGACGACGGGCAGGCTCCAAGCGAGCCCGTCTGGCGAGCGGCTCACCAGCAGCTCGGTAAGACCCGGCGTGATCGCAAGCGTGGCCGCCAGCCACACGCCGTGCGCGGCGTCGTAGGCGATCACGGGGTCGCTCACGCGCGCGGCGGTGCCCGTGGGGGCGGAGCTGACCGCGACGCCCGGCAAACGGCCCGCCCGCCAGCGCGCGCCGCCGTCGGTGGACGTGGCGAAGCCGATGTCCATCGCCCCGCCGTCGGTGACTCGGCCCACCTGGAAGACGGTCACGATCGTGTTGCCCCAGGCGAAGCTGTCGGGCTCGGCGTGCGTGGCGTGCTGTCCGGGGCCGGCGCGGAAAGGGTCGCGCGAGAGCCGGCGCGTCAGCACCTCGCAGTCGCCCGCACGGGCGTCGAGCTCGTCGGCGGTCACGATGTCGCGTCCGTCGCCGCACAGCACCCGATCGGACGTGCCGTCCGTCTCGACCGAGACGAGGTCAGCGCCACCGCCGCCGCGGACGACATCGCGTCCTGCGCCCGGGTCGACGAAATCGCCGCCCTCGAGCGCGTGCACCGTGTCGTTGCCCCCGAGGCCGTAGAGCAGATCGGCCCGCGGCGTGCCGACCAGCCGGTCGCCGCGAGAGCTGCCGCGGATGGTCGCCGCGCTTGCCGCCGACGCGAGCAGGAGCACGACTGCACAGGCGGCGAGCACGCGCCCCATCCGGCGGAGCGTAGCGACGGGACAGAGATAGCATCCGCAAGCCGATGACGGGCGAGCGGCGTTTCAGCCAGGCGATTGCCGAGGGCGACGGGATCTCACTTGTCGTCGAGGTAGACGACGCCGCGACAGCGCGGCACGCGGAGGACGACGGGGCAGAAGCGGTGCTGGTGCCCAGCGGCAAGGAGACTCGGCTCGGGGAGATCCGTGCGGCGACCGAGGTGCCCGTTCTCTTCTCGTTCGGCGGGCAACCTGCCGGCGAGCTCGTCGGCGCCGACGCTTGTCTGGTGGGAGGGGAGCGCGACTGGCTCGAGCGGGCCTACGGCGAGCTGGATGAGGAGTTCGAGCTCGTCGTGCGGGCGCACGACGACGAGGAGCTCAAGGAGGTTCTGGAGCACTTCGACCCGGAGATCCTGTTGCTCGCGAGTGATTCGGCCACAGCCGAGGAACAGCTCGAGACCGTGCTCGAGCTGCTTCCCGACGTCCCCGCCGGAAAGCTGGCCGTTGCGGATGTCGGCCGGCTCGACAGCGACGCGCTCGCCATGCTGGAGCGAGCCGGTGTCGACGCGGTGATCGTCAGGTCGGGTGCGCTCGCAGAGCTCGCGCGCCCCAACCCCTAGGCCGCAAGAGCCCGCCGGTAACGTTCGGCTCCGGTGCGAACCGAGCAACCGCCGAGCGCTCCGCCGCAGACCGAGCCCGAGCGCCCGGAGGGCGCGGCCGGCGGCATGCTCGCCGTGGGCGTGGCGGTCGTCGTCGCGGGCGCCGTGCTGCTCGGGGTCGAGATTGCGGCCAGCCGCGTGTTGTCGCCTTTCTTCGGCAACTCCCTCTATGTCTGGGGATCGCTCATCGGTGTTGTGCTCGCCGGGCTGTCGGCCGGTTATTGGCTCGGCGGTTCGCTCGCGGACCGGCACCCCTCACCAACCTTGCTCGTCACCGTGATGTGTCTCGGGTCGGGCGCGGTCCTGGCCGTGCCGCTGGCCGACGAGCCGGTACTCGAGTGGATCGTGCGTTGGGACCCGGGCCCGCGGGCCGACCCGCTGCTGGCGGCCACCATCCTCTTCGGCCCGGCCAGCCTGATCATCGCCGCCGTCAGCCCGATCGCAGTGCGGCTTCGCGCTCAGTCGGTGGGCAGCGTGGGACGGACCGCCGGACACCTGTTCGCCCTGTCCACCGCGGGCAGCATCGCCGGCACGCTCGGCACGGCATTCTGGCTGCTCCCCGAGCTGGGCACCGGGCAGCTCTTCGCCTTCGGCTCGGCAGCGCTCTTTATTGCAGCGGCGATCGTGGCTGCCGCAGAGCGTGTTCCGGCGGCCCTGGTTGTCGCCCTGGTGGCCGCCGTCGGCGCGGGGGCGATCGGGATCGAGCTGGCGCCCGACCGCAGCGGAACGCTCTCGGCCGAGGCCTCTCGCAACTGGTCGCCGCTGGTTCGCGCACGCGAGGAGCAGGGACCGGTCGGGTCGGTCGACCAGAGCTTCAACGTCCTCTTTCAGAAGGAGACGCAGTATCACCGGCTGTTCGTCGTCCAGGACGAAGAAACCCGCTACCTGCGCTTCGACGCCTCGATCCAGAGCGCCGTCTACCGCGACCAGCCGTACCGCACGCGTCTGCGGTACGCCGACTACTTCCACCTCGGCCTGGCATACAACCCGGACGCGCGCGACGTGCTCTTCATCGGCCTCGGCGCGGGGTCGGCTCCAAAACGGCTGTGGCGCGATTTCCCCGACCTGCGGATGCAGGTCGTCGAGCTCGACCCGGTCGTTCGCGACGTGGCCTACCGCTACTTCGGGCTCCCTCGCGACGAGCGTCTACGGGTCGAGGTCCAGGACGGCCGCCGTTATCTCGCCGACCACGAGCAGCGCTGGGACGTGATCATGATCGACGCCTTCTTCGCCGACTCGATCCCGTTCCACCTGTACACAACGGAGTTCCTCGAGCTCGCGCGCACCCGACTCAAGCCGGGCGGGGTCATCGTCACGAACACCATCGGCGCCATGGCCGGCGCCGGGTCGGAGATGCTGCGCTCGCTCTACCGGACCTACCGCTCTCAGTTCCCGACCGTGCTCGTACACCCTGTCGTCCTGCCCGGCGAGGTGGACATCGAGGATTACCGCAACGTCATCCTGGTGGCCACCGAGCAGCCCGCGCCGAGCAAGGACTTCCTGCGGCAGCGCTGGGAACAGACCAGCGAGCGCTTCTCGCGCGTTCCCGACCTGAGCGGCCCCATCCGCTACCGGCACGATCAGCCGCTGAACCTGGACGGCGTGCCGATCCTGAGCGACGACTACGCACCCACGGACTCGCTGCTGCTGCTTTCGCAATAAAGCAGCGCCACTGGAGCCCCTACGCTGACGGCGCTGAGCGAGGGTAGGGCGCACCCGTCGGGTTCGACTTTCCCACGATCAGCTGCGCCACGAAATCAAATCGCTGCGGCGAGCGCGTCGAGGTTGCTGAGGCCCGTGATGTAGGGCCTGGTTCACGCGCTTCCACCAATCCGACCCGCGGCACTCGCCGTAGCACCCTCCGGACTGCTGTCGACGCAGAAGGAGGGGTCACATGCAGAGGAAGCTGTTTCGCGTTCTCGTACCGGCCGCATTCGTGGCATCCATCCTCGCGGGAGTCGCCCTCGCAGGCGGGGAATTCGGGGACGCGCACGGAAAGCGCAACGGACCGGTGATCCGACCGGCTCCGGAAGACGCCGCTTTCACGACGATCCACGAAAGCGATCTCGGTCTCGAGGGTCTGACCGGAGACAAGCGGGGCAATCTCTACTCCGCGGCGCGCGCCGCCATGGGCGACCCCTGTCCCGTCCGCCGTGTTCCGGCCTCGGGCGGCGAAGCTGCGCTCGTGGGGACGATTCCCTCGCCGTGTGGGCCGACCGGTCTCGCGTTCGATGAGGACGGGCGCCTGTACGTCGCCGACGGTGGGGACGGTGAAGTGCACGTCCTGACGCCGAGCTCCGACGATCCGCCGGTGGCGACGGTGTTCGTGAACGGTGTGCCGGGTGCGAACGGTCTCGCCTTCGACCGGCGAGGGGACCTGTGGGTCTCGGACGGCACCACGAGCCGGGGCCGTGTCTGGCGCGTGGGCTCCAACCGCACACCCACGGAGGTGGTCCGCGTGCAGCCGATGGTGAACGAGGTCAACCTTGTCGGCGGCGTCGGAGGCGTCGGCCGCGATCCGCGCTCGGCTCCTCCCGCGACAGTCACGATCACGCCGACCAGCCGCTCGGCGGCGAACACCCTGGGGTCGCAGCATCTGGTCGCCAACGGCCTTGCGTTCACGGATGACGGCATGTTGGTCGTGGCGGACACTGCGCGCGGCGCGATCTGGCGGGTCGAGTTCGGCCGAAATGGCAGGCTGCGCAGCTCGGTCGGCTGCGACACCACGTTTACCGCGAACACGCTCTGTCTGGAGAACGTCTTCGTGGCGCACCCGCTCCTGGAGGGTGCGGACGGAATCGCGCTCGACCGAGCCGGCAACATCTGGGTGGCTGCGAACGAGCGTAACGCGATCGTGGTCGTCACCAGGCAAGGCCGCGTCGTCGAGTTCTTCCGCAACGTTCCCGATCCGGCGACCCGGTTGCGCAACGAAGGCCCGCTCGAGTTCCCGACGAGCCCGTTCCTGGTGGGGCGGAAGCTGTGCCTCACGCACTCCGACGGAAGCAGGCGCGACAACTTCCCGAATAGCGGCGGGGAAGTTGGCCCCGGAAGCACGGGCGTCGCCAAGATCTCCTGCCTCGATCGGGAGCTGCCCGTCTCCGGGTTGCCGCTGCCGGTCGATTAAGGGGAAACTTCGTCCTCGGCACCACGGCCCGCCGGACTCGGGCCGGGCCGCGGTGCCGGCGGCTCGCGAACACCGTCGACAGTCGACATCCTCCACGGCCGCGAGGGAATCGCGGTCCGTTACTTATCTTCGACGTGCTCGCTTGTGAGGGCCACAGGGTCATGGCGAGCACATACGCCGAGCGTCGAGTCCTCGAGGAGCTCGAGCCGGTTCGCTCCGGTCACAGCGTCGGCGCTCTCTTGTCGAGCTAGCGCTCTTCCCAATGAGCATCGGACTCGCTTTCGCATATCAGGGGGTTCCCCCACGCTGGGACGACTACGCACCCACGGACTCGCTGCTGCTGCTTTCGCAGTAGTTCTAGACCAGCAGCGTCACGAGCCAGACGAGCAAGGCGACCAGGCCGAGTACGAAGGCGAGTGCTATCGCCACGCCCGCCACGATCATCCAACCGGGCGAACCGGGCAAACGCTGGAGCTCGCCGATGCCGCTCTTGATGTCGTCGGCCATCCGGACCCGTTCGGTGGGCGTCGCCTGCTGGAGCGCCTCCTACACCCTGCGCTCGATCGTCGGCCCGAGAGCGGCCAGCGGCCCGAGCTCGAGGTCCCGCAGGTGTGCGAGTGCCGAGTTGGCGAGCTCGATCTGACGGCCGGCGACGTCCAGCTCCGGCGGCTCAGGCGGTGACACGCGCGCCGGCTGGGCACTGGTCAGGTCTGTGCCGACGAGCTGATAGATGCGCTCCGGGCCCTCGATGTCCTTGAGCTCGTGCTCGCCGACGTCGTCGAGCTCGAGCCCGTCCAGCTCTCCGCGCACGAGTACCCGCGTCGTCTCCGAGACGAGCACCTGGCCGCCCGATGCGAGCGCGCAGATGCGGGCCGCGCGCACCACGTCGAGGCCGAGGTAGCCCTCGTCCCCCAGGGCGGGCTCACCGGTGTGGATGCCCATCCGGACGCGCAGCTGCACTCCGCTCGGCCACTCGTGCACGGTGAGCTCGCGCTGCGCGGTGACCGCGGCGGCAATCGCGTTGCGGGCACGTGGA
This sequence comes from Gaiellaceae bacterium, assembly GCA_036824245.1. Lineage (GTDB taxonomy): Bacteria > Actinomycetota > Thermoleophilia > Gaiellales > Gaiellaceae > JACVRM01. The sequence continues at coordinate 5,445 of DAITAO010000050.1, read as the reverse complement.
AAGACGGCGAAGAAGGCGTCTCCCTGCCGGTCGACCTCACGGCCACCCGCTGTTTCGAACGCCTGGCGCATGATGCGGTTGTGGGCCGCCACGACCTCGCCCCACCGGTCGCGGAGCTGCTGCAGCAGGCGGGTTGAGCCTTCGATGTCGGAGAAGAGAAACGTGACGGTGCCGCTGGGCAGCTCGGTGGCCACGCGCGCACTCTACGGCGGCGGAAAACCGCTTGTACCCTTGGCTCCTATGCCCCGCTCGACCAGCTTGCTCCTGATCTGCGCTCTCATGCCGCTCGTCGCAGGCTGCGCGGGAGACGACGACGAGGAGGCACGCGCCGCCGAGCCCACGGCGCGGATTGCCTCCTGCCCGGCAGCGTGGAAGTCCGGCTGGCAGCGGCTCGCCAACCGTGTGGGGTCGCCCGTCTTCTGCCCCGGCTGGATGCCGAACCCGCTCACCGGAGAGATCGGCGGCGAGTGGGACAACGGCGTGTCGGTTCGCGGCACCGGCAGTTACCTCGTCAGCTTCCTCTGGCACGAGGCGGGCAACGACGTGCACGTCAACTTCCGCGGCTATCCGGGCCAGAGCCGGATACCGCGGTGCGAGGACGTCCAGACGGTCGCCGGCAAGACCCATCGGCGCCCGGTGCCGTGCTTCGCGGATTCCCAGGGCTCCCGGGACGTCGGCCGTTTTCGGGTCACCCTCTACACGGCCAACCGCGGCGTCGACCAGTGGCACCTCCTGTATGCGTGGCGGTACCGCGGCTCGCTGTACACGGTCAGCGAGCACGTGGCGCCCCCTTTCACGCTCTCCCGTGTGCGCGAGAACCTCGACAGGCTGCTACGCAGCCTGGCACTGATCCAGCCGGTCGGCGCCCCCGACTGACGTGCGGTTCACGCGCCGTCACCTGATCGCCGCGGCCGCGGCGAGCGCCGCGGGGAGCGTCGGCGTGTACGAGCTGCTCGACCAGCTCGCTGATTCACCCGCGCGGCCGCTGGCGGGCGGCCTGCTGCGCGAGCAGCACGTCCTGGAGGGCGTGCGCGTCGTCGAGGACGGCGGCATCGAGGTCGTCGTTCCTCCGCTCCACCACCAGGTGATCACCGGCAAGCTGACGATCGAGCGCCGGGCGGGGTTGCTGGCCGAGGCGGCCTATGTTCTCGAGCAGGCACTCCGGGCTCTCGAGGTCGAACACGAGCCGACGCCGGCGGGTCTCGGGATCACGGTCGCCTGGGGCTTGCCCTACTTCCGCGGTTATGTACGCGAGCTCGCCGAGCAGCACATGCCGGTCGACCTGCGAGCGTCACGCGCCCGGGGTTACAAGGTGCGTGCGCTGACGGACGCGATCCGGTTTCCGAGCGATCCCGAGTCTGTTGTCCTGGAAGACAACGATCTCGTGCTGTTACTGCGTAGCGACAACCGGCAGACGGTCGAGCGCGCGGCCAAGGATCTACTCGCGCTGGAGCTGTTCCGGCCCACCAGCATGCGCAAGGGTTTCGCCGGCGGCGGCTTCGAAGGTCGCCGCAGCCTGCCGAAGCGCATGGCGCTCGCTGCGGGCGTGTCGGGCGCGGAGCTCATCCCGGACAACGCCGAGCTCTTCCTCGGCTTCACGTCGACGCAGCAGGCCGGGCTCGGGCCGCCCCGCATCGCCAACCTGGAGACGCTCCGCCATACGGATGCCGCCGGCGGCTATTTCGAAGGCGGCACGCACCTGTCGGTTTCGCACATCTTCGAGGACCTCGAGGCGTGGTACCTGAACTTCAGCTTCGACGAGCGGGTCGAGACGACGTTCAGGCCTCGCCTGAGCGTTCCCGACGGCACGCAGACCATCCGGCAGGGCCCCGCTGACGTCTTGTCGGCGGCGGCAGTGCGCGAAGAGTTCGGCAAGTCGCGCCGCATCGGGCACAGCGGCGCCCTCCAGACCGCCTCGCGGCTCGCCGAGGATGTCGTCGGCACGGACGGCACGCGCTACACGCGCGGGACCGCGGTTCCCCATCGCGCGGACTTCAACACGCTCGACAATCCGTTCTTCTGGACGTCCGAGCCCGAGCGCGACGATTTCAGTTCCGAGCCTGCCGCCGGCGTGCACTTCGTCGTCTTCAACCCGAGCAGCGACGACTTCAACCGCACGCGCCTCGCCATGGACGGCGTGCTGCCCGACGGCACAGAGCTTCCGTTTCCCCCGCGGGATCGCGGCCAGGGCTTGAACTCGGTGCTTCGCACGACACACCGCCAGAACTTCCTGGTACCGCCGCGCGTACACCGCTCGTTCCCTCTCGCCGAGCTCCTCTAGCCGAAAAAGGCCTTCGCGACGTCGTACCACTCGGGCGGCACTGTCTTCAGCTCTCGAGTGGCGTCGCGCAGTGCGACGTCCACGATCGCATCACCGTGCAGCGCGGCCATGCGACCGAAGCGGCCTTCGTGCACCAGGTCGGCCGCCTTGAGCCCGTAGCGCGTGGCGAGCACACGGTCGCGCGGGGTCGGAATACCGCCGCGCTGAACGTGACCGAGCACTGTCACCCGCGTCTCGTAGCCGGTCCGTTCCTCGATGTCCTGCGCGAGCGCCTGGCCGACGCCGCCGAACCGAACGTGCCCGAACGCGTCGGCCTGGGCTTCCTGGACGACGGAGCGGCGCTCTCCCGACTCATAGGTGAGCTCGTAGCCCTCGCTGACGACCACGATCGAGAAGTCCTTGCCGCGCTCGTGGCGGCGCTGAAGCTCACGGCAGGCTGCCTCGACGGTGATCGGGTGTTCCGGGATGAGGATCACGTCGGCGCCGCCGGCGATGCCGCTCATGACCGCGATCCAGCCTGTTTGGCGCCCCATCACCTCGACGACCATGACCCGGTTGTGCGCCTCGGCCGTCGTGTGCAGACGGTCGATCGCCTCGGTGCAGATCGAAACGGCGGTGTCGAAGCCGAACGTGTAGTCGGTGGCGGACAGGTCGTTGTCGATTGTCTTCGGGACGCCGACGACCGGAAGCTCGTGCTCCTCGTGCAGGCGTGCGGCTACGCCCAGCGTGTCCTCCCCGCCGATGGCCACCAGCGCATCGAGGTTGTCCCGGAAAGCGCGGAGTACTCGCTCGACTCCGTCGTCCAGCTTGTAGGGGTTGGTGCGTGAGGTGCCGATGATCGTCCCGCCGCGCGGCAGGATCCCTGAGATCTCGCGCCTGCCGAGCGGCTGGAAGCGCGCCTCGACGAGCCCGGCCCAGCCCTCGCGGACGCCGATCACGTCGTATCCGCGGTCGAGCGAGCGCCGCGTGACTGCACGGATCACGGCGTTCAGTCCGGGCGCGTCGCCGCCGCCCGTGAGCATCCCGAGCCTCGTGGCCACGCGCCGCAGTCTGACGGCTCAATCGGTCATGACGCTTCCTTCACAGAACCGGCACAGACGGGTGCGGAATTTGCCGATAGCGTGATCAGTGGGGAGGGGGACTTCCACATTCTCGCGTGCGCGGGTGACTAGAAGCGGACGCCGGTCTCCCTCCGAATCGCGCCTACGATGTCCCAGACACGCCGAAGTGGCGGAACCGGTAGACGCGCCGGACTCAAAATCCGGTGGCCCTCGGGCCGTGTGGGTTCGAGTCCCACCTTCGGCATCTGTCATGCGCAAAATCTCGCCGCGGCGCCGGATTCATTCCGGCGTCGCTCACTGCGACTCGTCGTCAGCGACAAGGAGGGGCAGCGAAGGCAGGTCGCCCGCTGCGGCGGGACCAATCCGCGCCCCCTTTCTCCTTAACCTGTTCTCGCTTGCTTCCGTCAGCGCCGGTGCGGATACTTCGCAGCTTCGAACGGTCAACAAGGAACTTGAAGCTACGGAGGTGAGCACGTGAAGAAACTGAGGGTCTTCGGACTCCTTGCGCTTGTGCTAGCAGGGTTCGCGATGATCGCTGCGAGTTGCGGAGGCGACGACGACGGTGACGGGGGCGGCGGTGCAGAGGCCCTGCCATCGGCGTCGTGCGGCCCGATCCGCTACGAGGGCGAGGGCGACCCGGACGTCTTGATTGCGTCTGACTTTCCGTTGCAGGGCGCCAACCGTGCGCTGACGACGGAGATGGGGGACGCGATCGAGTTCGCGCTCGGGCAGCGTGACTGGAAGGCGGGCGACCTCAACATCGGCTATCAGTCCTGCGACGACTCGACCGCTCAGGCAGGCGCCTGGGACTCGGCCAAGTGCTCGTCAAACGCGCGCGCCTACGCGGCCAACGAGAAGATGGTCGGTCTGATCGGCACGTTCAACTCGGGCTGCGCAAAGCTCGTAATCCCGGTGCTCAACCGAGCCCCGAACGGACCCGTGGCGATGGTGAGCCCGGCGAACACGTACCCCGGCCTGACCGAGGGCGGCCCGGGCACCGAGGCGGGCGAACCGGACAACTACTACCCGACGGGCACGCGGAACTACTCGCGCGTCGTCTGGAACGACCAGTTCCAGGGCGCGGCGAACGCGCTCTTCGCTCAGGAGCAGGGGTGGAAGAACACCTTTGTCGTGAATGACGGCGAGACGTACGGCAACGGCATCGGCAACCTCTTCATCCGGAGTGCCGAAAAGCTGAACATCAAGATCGCCGGCAACCAGAAGTGGGACAAGGACGCGACGAGCTACGAGGCGATCGCGAGCCGCGTCAAGGCCTCCGGCGCCGACTCGGTCTTCCTCGCCGGCATCGTGTGCAACAACGGCGGCAAGCTCATCAAGGACCTGCGCGCGGGCCTCGGCGCCGACTTCCCGATTATGGGCCCTGACGGCTTTACGCCGATCTCGGCCACGATCGAAGGCTCCGGTCCGGCCTCCAACGGCATGTTCATCAGCCAGCCGGGCCTGCCCGTCGACCAGCTGTCAGGTGCAGGTAAGGAGTTCGTGGACAACTTCAAGGCCGAGACGGGCAAGAGCACCGTGGATCCGTACACGGCGTACGCGGCGCAAGCCGCCGAAGTGCTCCTCGACGCCATCGAGCGTGCGGGCAGTGACGACCGCGCCAAGATCGCGGAGGAGCTCTTCAACACCGACGTCCAAGACGGAATCCTCGGCGACTTCTCGATCGACGAGAACGGCGACACGACGCTCGGCACCGTCACCTTCTTCCAGGTCGAGAACGGTGAGCCCAAGTTCAACAAGCTGATTACCCCCGAGCTCGACTTCGTTGAGGGCTAAGGAGCACTAAGCAAACAACGAGCGCCTGGGGGAGGCGGATCTCCCCCTGGCGCTCCACGTGACGATGGCCACCCAGGCGCGCCGCTCACCCATTCCCACGACGGTCGCCCGGCTGCCGGACCTGCTGGTCCCGGCCTTCGGAATCCTGCTCGTCACGCTGCTCGTCGTCTGGCTCGGCGTCAACCTGGTCAAGACACCAGAGGAGTTCTATCGCCTCTTCCTGATCGGGCTTACGAACGGCGCGATCTACGCCCTCGTGGCGCTCGGCTACTCGCTCGTCTACGGCATCCTCGAGCTGATCAACTTCGC
>DAITAO010000117.1:0-7319 GCA_036824245.1 Gaiellaceae bacterium | reverse complement strand
CGCCAACCGCCGGCGCGCACGTCCCGCGCGCGCCCGCAACGCGGCTCGTGAGCGCCCGCCCGGAGCCACTCGAGCGTGACCGCCCTGCTGAAGTCGTCGCCGGCGTAATCGCGACCGCCGCCCTGTTCGCCGGCCTGATCGCCATCATCTACCGCCCCGTGCGAATCGCCCCGGTCGCGCTGGTGGTGGCGCTGATCGCCGTCGGCATCGGCGGCCGGCACGAACGGCTCGCCACGCTGGCCGTCGGTGTGGTTACCGCAGGCTGGGTGCTGGGCATGATCTACAGCGTGCTCACCGAGCGCCCGCTCTGGTAGCCACGCGGCGCTGCTACAAAGAGGGGTGACGATGCGCGACGTCGACGCGCTCAACTCCGGCTACGCCGGCCAGCTGCTGGAGCAGTACCTCGAGAACCCGGAGTCAGTGCCCCCTGAGTGGAGAGCGCTCTTCGAGCGCGGCGACGGCGTGCTCGCCGAGGCTCTGCCCGGATTGGGCCGACTGCTCGCGCGCCGCGACGGTCACAACGGTCAGCCCGCGGCCGCACCACCCGTTGAGGCGCAGGCTCCGGACGGGACACTGCTCGGAGCCGTTGCCGCAGCCATGGCGCTGGTCAAGGCACATCGCACGCACGGGCATCTGGCAGCGCATCTCGATCCGCTCGGCTCGGAGCCTCCCGGCGATCCCGCGCTCGATCCCAACCGCCTCGAGCCGCGGCTGACGCCCGAGCTGCAGGCGCAGGTGCCCGCTTCGGTGCTGCGCGTACACGTCGAGGGCGAGACGCTGGCCGACGTGTTGCCCCGCCTGCGCGAGACGTACTGCGGAACGATCGCGTACGAGATCGAGCACATCGACGATCACGAGCAGCGCGTCTGGCTGCGCCAGGCGATCGAGTCGGGCCGCTTCCGCCAACCCCTCCCCGCAGACCAGAAGCAAAGTCTGCTCGAGCGCCTCAGCGAGGTGGAAGGGTTCGAGGCGTACCTCCGGCGCACGTTCCTCGGGCAGAAGCAATTCTCCATCGAGGGGCTCGAGATGCTGGTGCCCATGCTCGACGAGTCCATCGAGCTGGCGGCAGCGGAGGGCGGCGAGCAGATCGTGCTCGGCATGGCCCACCGCGGTCGCCTGAATGTGCTGACGCACGTGGTTGGACGCCCCTACGACGCCATCCTGCGCGAGTTCGAGGGTGAACGCACCATCGATGCGGTCGTGGTCCATCCGGAGGGGGGCACCGGCGACGTCAAGTACCACCTGGGGATGCGCTCTTCTCGAGTCACCGCGGCCGGCGAGATCGGCGTGACCCTGATGGCCAACCCCAGCCACCTCGAATACGTCAACCCGATCGCCGAGGGGCGCACGCGTGCCGAGCAGACCGACCGCACCAACCCGGTGGTGACACACGATTCCTCGCGCGCGCTTGCCGTGCTCATCCACGGCGACGCGGCGTTCCCGGCCCAGGGGGTGGTCGCAGAGACCCTCAACCTCGCCGACCTGGCCGGTTATTCGACAGGCGGCACGCTGCACATCATCGCCAACAACCAGGTCGGCTTCACGACCGATCCCGAGGAAGGGCGCTCCACCTACTACTCCAGCGACCTGGCCAAGGGCTTCGACTTCCCGATCATCCACGTCAATGCCGACGATCCGGAAGCGGCGCTGTCGACGATCCGGCTTGCGCTGGCCTACCGGGCGCGCTTCCGGCGCGACGTTGTCGTCGACCTGGTCGGCTATCGCCGTTTCGGCCACCAGGAGCAGGACGAGCCCGCGTACACGCAGCCGCTGATGGCCGAGCGCATCGCCTCCCATCCATCCGTCCGCGCGCTTTTTGCCGCAGCACTGGTGGAAGAAGGCGTCGTCTCGCCGGAGAATGTCGAGCAGTTCGGCGACGCCGTGCAGCAGCGGCTGCGCGAGGCGCACGAGCAGCTGAAGGCGAGCTTCGGGAAGAGCATCCCGCCCAAGTCGCGCGACGAGGTCGTGCTGCCGGCCGAGCCGGGCACCGTCGAGACCGCGGTCTCGGCCGCGCGGCTGCGACGGCTGAACGCAGAATTGCTTGCCGTTCCGGAGGGCTTCACGGTGCACCCGAAGCTCGCCAAGCAACTCGAGCGGCGCAGCTCGGCGCTCGACGAGGGCGCCATCGACTGGGGTCACGCAGAGTCGCTCGCCTTCGCGAGCCTGCTGACCGAGGGAGTCCCGATCAGGCTGACCGGACAGGACACGGAGCGCGGCACCTTCGCTCAGCGGCATCTCGTGCTGCACGACGCGCGCTCGGGAGAGACCTACACGCCGCTCCAGCGGCTCACCGAGTCGGCGGCCTCGTTCGAGGTCGAGAACTCCCCTCTCTCCGAGGTCGCGACGCTCGGCTTCGAATACGGCTACACCACGAGCGCCTCCGAGGCCTTCGTGCTCTGGGAGGCCCAGTTCGGGGACTTCGTCAACGCTGCACAGGTGATCATCGACCAGTTCATCGTCGCCGGGCTCTCGAAGTGGCGGCAGACATCAGGCCTCACGCTGCTCCTTCCGCACGGCTATGAAGGCTCCGGCCCGGAGCACTCGAGCGCGCGCCTGGAGCGGTTCCTGGCGCTCGGCGCGCAGGAGAACATCACGGTGGCCAACACGACGACGTCGGGCCAGTACTTCCACCTGCTGCGCCGGCAGGCGCTCGCCCGCAACGGCCGGCCGCTGATCGTCATGACGCCGAAGGCGCTGCTGCGCCTCAAGCAGGCGGCTGCGAGCCTCGAGGTGCTCTCACAAGGCCGTTTCCAGCACGTGCTCGACGACCCCGGCGCCGACCACGAGCGCGTGCGGAGGCTCGTGCTCTGCTCGGGGAAGGTCTACTACGACATCGCCGGCCACGAGGCCCGCGAGGCCGCTCAGCACGTCGCGGTCGCGAGGCTCGAGCAGCTCTACCCGTTCCCGGTCGAGCCGATCACGCAGCTCGTGTCGGCCTACCCGCGCCTCGAAGAGGTTGTCTGGGCGCAGGAGGAGCCGCAGAACATGGGCGCCTACCGGAACATCCGGCACCGCCTCGAGGACGCGCTGCCGGCCGGCGTTCCACTGCGCTACGTGGGCAGGCCCTGGCGCGCCAGCCCCAGCGAGGGCTACCCGACCGCCCACCTGCGCGAGCAGGACCGCATCGCCCGCGAGGCGCTCGCCGCCGCCGACGCCGGCTGACGCGTCGACCGATGGGACAGTCCCCTGCGGGGACAGTCCCTGCAAAACGAGACCGTTCGCAACCCGTAGGCAGCCATTCGAGGGTCTGTCCCCTCAGGAACCCACGTCCGCTAATCACCTCGTTCGTGCGCCAACGACGCGCCCGCTCGTCGGGACTGACCCTCACAGAAGCAGCACGTCCGGCCCAGGCGCAGGAGCGCGCCGCGTGCGTGTTGACGTATCCCTCTCGATCTATATATGTTCTTATATATCGGTCACTCGATAGACAAGGAGCGTGATATGCCGAAGCTGAAGACCCCCACACGCGAGCTGGGTGACTGGCTCCACGAGGCCGCCGAGAACGAGGACGTGATGTCGCTGATGCAGATCGACCTCGACGGCTTCCACGCCGTGAACACGAACGGGGGGCGCGAGGTGGGCGACCGCGTGATCGCGGCTGCGTGGGCGACGGTCTCGCGGGCGGCCCAGGCCGACGGGTGGCGGTGCGAGCGCATCGGCGGCGACGAGTTCGCCGTCACCGCCACGATCCCGCTCGAGCAGGCGTTCCTGCGAGCCGACGCCCTGCGCTCCGAGCTCGACGCGGCGCTGGCCGCCGAGCTGCCCGAGGGCCTGCGGTGCACGGCCAGCATCGGAGTCGCCAACCTCCCGCGCGATGCGAAGACACCCGACGAGCTCATGCGCAAGGCGGACCTGGCCCTCTACTCGGCCAAGGAACAGGGCGGCGACGCCGTGGGGCTCACGCCGGGGGACGAGATGGTGCTGCGCTCCTCCTACTACACAGTTGCTCAGCTGGCGCGGCTGCGCTCACTGGCGGAGCGGGAGAAGAAGAAGGAAGCAGTCCTGCTTCGCGAGGCGCTCGACGATCTGCTGCGCAAGTACGACCGCTCGTAACGCGTGCTGCTCGCCGAGAGGGCCGCTGCGGCGACTAGCGCTGCGGAGGGCGGCCGCGCTCGACGAACGCCCGCTCGGCGGCGCGCCGAGCCGCACGTGCCGCCGCCGGCCCGCGCTTCGTAGCCTCTTTCATGAGGCGCTTGCGCACCGGCGGCGGGAGCCGTTTCCAGAATTCCCATGCCGTGAGGACGACCCAGAGCGGGCCGACTCGCTTCAGCGGGAGGTAGCGCAAGGGTGGCATTTCCGCTGCATCCTCGCACACGCCGACTTGTGATCCGTTTACAATCGGCCGCCAAGCTGCCCCGAGGGGAGAAAGAGAGACCTATGGCGACTACCACATCGATGTTCAACGACGTCATCCGTGAGCACCTACGGCTGAAGGAGCGGAACGCCGACCTCGAGCCGGCGATGCCGCTCGGCCGGTACAAGGGCACCGACCCCTTCGAGAACCACCCCCTGTTCAAGACCGAGGAGCAGGCGCGCATCGAGGACACGCTGGACGGCGGTGTGTCGATAGTCGATGCCGACGAGCTTGCCGTTGAGGCGCACCTCCAGGAGGTCGCGCACAGCGAGGGGCTCTGGAGCCGCTCCCGGGACTTCGACTGGGGCGACTGACGCTCCGCCGACACAGCTGCGGCGGGTGTGAGGACGCCCGGCCGCTGCATGCGTTTCGACAGCCGACAGCGCGGTAACAACCCGTCAGTCGGACGAACGGACGAGAGGGATGATCATGCGTAAGTTGGCCTTTCTCGCGGCCCTCGGTGTGGCCGCGAAATACTTCTTCAATTCCCAGAACGGGGCGCAGCGACGCGCGAACGCGCGCGATCGGGCACTGGCGTTCTTCGGTCGTGCGGTGCAGACCAGGCGGCGCGCCGGAAGCGGCGCGGCGGCTGGGGCATCGGGTAGCCCGCACGCGCAGCACTTGAGCGAGTACGAGAAGCCGCAGCCGGACGACGTCACGCTCGCACGGACGGTGGCGAGCGAGATCTTCCGCGACTCGGAAGTGCCAAAGGGGCAGATCAACGTCAACGCCGAGGACGGAAAGGTCGTGCTGCGCGGTGAGGTGGGTACGCCGGAGCTGATCCGCGACCTCGAAGAACGCGCCCGCAGGGTGCAGGGCGTCCAGGACGTCGAGAACCTCCTACATCTGCCCGGAACGCCAGCACCGATGCACCAGTAGCGCGGCGGCGGCGGGCCGCCGGTTAGCTTTCCGGGGCATGAGCTCGAACGGAATCCCGCCGGGGGCGATCGACGTCTACGCCCGCCTCGCCGTAGAGGTGGGTGTCAACCTGGTGCCAGGGCAGGATCTGCTCGTCCTCGCGGACGTCGATCATGCGCCGCTGGCGCGTGCCCTCGTGCGTCAGGCCTACGAGGCCGGAGCGCGGTTCGTCGACGTTCAGTACCGCGACCCGCACGTGCGGCGCGTGCGCGTCGAGCTGGCCCCGGAAGAGGCGCTCGGCTGGTCGCCGCCGTCTCGCGTGCGCCAGGTGCAGGAGATCGGCGAGCGCCGGGGCGCCCTCGTGTCGATCGCCGGCGAGCCCAACCCGGACCTCTTTCACGGCGTCGACGGCGGCCGCTTGGCGCGCTCCACCCAGAAGGACGTTCGGCAGGCCTACCTGGAGGTCGTCACAGAGGGCCGCGTCAACTGGACGATCGTGGCGCAGCCCACCGAGCGCTGGGCGCAGACCGCGTTCGGCGAGCCAGACGTACAGCGGCTCTGGCAGGCGATCGTCCGCGCGGTGCGGTTGGACGAGCCCGACCCGGCGGCCGCGTGGCGCGAGCACATCGCACGCCTCTCCGAGCGGGCGCGTTCACTAACCGCGCGCCGCTTCGACGCGGTGCGCTTCCGCGGGCCCGGCACGGAGCTGACCGTGGGCCTGCTCGAAGGCGGCATCTGGGAATGTGCGAAGACGCAGACCGCGTGGGGTCACCCGCACGTCCCCAACATGCCCACCGAGGAGGTGTTCACGTCCCCCGACTATCGGCGCGTCGAGGGCGTCGTCCGCTCCACGAAGCCGCTGCTCCTGCTCGGCAAGATGGTTCGCGACATCGAGCTGCGCTTCGAGGCGGGGCGTGCGGTCGACATCCGCGCCGCCGAGGGCGAGGATGTGCTGCGCGAGCACATGGCGAGCGACGAGGGCGCGTCGCAGCTCGGCGAGGTCGCGCTCGTCGATTCGACTTCTCGCGTCGGCCAGACCGGCATCACGTTCTACGACACGCTCTTCGACGAGAACGCCGCCTCGCACATCGCTTACGGAGAAGGCCTGCCCGAGTCGTTGCCGCGCGGCCCCGAGCTCGGCTGGGAGGAGCGCACCGCTGCCGGCATCAACCACTCGTCCGTGCACGTCGACTTCATGATCGGAAGCGACGAGGTGGACGTCGACGGCATCGCGCCGGACGGCACCTCGGCGCCGATCATGCGCGGTGGCGAGTGGGTCCTCGAGTAGAAGGTCAGGGATCGCTGGGGATGAGGATCCAGAGCAGGATGTAGACCAGAACCTGCGTCCCCGGCAACACGACCGACAGGACGAAGAGCAGGCGCACCAGGCCGCGCGAGAGCCCGAAGCGATCGGCAATCCCCGCGCAGACGCCTGCGATCCATCGGCCCTCCCGCGGCCGAACCAGCTTGGGACGCGAGTCGGTCAGGTGCTCTCGGACGTCACGCCGGCATCCGAAGCCGCCTCGACGCCCCACTTGGCGACGTCGCGGATGCTCACGATGCCGACCGGCTGCTCGTCTTCGACGACGGGCAGGTGACGGAAGCCGTGCTCGAGCATCACGCGGGCAGCCTCTGCGGCGGATGTCGATTCGGAGACGGTGATCGGATCGGCAGTCATCCACTCGCGCACGCGCGCTTCGCTCGAGTGCACACGCCCGGCCACCGCGCGCAACAGGTCGCGCTCCGTGAGGATGCCGATCAGGCGTCCGTAGTCGAGCACGACCACGGAGCCCACGCCGCGCCCGACCATCTCCTCGGCGGCGTAGCCGAGCGTGTCCTCGGGTGCGACCACGAGCACCTCGCGCGTCATGATCTCGCCCACGCGACTCATAGCGCGCGAGCATAGCTGTGAGGCTGGACGCTTCTTACAGTGACTGTCACTGTCAGCGCGGGGACTGTCCCGAGCGGGGACTGTCTCAGCCGCATCTATCGGGCACGTTCCTCGGGCGCCGCGTGCGGTGCGGGGCCGGAGGGAACAGTATGTTCAGTACAGGCCCGGAGAGCACCGTGCCGCGAGCGGCGTCAGGCGGCGGCGGAGGCCGGCTCC
>DAITAO010000049.1:0-22962 GCA_036824245.1 Gaiellaceae bacterium | reverse complement strand
CGCAGCTGAGACGTCTGCGTTGTTCGACTCCTGGAAGCCGTCGAGGCTTTGCTTCGGTAACGTGAGCTGATGGATCACGGCCGGGCTCGCGAACTCTTGGCTGGCGAGCGCAAGCGCATCGAGCGGGCGCTGGGCCGACTCGGCCACCAGGGCAGCGGCGAGTCCGCTGACGAGGACAATCCGGCCGACGAGGCGTCCGATCTGTATCAAGACGAGCTCGACGAGGGGCTGGCGGACGATCTACGCCGACAACTGGGCGCTGTCGAACGCGCCGAAAGGCGCCTTGCCGCCGGCACCTACGGCCTCTCGATCGAGAGCGGTAAGCCGATTCCAGAAGAGCGTCTCGAGGTGCTCCCGACGGCCGAGCGGACGGCAGAGGAGGAGGCGGGGTGACTGAGTCGGCTAGACGAGGCTCGGCCGTCGACAGCGCCGAGGTCCGCGCCCCGGCCATGTGGCGCGCGATCTCCGTTAGCTGCTGAATGTCCGACCCGGCTCCGGTCGTCGGCTGAGCAACCACGATCTCCTCGGCGCCTTGGCCCGAGGACACCGTTCGCACTGACGTCGATCGACCAGCGAGGCGCGACCTGGCGGGTTCGCTATGTGCTGTGCCGGCGCTCGTCGACGAAGGGGTGCCCGAGGTCACCTGCGTCACATCCGGCGGCGTTAATCATCGATGCGTCAAACATGAGCAAGTACCCGATCCAACGGCCGAGGCACTTCGGTGAGATCCAGCGCATCGACAAGCAGACGCGCGTATCGGATCTTCCGGCTGCCGCCGCTGCCCATGAAGCGCCGAAGCTGTGCCTCCTTCGTCCGCCCTTGCCACGCAGGCTGCTTCTGGAGGGTGCGGAACGATCCAAGGTCTCCCTGAGCGCCGACGACCCGTTCGACGGCGGCGGCACCGAGGGAGCGGATCAGCTCGTCCTCCAGGTCTGCGACGCATACGTAGAAACCGAGTCGTTCCATAGCGGCGCGAGTGAGGTTGGAGCCGAGGCCGGCCCGCTCGAGACCGCGCCGGAAGTCGCGCTCCTCTGCGGCGTCAGAGAGGCCCGCCAGTCTGACGTCAACCCCCTGAGGGCCGAAATGTTCCAGGAATCCTCCGATGGCCTGCGCACCCCCCATCGGCACGATGGAGATGCCCTCAGCTTCCAGATTCCGACCACGGCGCTCAGCCAGAGCTTCGAGCGCGCGCCGGTCGCTGACGCCTTCAACAAGCACGACCGCACGAAGGTCGACGCGATCGAGCACGCGTGCCAGATCGGTCGAGATCAAATTCTGGCTTGCTCGCATTGGTGCGCATTCTGACTGCGAGTCATCGATCGAGGACACAGGCGGCGCCATCGACGGCGACACGATCGGCATCGTCGTTCACGGGCACGCGACGATCATCGGTCGTGACGACGACGGCGTCGAGGAGCTGGAGCCGGTCTGGCACGAAATCTATGGCTCGAGCCCATTCGAGTGGGGGGAGGGCGTCGTCTTCATGCGCATCGAGCCGAGCTCGATGTGGGCCTACGCGTTCCACCCCGCGACCTTCCCCGAGTGGTCAGGCGCAGCCTTCCTGCGGAAGGCCGATCCGGGCGGCTAAGAGTGAGCCCGCGACGCGGGTTCAAGATTTTCGCTCTCGTACCTTCTCAGGCGAGGACTGCCTTGATCCGGTGAGCGGTCTTCTCGGCCTGGTCGTGTGTGGAGGGGCTCAGCTCTGACATCGCCGCGAGGTACTCGGGGCCCTCTTTCGGGGCGTCCCGCCACCACGGGAGCAGCCACATGTGCAGGTGCGGATAGCGCGCCATCGTCGACCAAAGGTAGACGCGGTCCGCTTTCGTGACCTCCTTGATGGCCGCCATGACCTTGCCGGTCGTGGTAGCGAAGGTGGCAGCCTCTTCGGCATTCATCTCGGTGAAGTCGAGGAAGTGGCGGCAGGACTCGAAGACAAGGGTGCCTGCGGGCGCCCAACCCTCGGGCACGTGGCCAACCCGCCAAGTGCCGTCGTCGTAGATCCACCCTCCGGGTGGGGTCTGCTCGCCACGTTCGGTCTGGCAGAACCAGCAAGGCTCGCCCGTATCCATCGTCGACTCTTCTGACCAGTCGCTGACCAGTACTGCGGGCATGTCAGTTCACCTCCGGAGTTGGTGGGATGTTCTCGAACAGCTGGACGAGGAAGCGGATTCGCACACCGAGCTCGGCGGCAGTGCGCTCGAACGCGGGGTACGTCTCTTCGTCGGAGTCGCCTTCAAGCGCCGGGTCGGCGATGCTCCAATGGATGTATTCGGGGTGGCCGGGGAACTCGGGGCAGATCTCGCGCAACCGGTCGCAGAGGCTGATCACGAAGTCGAAGTGCTGCCCGACGAGCTCGTTCACGCTTTTCGAGCGCCGGCCACTGAGATCGATCCCTTGTGCCCGCATCACGCGTACCGCATTCGTGTGCAGTGGTTTGGGATGGCTGCCGGCGCTGGAGACCTCGATGCCGCCGTCCGTGACGTGCTCGAGCAGGGCCTCCGCCATTTGCGAGCGCGTGCTGTTGCCGGTGCAGAGAAACAGCACCCGAGCGGGAGTCGAGAGGGCCTGCTTGTCGCGATCGGCCGGCGCTACCGGCGTCAGTTGCAAGCCCGGATGCAGCGCTTCCCCGGTCGCCGCGAGAAGTTCGCCGAAGCGAGCCAGGTTGACGCTGTAGTAGGCGTCTCTGCCGTCGGCCGAGCTGCGACGCATCGACACCAACTCACCCGCTCGCAGACGGTTGAGGTGGTAGGAGAGCAGGCTTTGCGGCAGCCCGAGCAATCCGGTCAGCTCGCGAACCTTGCGATCACTGCGTGCTAGCTCGACCAGCACTTGCCATCGCAGGGGATGACCGGCCAGCTGCAGAAACCGCACCGGGGACTGCCCGCGAGTTGAAGTTGCTGCCAAGGGCAGCGACTATACATCAAACGAGATTAATCAATCAAGTCAGTTTTGTTTATTCCTACGGACTCCACGCCAGGCGGATCGTTGGCGCCGGCCATCCGTCAGTCGCGGCCTAGGACTTGAATCCCAATGACGAGCTTGGCTGCCTTTTTTGGCTCCGCTGGTGTGTTGATCACCTCGTAGAGTGGGCGTGTGAACGCTTCGCTGGCTCATGCTGCGCCGCCGGGCTCCACGATCGGCGTTGTCACGCCGGGGAGCCCGCCTGAGACGCGCGCCGAGGTCCAGCGCGGCGTCGCCTGGTGGGAGTCGAAGGGCTATCGCGTCAGGCTCCTGCCCGGAGCGCTCGAACAGGACGGCTGGCACGCCGGCAGCCCGGAGGTCCGTGCCAGCGACCTGCAGGCGGCGTTCGCCGACCCAGAGATCGACGCGATCCAGACCATGCGCGGCGGCTACGGCTCGGCGCAGGTGATCCCGCTGCTCGATTTCGACGCGATCGCGGAGACACCGAAGGCGTTCGTGGGTCTTTCCGACATCACGGCTCTGCACGCGGCGCTTCTCGTTCGCTCGGGATTAGCGACCTTCTACGGGCCCAGCCTGACGATGTTCGGCACGCCTTCGCCTTCGCCGTTCACGGCCGATCGGTTCCTGCAGGTGCTTGCCGGCGAGACGACCGGTCCGGTGCCGGAGGACCGCGACCGTCTGACAGTCATTTCGATCGCGGGGGGCAGGGCGAACGGTCGGCTGGTCGGCGGGTGTCTCGTCGACTTCATCTACACGATCGGCACCTCCTGGGAGCCCGACCTCGACGGGGCGATCTTCTTCTTCGAGGAGTGCAACAGCGCGCCGATTCAGATCGACCGGGCCTTGCTTCACCTCGAGCAAGTCGGGAAACTCGAAGGGGTGCGCGGCATCGTCGTCGGAGAACTCGCGGGCTGTGAGTGGTACGAGCACACTTCTGCCCCGCGATCGAAGACGTTGGAGAACGTGCTCGATGACCGCCTCGGCGGGCTCGGCATCCCGGTGCTCTACGGACTGCCCCTGGGGCACGGGGCGAGCCTCGCGACGCTTCCGCTCGGGGTTGAAGCGACAGTTGACGCGGACGCGCTGACGCTCACGATCACCGAGCCTGCACTTCTCGCTCCCTGACGCTCAAATCAGGAACATCGGTCCCGAACGCTGAACGAGGCACCCGAGACGCGCTTCCTTCCATCGGAGACGTTCGCAAAGAAATCCTCCGCAGCCTATGCAGAGCACGAGCGCCGGATCCGCGAACGGCTACCCGACGCGGAGATTCGCCACACGGGAGGAACGTCGGTGCCCGGCGTCCTGACCAGCGGCGACGTCGACCTTCAGGTGCGCACCGACACACGCTCGTTCGACCGGGCCCGCGGTGTGCTCTCGGAGCTCTACGAACCGTTCCACCTGGACGTCTGGCATTCCGAAGGAGCCTTCTTCTACGCCCCCGGCGCGCAGCCTCCGGTTGAGGTCGCGCTGACGGTCATCGGCAGCCTGGACGATCTCCACCACGGCGACGCCTGGCGCAGGATCGCTGCGGACCCGCAGCTCATCGAGCAATACAACGCCATGAAGCGGGCGCACGAGGGAGCTTCGCAAGCCGACTACAACGCGGCCAAGCGGCAGTTCTTCTACGACAACTTCCAGCTGTAAGCGCACCGTGGTCTCTACGAGCTTCGCGCGCCGCCGCGCGATCGACATCAAGCCCAAGCGGAGCGAACCGGGCTAGGTGACCGGCGCCTCGAAGCGCACGGCACGGATCTCGGCGTCCGACGCCGCGAAGTCGATCATCCGCTCGGCCTCCGCGGCCACGTGCTCGCGCTCGACGCGCGAGAGCTTCCCGAATGGGCGAATGCCGAGCGTGGCGCGCCGCTTGCCCCCGCGTTCGATCCACCACGTCGCCCGCAGCATCCCGTCGACGAGCAGGTTGCTGACGAACCGGGCGTGGGCGAGCATGGCGTCCCACGGGAAGTCCGCCGGGATGATCCGCCGGCGGTCGGCATGGCCCAGCAGGACGTTGTCGTACTCGCCCAGGAAGCGGACCGGCGCCTGAACGTCCGGATCGGGCCGCGGCGCGTCGGGCAGGTCGAAGAGCTCCTTGCCGTGCTGGTCCCGGAAGGTCACGAGCCCGGGCCGCAGCCGATCGAGCACCGCCTTGAGCTTCGTCAAACCAGACCAGTTCTGCACGTCCATGACCGAAGCCGGCCCGAAGGCCTTCAGGTAGCGCAGCACCAAGTCGTCGAGCGAAGGCTCCACCTCGAGCTCACGACCGGTCCACGACTCGATCGTTGCGTACTTCGCCTGGCCGCCGGCGCCCCAGACCCCACGCGGCGGGAGCTGCACGAGCGGAAGGTAGACGCGGGCAGCATTGCCGATCGCCTCGGCGTCGTCGCCGATGCCGCGTTCGACAAGCCGACGCCCGAGGTCACGCGCCGTCAGCGGCGCCTCGGAGAGCAGCTGGTTCACGGCCGCTGCGAGCTCGCTGAGATCCGCGGCGCCCATCCGCCGCCCGAAGACGCCCCTGTGGGCACGCTCGACCACGACCTGCACCAGCGGCCGCAGCAAGAGCGCGTCACGGACCGTGACCAGATGCACCGTCCCGCGCATCAGCGTGAGCCGGACCACCTCACCATCGGTGAGCATGCGTCCCAACTCGTTCGGGTCGAACCCCTCCAGGCGCGACCAGAGGGCGTAGTAGGGCGGCATCGAAGCCTGTGCCTGAAGCCCCAGGAGATGCTCGACCACCTCGGGCACCGAAGCCTCAACGCGGCTCAGAAGTAGATGGCGCTCGAGCAGCGCGCGGTTGAGCGCACGCTGCCCGAGCACCGCGTCGCTCATCGTCGCCATGCCGCCGATTACATCGGATCCCCGTACGATGCTCTTGTGGACGAGCGGCTCGCCGCGGCGGTGGAGCTCCGCGAGGCAGGCGAGCTTGAAGCGGCCCGGGAGGCGCTGCTCGCACTCGTGGCCGAGCGGCCCGACGACGCCGTGACGCAGTACCAGACCGCCTGGTCGCTCGACGCGTCGGGTCTCGAATCGGCCGCGGTCCCGTTCTACGAGCGAGCCCTCGAGCTCGGCCTCCAGCGCGACGATCTGGAGGGAGCACTGCTCGGGCTCGGGAGCACGTACCGGACGCTCGGACGCTACGCCGAGGCCGAGCGGCTGCTCCGCCGCGGCCGTGACGAGTTCGGCGCCGGCGGCGCGTTCGACGTCTTCCTGGCGATGGTGCTGTACAACCTCGGCCGGCACGAGGAGTCGATGGAGCTCCTGCTGCGAGCGCTGACAGAAACCTCGGCGGACGCTTCGATCCAGCGTTACCGCAAGGCGATTGCGTTCTACTCGGACAAGCTCGACACGACCTGGCCGCGAGACCGTCCTGCTAATCGATGAGCTTGCGCGTCATCGCGATGATCGCGATGCGCCACAGGATGGCCCCGAACACGACCAGCGCGCCGAGGCGGGCGAGATCCTCCCATCCCTGCCACGCGAACGCGGCGTGGCGGACCAGCTCGACGGTGTGGTGGAGTGGGTTGAAGTTGCCGAGCACCTGCACCCACTCCGGCAGCTCACTGAGCGGGAAGAACGTGCCCGCGACGAGGAAGAGCGGCGTCATGACCGCGCTGACGACGTAGTTGAAGTTCTCGAAGGACTTCGCGAAGCCGGCGACCATGATCCCGAAACACGCCCAGCCGAAGCCCGAGACCCAGGCGATCACCGGTACTGCGAACATCCCCCACGCCGGGTCGAGCCCGAAGACGAGCGCGACGAGCAGCGGCACACAGCCGTAGACACCAGCTCGCGTGGCGATCCAGAGCGCCTCGGCGGTGACGAGCTCCTCGGTATCCACGGGCGCGGCGAGGATCGCGTCGTAGGTGCGCTGGAACTGGTACTTGACGAACGTCCCGAACATGGCCGGGAAGGCAGCCGAGAACAGCACCGCCGTCGCCACGGTCCCGGTACCGACGAACTCCACGTAGTCGTAGCCGGCCACCTCGCTGACCAGCGAGCCGAATCCGAAACCGAAGGCAAGCAGGTAGATGGTCGGCTCGACGGTCGAGGAGAACGTGCTCGAGCGCCAGTACGAGGAGAAATTGACTACCTCGCGCACGAGCACGCCGGTGAGGGCCGGGCGCTCCAGCCGGCCGAGGCGCCCGCTCGCTGCCGTCGTCGCCATCAGGTGATCTCCTCGCCGGTGAGCAGCATGAAGACGTCTTCGAGGTTCGCCGGCCGGCGCTCCCCGTCGACCGCGTATCCGTGGGTGCCGTCTACGCCGAGGATCGAGATGCTCGTACCCGTGCGCCGGGTGCGCAAGCCCGCAGCTCCTGCGTCTGCCTCGACCTCGGCGAGCCGGCCGGGTGGCCCGTAGACCTCGAGGGCGTCGCGCCCGGCATGCTCGGCGACGAGCTCCGCCGGCGGTCCCGCAGCCACAGCCTTGCCGTGCGACATGATCAGCACCGTGTCGGCGAGGCGCTGCGCCTCCTCGATGTAGTGCGTCGACATCAGGATGGTGGCGCCTTCGGAGCGCAGCGAATCGATCAGCGCCCAGAGCTCCTGGCGGACCTGCGGGTCGAGCCCGACGGTCGGCTCGTCGAGGAGCACGAGCCGCGGACGGTGCACGAGCGCGCGGGCGATCAGCAGGCGCCGGCGCATCCCCCCGGAGAGCTTGTCGACCCGTGAATCCCGGCGGTCGACGAGATTCGCCATCTTGAGCGCCCGCTCGATCGCCTCGCGTCGCTCGGCGCGCCCGATCCGGTACAGGTGCGCGAACACGAGCAAGTTCTGCTCGACGGTCAGCGTCACGTCCAGGTTGTCGAGCTGTGGCGAGACGCCGCACTGCGCGCGGGCAGCCTTCGACTCCTCCGGCAAGTGGAAGCCCAGTACCTCGATCCGGCCCTCGTCGGCGATCGACTGGGCGGTGAGCAATCGCATCGTCGTCGACTTCCCGGCCCCGTTCGGTCCCAGCAGGCCGACGCAGGTGCCCACGGGCACGTCGAGGTCCAGGCCGTTCACAGCCGTGATCACGCCGTAGCGCTTGACCACGCCCTGCATGCGGATGGCGAGCTCGGCAGCCACCTCGTCAGGATGCCAAGCGGCGCCGACTCTGGAGCAGGGACTGTCCCCGGCCGGACGGGTTGCCTCTGTGAGGGTCAATCCCAGCGAGGTCAGCGCGCTCTCAGCCGAGGGGCGCGGGGAGCGGCTGCGAGTGGGCGACGACGAGCGTCCTCGTCGGCCTCGTGAGCGCGACGTAGAGCTCGCGGAGGCCCTGGCCGTCAACGGCTTCCCCGACGATACGGGCAGGCTCGACGACGACTACGTGGTCGAACTCGAGGCCCTTCGACTCGCGCGGCGTGAGAACAGGCACGTGCGTCTCGTCAAAGATGGACACGGCGCGGTCGCCTGCGCGCATCGACGGAGGCGCGATCACCGCCAGCAAACCCTCCTCGCCCGCCAACCGCGCCGCCTCGTCGAACGCAAGGGCGAGCGGGTCGGCAGCCGTCGTCACGATGCGCGGGGGTGCGGCACCCGTCCGGAACGAGAGCGGCGGCCGGACCTCCGGCGCGATCAGCTCGAGGAGCGGCAGCGCGTACTCCATGATCTCCCGCGGCACGCGATAGGCGTGCTCGAGCTCGGTGATCTCTGCCTGTTCCCCGTCAGGCAGGTGCGGGAGCAGCTCCTGCCAGCGGGGATACGGCACCGCGCCCGTCGCCTGCGCCACGTCGCCCAGCAGAGTGAACGAGCCCGCCATACGCCGGCCGACCATGCCGAGCTGCATGGGAGTCAAGTCCTGTGCCTCGTCGACGATCACGTGCCCGTACGCGGTCGGCGGCTCGTGTGCGAGCGCGCGGGCCTCGTCGATGAGCGGCAAATCGCCGGGCGTCCAGCCCGCGGCGCGGCGGACGAGCAGCCGCTGCTCGTCGTCGTCCAGGATCCCCTCCGCGGCCTCCGCGAGCTTGACGCGGTTGCCGAGCAGCTGGCGTACGAGCGCGTCCGGCCGGATGACCGGCCAGACCCGGTCGAGGAACTGCGTCAGGCGGCCCTCACGCCGCAATGCTCGCTCGAGCTCGTCGAAGGCATAGAAAGCGCCGCCGCCCAGCTTGGCGCCGTAGCTCTCGTAGAAGCGGCGCAGGACGTTCATCCTGAATCGCTCCCGCGCGGCAGCGCCGAGCCCGAGCTCCGCACGAGCTTCGGCGAGCAGCGCCGCCACGTCCTCTTCCCGGACGCGTATGTAGGTCCCCCCGACCCGAGCCTCGAAGCGTTCCGCCCGCGGCGCGAGTCGGAGCTCGATCGCTCGCCGCACCACGTCCGCCATGCGCGGATCCCCCTTGAGCCGCTCGGCCTCGAGCCGCTCGGAGCGTGTCGCCGAGACACCCTCGACGAGCTCACCGACCGCGCGCTGATCGACGTTCTCCTCACCGAGGATCGGGAGAACATGCGAGACGTAGTCCATGAACGTCGGGTTCGGCCCGACGACGAGGATGCGGCGTAGCTCGGCGCGGTGTGTGTAGAGCAGGAACGACGCGCGGTGCAAGCCGACGGCCGTCTTGCCGGTTCCGGGCCCGCCCTGCACGACGAGCGGCGGCATCGGCTCCCGGGTTATCAACCGGTACTGGTCCGCCTGGATCGTCGCGACGATGTCGCGCATGTGAGCGTCGCGGCTGCGCTCGAGCTCTTCGAGCAGAAAGTCGTCGACCGTCGCGGCGGCATCGGCAAGTGAGCCGTCCAGCGCCTCGTCGCTGATGTCGACCAGGCGACGGCCCTCCGTACGAAAGCGGCGCCGCAGCGTGACGCCGTGCGGCACCGCCGGACTCGCCGTGTAGAACGGCCGGGCCGCCGGCGCCTGCCAGTTGATGACGAGCACGCTCTGGTCGTCGTCGTGCACCCAGCGACGCCCGACGTAGAGCGGCTCCGGCGTGGTGTCGACGTCGATCCGGCCGAAGCAGAGCCCGCGCTCCGCGTCTTCGAAGGTGACGAGCCGTCGTGAGGCCCACGCCTCGAGCGCTTCGGCCGCGACCTCCCCGACCGCAGCATCCGGCGCCTTCCCCAGCACTTCCCGCATGCGGTCGAGGCACACGTACGCGTGGTCGACGTAGGCCTGCTCGCTCGAGAGGTCGGGGTGCGCCACGGCGCTTCGAACGCTAGCGCCGGCCAGGCCGAGTATCGCGAAACTACACCGCGTGGAGGAGCGATCGTGAAGGCGGCGGCGCTGCGACGGTGGTGCCTGGCCCGGCCGGGGGTGACGGAGGAGTTTCCGTTCGACGCGCACACATCGGTCTTCAAGGTCGGCGGCAAGATGTTCGCGCTCGGCAGTCTCCGCGCGCTTCCGCTGCGGGTCAGCGTCAAGTGTGACCCTGCGGTGGCCGAGCAGCTGCGCGCGACCTATTCGGCGATCGTGGCCGGCTATCACTTGAACAAGCGCCACTGGAACACGATCACGCTCGAAGGATCGCTGCCAGACGCCATGGTCGTCGGCATGCTCGAGGACAGCTACGACCTTGTCGTCGCAGGGCTTCCCCGCGCAACGCGGAAGAAGCTGGCCGAGTGACCGGCCTCGGCAGCGCCCCGTAGCGAGAGAATGCGGCTGTGATCACGCTCGGCATCGTCGGCTGCGGCGACGTGGCCTTCCGCAGTTACTTCCCCGGGCTCGCGCCGCTGGAGCACCAGGCTCGTGTGATCGCGTGCTTCGACCCACAAGCCGACCGGGTCGCGGAGGCCGTCGCGCTCTTTCCCGGCGCCCGGGCGTGCGGCAGCCTGGACGAGCTGCTTGCCGCGCCCGGCCTCACCGCAGCCATCAACCTCACGCCGGCGCCTCTCCACGCCGAGGTGAACACGCAAGCCCTGGAGGCCGGCTGCCACGTGTACTCGGAGAAGCCGCTCGCGGGCACGCTCGAGGAGGCTCACGCTCTGATCGAGCTGGCCGACTCGCGCGGCGCCCTCCTCCTCTGCGCCCCGGCCGTCATGGCAACCGCGCGCTTCGTATGGCTCCGCCAGGCGCTGGCCGAGGGCGCGATCGGCCGGCCGACGCTGGCGACTGCGCAGATCGCGAACATGGGCCCCGCAGCTTGGCGCGAGTACACCGGCGACCCGCGTCCGTTCTACGGGCCGGGCGTTGGGCCGTTGCTCGACATCGGCGTGTACGTCCTGCACGCCATCACAGGGCTGCTCGGCCCGGCTCGGCGCGTGCAGGCGTTCAGCGGCATCGCGATCCCGCGCCGGCAGGCGCTCATGGACCGGCTGGAGGGCGAGACGATCGAAGTGGCCGCGGACGATCAGGTGGTGCTCCATCTGGAGCTGGCCGACGGCGTGCTCGCCCAGGTGCTTGCCGCCTTCACCGTGCCCGCCAGCAAGGCGCCGGTGCTCGAGATCCACGGCACCGAGGGGACGGTCAGCATCGCGGCGTCCGGTTGGTACAACGCGAATGGACTTGTCGATCTTTTCCGCGAGGGGCAGTGGGAAAGCGTCGCGCCGCCGCCTGCCGCGACGGAGAGCCTGATCATGGCGGGCCTTCCACATTTCGTGGAGTGCGTGCAGGACGGCGCGACGCCGGTGCTCACCGCTACGCACGCCCGCCATGTGCTTGAGATCGTGCTTGCGGCGACGCTCTCCAGCGACGAGGGCCGCGCCGTCGAGCTCGCGACGACCTTCTGACGCGATGGAGCCCGGCCAGATCGCGCTTCAGCTCTACACCGTCCGCGACCAGGCTCGTCTGGACTTTCCGGCCACCCTCGCGGAGGTGGCGCGCATCGGGTACCGAGCCGTGGAGCTGGCCGGCTACCACGGGCTGTCGGTGCAGGCGCTCCGCTCGGAGCTCGACGACAACAGGCTTCAGGCCGTCGCCGCACACGTGTCGTACAACGAGCTCGAGACCCGCGCAGCGGAGGCACTCGACGAGCTCGGAGAGCTCGGCTGCCGGTTCGCGGTGCTCCCCAGCCTGCCGCGCCATCTCCATACGGCCGACGCGG
Source organism: Gaiellaceae bacterium (assembly GCA_036824245.1). Taxonomy (GTDB): domain Bacteria; phylum Actinomycetota; class Thermoleophilia; order Gaiellales; family Gaiellaceae; genus JACVRM01. The sequence continues at coordinate 11,086 of DAITAO010000049.1, read as the reverse complement.
CTGCCGACGTCGCGCGCACCTTGAACGCCTGGGGAGCTGTCTGTAGCGGCGCCGGCATCCGCTTCGCGTTCCACAACCATGCCTTCGAGATCGAGACGCGCGCGCCGACCGGCGAGACGTTCCTCGACCGCCTCGCGGCGTCCACAGACGCCGCGCTCGTGTCATTCGAGCTCGACGTCTACTGGGCTCACGCGGGCGGCGCCGACCCGGTTGAGGTGCTTGCGCTCTACGCCGGCCGGATCCCGCTCTTGCACATCAAGGACATGACGCGCGACGGCGCCGATGCGCCCTTCGGCGAGGGCATCCTCCCGTGGCCGGAACTGCTCGCGGCAGCGCGGCGAGCCGGGGTCGAGTGGTACGTGATCGAACAGGATGACCCCGAAGATCCGCTGCGGGACGCCGAGACCAGCTTGCGGAACGCCCTGCAAATCGGTTGATTTCTGGTTACCGGAATCAGTCGTGCTTGGGCGAGCCGCGCCGGCGAGCAGCTAGGTTCGGCCGATGCAAAACGACGGCCGGACTACGCGGATCGCGCTGATCTCGGACATCCACGGAAACGACGTGGCGTTCGGCGCCGTTCTCGACTCGATCAGCGGCCTCCGCGTCGACCAGATCGTGTGCCTCGGCGACGTCGTGCAGGGCGGACCGCAGCCGGCCGAGACGCTCGAGCGGCTAGAGACGCTCGACTGCCTCACGGTGCTCGGAAACGCCGATGCCTTCCTGCTCGAGGTAGCGGCCGACTCGCCGGAGCCGCTCACCGAGCAGCACCTCGACGTGCGCGAGTGGACGCTGAGCCGGCTCGAGCCGGAACAAGTCAGCCTGATCCGCGCCTTTGAGCCGACGATCGAGCTCGAGGTCGACTCGTACAGGCTCCTCTGCTTCCACGGCTCCCCGCGCTCGTACCACGACCTCCTCCTGCCCGACTTCGAGCGCGCCTCGGTGGCGCCGTACGAGGATCACCGCGCGGATCTCCTCGCCGGCGGCCATACGCACACGCAATGGACCCGCCGCATCGGCGAGGCGCTGTACGTCAACCCAGGGAGTGTCGGCCTCGCCTACGACCGGCACCAGCCCGAGGACGACTTCAAGCTCACACCGGTCGCCGAGTACGCCCTGGTGTTTCTCGAGGAAAGCGGCCTCTCGGTCGAGTTCAGACGGATTCCCTACTCCTTCGAGGAACTGCGCGAGGCAACGGCGGCCGGCGGACGTCCCTATGGGGACGACTTCGTCGCACAGTGGCGCGTGAGTCGCCGGAGCTGACCGGGAGTACCCAGGGCGCACGCCGCGCCCGGCGCCACCATGCGAAGCCCCGTCGCGAACGGAATCGTGTCGTTGGCCCGTTCTGGCTGAGCTTCCCTGACCGTCCCCCGCGTCCGCGTCCCGCCCAGGACACCGGGCCCGGACCTTGGAAGGTCAGTCGTCGTCGCCTCCGTCGTCGTCGTCTCCGGACACGGTCTCCATCACCGCGAAATTCCGGTCGAGCAGCACCTCCGCAACGTTGCCGTCGGAGGTTCGGATCTCTACCTCGTAGACCGAGTTGCCGTCGTCACCCTTCTCGACGCCGAGCAGCGTGCCGCCGCCGGTCGACTGCAATGCGGCGCGCGCAGCGCGCTCCGCGTTGGGGCCTTTGATCGTCTCCTCGTCGTCAAAAGCGGCCAAGCCGAGCCCGACCAGAGCGGCGGCGAGCAGCGCGACACCGACCCCGATGATCGCCAGCTTGCGTCTCATTTCCAGACCTCCTCGCGAGAGACCGCGCCGAGCATAGACAGGCGACATGAGACCGCGATGAGAGGCGCCCGGACTTGCCCTCTCGAAGCTGCCGGGCGACACGCCGACCGAAGTTCTGGGAGTGCGTTATGCTCGGCGAGCCTACGACTGCGCGGGGAGGCGCGAGATCTTGGCTAAGGGACTCACTGCGGCGGGTCGGCTGCTCGGGCGCGGTGGAAGCCCCGATGGCCTGCCCAAGGACGCACGAGCGACGCGGAGCTGGGCGCTCGTCGCGGCACTGGTCGTCGCGGTCGTAGCAGCGCTGCTCGCCGCCACGACGGCGCTGGTCTACTTCGCCTACGATCGCCAGTCGGGGCGGGTCGAGGAGCTCCAGTCGCGCGACGACAAGATCTTGCGCGACCACGCCGCGATCGGTGCGCAGTTCGCGCACCAGTCAGCCCGGCTGGACAAGACCGTCGACGCAGTCCAGGCCGCCTACGGCCGCGGGTTCCGGGCCGGCGTGAGGGCGGAGCGGCTGCCGCCTCAGTTCGGACGGCTTTGGCTGTCTGTCCAACAGGGCTATGCCGTGCCCGTAGCCGTGCCGGCCAGACTCCGCGGGGCCACGCCCACTGTGCGGCGAACGGCGCGCGGGTACACGGTCCGCTGGGAGGGCATCGCGCTTTTCGCGCGCAGCCGGACGCCCGTGAGCGACTGGACCGAGCAGGCGTGGCCGGGAACGCAGCGAAGGCTGCGCCTGGGCATACGGGCGGTCAGACGGTTGCTCGGGCCCTTCGGCGTCGTCTACGTCTGGCGCGAGCGACGCAAGACCTACGCCATCGTCGCGCGTCGGCCCTTCGAGCCGCTGGTGCGGCCATTGGCGAGGACGATCAAGTAACCGAGAGGCCCGCCGGGGCAGCTCAGAAGCCGAAGCGGACCTCCGTGAAGTACCAGAGGCTCGAGGTGCTCCACAACGCCACGAGCACGGTGAAGAGCGTGCCGCCCACGAGCGGGAGCGTCCAGCGCGGGTGATCCGGGTCTCGGACGAAGAAGACCTTTACGGCGAAGACGCCGTAGACGAACGAGCCGATCGTCGAGTGGGCAAACACGCGCGCGTCGTCGGTCTGAAAGCCCAGGATGAAGATGCAGTGAAACGCCACCGGCAGCGTGCAGAGGATTGCCAGCCGTCCCGAAAAGCGATGAATGCGGTTGATCCACGGTCGACCGATCGGAATCAGGCTCTGGAGCCTTCCGAAGATGCGCGCACCGGTGGAGACCTGGACGACTGCGAGCGCGACGGCGGCGGTCGCGAACCACGCTTTCGCGGCGATCGTCGTCGAGAAGACCGACGTCATGATGTCCGTGTAGGTCGATTCGACGCTGAACAGCACCTGGCGTCCTCCGGGGCGACCCTACTCGTTACGATCGCCTCGTGCCGGAGTCACCCCTGCTGCGACTCCCCCGCGCCGTCCGGTTGCTCGTTGTGCCGGCGATCCTGCTCGTTTTCGTCTCAGCGACCGCGTTCGCGCTCGCCCAGTGGCATCCGGCGAAGCGGGCGACTCCGGCCACCGCGTCGGACGGCGTCGCCCTCGGCGACGCGACGGCCGGCGAGCGCCTCTTCGCGGCAAACTGCGCCAGCTGTCACGGTGACGGCGGCGCCGGCGGCGGCGTCGGCCCGACGCTTGCCGGGAGCACGATCTCGCTCGCCGCTGCGAAGGCCACCATCGATGGCGGCAAGGGCGTGATGCCGGGCGGCCTCGTCACCGGGACGCAGGAGGAGGACGTGCTCGCCTACCTCGCGACGATCCTGGGAACCGGCCCGCCGCCCTAGGCCCGAACGACGAACTGCCTGTCGACCGCATACCAGGCTTCAGCCTGGCACGTACACCGCGTCGTACACCGGAACGTTCACCAGGCCTCTAACCCGCAATTCACCCCTCCGAGCACCCTTTTGGGGGAGGAACGCGGTCGGGATTCGAGCTACTTCCTAAGGAAGACGCCTTCGGGCCCATCTTTTTTGTCCTGCGGTACTCCAAAGGAGGTGACACAGATGATCCGGTGGCATCATCGTTACGCGCGGCTCTTCCTGGTTCTCGGAACGCTCGCGTCCTTTCTCGTCGCAAGCGGCGCTGGCACTCGCTGGGCACGCTAGCTCTCGGCAGGACTTAGGAGATGAACCCTCCGCGCCCTGAGGTGGCCACCTCGATCTGCGGGTATCCACCCCGGCTGTTCGCCTACGCGCTGGCACTCGTGCTCGCTGCGCTGCCGTTGATCGGCGGGGCGATCTGGGGGGTCATCTCCTCTCCGCCTGAACTGGGAGCCGCGGTTGGAGTCGCGGTCTTCCTCGCTCTCACCGTTCTCGCCGAGCTCAAGCCGATTCCTCTCGATGAAGGGGGCACCAGACTGGTGTCCCTCGCCTTCGTCTTCGTCGTCTCGAGCCAGATTCTCTTCGGCTGGGAGTTCGGCGTGCTGATCGGGGCGATCGCACTCACCACTGCCCAGCTCGCCGCGCGCACGCCTCTCCTGCGCACAATGTTCAACACGGCCGTGTACGCCATTGCGGCGTTTGCGGCGTCCGTGCCCTGGTTCCTGTTCGCCGGGGACGATGCGGTCGGCGCGCATCACCTCGGCTTCCTGACGGGGCTCTCGTTCGTCGAGGGCGCCATCTTCGTGGGCCTCAACGTCGCGCTCGTCTGCGTCGCGATCGCCCTGTTCGAAGGTGTTCGAGCCAGGAGCGTGATCATCGACCATCTGCGCCATTCCGGCCCTGCGTTCGCGATCATGGCCTTCATCGCAGCGCTGGCCGTTGCGCTCTGGACCGTGTGGCCACCGCTGCTCGTGCTGCTCGCCGGCCCACTCTTCGCGCTAACCCTTTTCCAGCGCTATGCGCTTCGCTCACGGGTTGCGCTGCACGCCGCGTCCACGGACAGCCTCACGCGCCTCAAGAACCACCGCTCCTATGAGCTCGACATCGATGCTGCTTTCGCGCACCACGCCGAAAGCGCCTCCCCGGTCACGCTCTGCCTTCTCGACATCGACGATTTCAAGCTGCTGAACGACCGCTTCGGCCATCCGGTCGGCGATCGCATGCTGGTCGCGTTCGCGGAAGCTGTGTCGAGCCTGCGGTGCTCCGAGGCCTACCGGCTGGGCGGAGACGAGTTCGCTCTCATCGTCGACGGCGGCGAGGACGCCGCCGTGGAAGCGATCGCCACGCTGCAAGCGGCGGTCGCGAAAATCGACATTCCAGAGCGCGCGCGCATGACCTTCAGCGCCGGGATCGCATGTCACCCGGCCAGCGCGGGGGATCGCGAGGAGCTGATGCGGGTGGCGGACGTCGCCCTCTACTGGACGAAGCGGCACGGTAAGAACCGCTGGTGCGTGTACAGCCCGTCGGTCGTGGAGCTGTCCTGGCCGGCCGAGCTGGCCGCCACGGTCGAGTACGACGCCCGGCTGCGCGCCGTCGGCAATCTCATCAGGGTCGTGGACGCCCGAGACACGTACACCGGCAGCCATTCTCAGTCGGTCGCGGTGCTCGCAGAGGGCATCGGCCGCGAGCTGGGGCTCTCCGAGGGCGACGTGACACAGGTGCGCCTTGCCGCGCTCCTCCACGACCTGGGCAAGATCGCCATCCCCGACGACATTCTCCAGCGGCCGGGCCGGGTGGAAGGCGAGGATCTGCTGACGCTCCGCCGGCACCCGGAGATCGGGCACCAGCTCCTCCAGGGGCTCGACGTGCATCCCGTGGACGAGTGGATCCTCCACCACCACGAGCACTGGAACGGCAGCGGCTATCCATACGGCCTGAAGGGCGAGAAGATCCCGATCGGCTCACGCATCATCCTGGTGGCGGACGCATTCGACGCCATGACGACCGAGCGCTGCTACCGCAACGCGATGGCGGTCGGCGAGGCGCTTGTCGAGCTGCGCCAGCAGAGCGGCACCCAGTTCGATCCCTCCGTGGTGGACGCGCTCGAGCGCTCGCTCGCCCTGGTCGAGAGCGCGGTCGCCTGATGGTCTTCCTGCTCGTGCTCGCCGCGGCCGTGGTCGCAGGCCTGGCGCTCGGAGGCAAACTCGGCGCGCTGATGGGGCTGCGCCTGCACGCGGCCTGGCTGATCCACTGTGCGATCGCGCTGCAGCTGATCGCATTCCCGGTCGGGTTTCTCCCCTGGACGACCGACGACGAGCTTGCGCGCTGGCTCTGGCTGGGCTCGTACGCCTGTCTGCTCTGCGCAGCTGCGTTGAACCTCCATGTTCGCGGCGTCCTCATCGTGGCGGCCGGAATGCTCTCGAACGTCGTCGCCATCGTCGCCAACGGCGGCCTCATGCCTGCGCTACCCAAGGCGGCCGAGGCCATGGGCATGGCCGAGGGCCACCAGAACAGCGTCACCGCGGGCGATCCGCGAGTCGAGTGGCTCGTCGACCGTTGGGCGGCACCGGACTGGTTGCCCCTGGCGAATGTGTACTCCGTGGGGGACGTGCTGCTAGCGCTCGGGTGCTTCGTGCTCGTGCTGGCTGCGATGCAGGTGCCCGTCCTGCGGCGTCTGCCCTCGCCGCGGCTCGCGCTCCGCTAGCCCGCCTACATAGGGTTTTGGGCGTGCCGTTCCCAAAGATCGAGCTGCACGTCCATCTGGAAGGGACGATCCGGCCCCGTACGCTGCTCGAGATCGCCGGGCGAAACGGCTTCGAGCTGCCCGCTCGTACAGATGCGGAGCTTGCCGACCTCTACCGCTTCCGCGACTTCGACCACTTCATCGAGATCTGGATCCTGACCACGAACGTGCTGCGCACGCGGGACGACTTCCGCCGTATCACGGTCGAGTACGCCGCCGAGGCGGCGAGCCACGGAGCTGTCTACATCGAGGCGATCTTCTCGCCCATCGAGCGCACCTGGCGCGGCGTCGGCTGGGACGAGCTCTTCGGCGGCTACTGCGATGGCGCCCAGGAAGCCCGAGAGCTACACGGAGTCGAGGTGCGGCTCACGCCCGATATAACGCGTGGAGGGCCCGTCGACGACGCCGAGACGGCGCTGGACTACGCGCTCAAGTACCGCGACCGTGGCGTGGTCGGTGTCGGCCTGGGCGGGGAGGAGGCACTTTTCCCGCCCGAGCTGTTCGCACGCGTCTTCGAGCGTGCGCGAGCGGAGGGTCTGGGCTCGGTGCCGCACGCCGGCGAGGTGGTCGGGCCCGCCTCCGTGCGCGGCGCGCTGGACGCACTGGGCGCCGACCGTATCCGGCATGGCATCCGCGCCGTCGAGGAGCCTGCGCTGGTCGAGGAGCTCGCCGAACGCGGAACTGTCCTGGACATCTGTCCGCTCTCGAACGTGCGCACGGGAGCCGTTCGCTCGCTCGCCGAGCATCCCCTCGCGCAGCTCGTCGAGGCCGGCGTCGCCTGCACTGTGTCGACCGACGACCCGGCCATGTTCGACACCGACCTCACACGTGAGTACGAGGCCGCTTTCTCGCTGGGGGTCGACCCGCGAACGCTCTACGAGGCCGGCGTTCAGGGGGTGCTCTGTGACGAAGAAACCCGCGCGCATCTGCGAGCGATCGGCGCAAGGTACGACTGGCCCAGTCTGGTCGCAGACTCGCCGTAGCGTCGGTCGCCGTCGGGACCGCAACCCTTCCCCACACCTCGTCTTGGTCACGACGGCCGAGTCAACCCCCGCTGGAGGGAGCTCAGATCTGCCAGTCGCCGGCGCGCAGGATCGGAACGCGCTCGCCGCTCGGGTCGATGCCCGTGACGGCCACCTCGTTCGACCCGATCATGAAGTCGATGTGGATTTCGCTCTTGTTGGCGCGCTCGACGTCCTCCGCGGAGACCGCGAACGTGTAGGCGTGGCCGAGCGCGATGTGGCTCGCGGCGTTCTCGTCCAGCAAGGTGTCGTAGAACACCGTGCCGAGCGGCCCGATCCGCCCGGCTCGATCGACGAGCGCCACCTCGCCGAGCTGCGTTGCACCTTCGTGACGCCCGACCGCCGTGCGCAGCACGTCCGCGCCCGACTCGGCCTCGAATGAGACCGCCCGCCCGCTTTCGAAGCGCACCTCGAGGCCGTTGATGATCGACCCGACGTACTCGAGTGGCAGCGTGGCGCGCACGACGCCGTCCACCCGCTCGGGATCCGGCGTGGTGAACACCTCCTCGGAGGGCAGATTGACGAGGTGGCGCAGCCCGTCTTCTCGGGCGAACTCGGCCGCCTGCCAGCTCGACGAGGGCAGGAGGCCGACGGTGAGGTCGGTTCCCGGCCCCTCGAAGTGCAGGGCGTCGAAATGGTGCGCGGTCAGCCGCCTGCCTACCTCGACCAGCTCTGCCATGCGCCGGCGCCACGCATCGCTCGGATCCGTTGCGTCGAGGCGGCACACGTAGCCGATCTCCTCCCAGAGGCGCGCGTAAGCCGCGTCCGCGTCGAGCTCCGGATGCACCAGCCGCGCCCACGCGGATGTGGGTGCCGGCGCAGCCGTCCAGTTGGTAGTCCGATCGTTGACGACTCGGCCGACCTCCGCGAGCGTGGGGAGGCGGTCGCGGCCGGCGCGCACGGGATCGAGGTCGTCGAGCACGCCGGGCGCCGCGGGGCCCGCCAGCGTCACGCGCGCTGCTCTCTCCTCTGCCAGCCGCAGCAGACGCTCGCCGTACCAGGGCGGTACGTAGTCGAGCGAGTCATCGGCGGCGAATGCGATCCTCGCGCGCTTGACGTACAGGTCGAAGTACCAGACGTCGACATAGCGCGCGCCGTGGCGGTAGGCAGTCTCGGCAACGGCGCGCGTGAGCTCCTCCTTGCCCGGCTCCGACAGCACGCTGACGATCTGCCCTTCCTGCACGTTGGCCGCGAAGCCGACGATCAGCTCGGCGAAGCTCTCCAGCGGGGGCGTGAAGTCAGTTGTCATCAAACGGCCAGCCTAACCGCAGGAGGCGCCCGGACCGCCGCGAATAGCGCCGCCATGCGGACGGTGTTCGCCGCCTACGTGATTGTCGTGGTCGCGGGCATCACGCTCTTCACGGTCATCGGCGTAACACAGAGCTGATGCGGTTCCTACGCGACAACTCGCTGTCGCTGTTCTTCGGGCTGCTCTTCCTGATGGCGCTGGGCGGGCAGTCGGTGGCGGGGCATCTGGAATACAACGCCGACGCTCGTAGCCACGACAGCGCCGCCGTCTCGTACTCCGACTACGTCTTCTCGTCGAACTTCGGCGTGGAGATGCTCGAGAACTGGCAGTCCGAGTACCTGCAGTTCTTCCTGTTCGTGCTCGCCACCATCTGGCTCTTCCAGCGAGGATCCAATGAGTCGAAGCAGCTCGAGGAGGTCGGCCTCGAATCAGACCGCAAACAGCGGGTGGGCCGCTACGCGGGCCCGGATTCGCCCCGTTGGGCGCGCCTGGGCGGCTGGCGTCTGAGGGTCTATTCGAACTCGCTGCTCGTGGTGATGGGAACCATCTTCCTGGCCTCCTGGTTCGGGCAGGCGGTGACCGGCTGGCGGGCATTCAACGAGCAGATGGAGGTGCACGGCGAGCCGACCATCTCGTGGACTGGCTATCTCGGCGAGGCCGAGTTCTGGGAGCGCACTCTGCAGAACTGGCAGTCGGAGTTCCTGGCCGTCGGGTCCATGGCGGTCTTCACCATCTATCTGCGCCAGCGAGGGTCGCCGGAGTCGAAGCCGGTCGGCGCGCCTCACAAGGAGACCGCGAGCTCGGGCTAGGCGCGTGCGAATGTCGCCGCCTATGTGCGTCGAGCGGGCTCCTCGATCAGCACGCCGAAGACGTCGTAGACGAGGCCCTCGAACGAACCGGGCAGCAGACTGTCGGCGCCGACGAAATCGCGTAGGTAGACCAGGTACGCACGCCATTCGTCGACGCGCTCCGGGAAATCGTCCGCGCGCTCCTCGACAAGGCGCGCGAGCTCCTCGAGATTCCAACGGCCGCCGGCGCGGGGTACGGCGCCGTCGGCTGCGCCCGGCCGCTTCGCGGCGGGCTCAAGCGGCTGCTCGGTCTCGGCCGGCTGGTCGGGCACCGGAGTCGGTCGCGACGGAGCGGGTTCGGGCTCCTCGGCCGGGGGCTCGGCCTCCTGCGCGGGCGGCTGCTCGGCAACAGCAGCGGGCGGCTGCTCGGCAACAGGCGCGGCCTCCTGCGCCGGCGGCCCGGCATCACGCAAGGCGATCTCGCGCTCGAGGAGTGCGGCTTCACGGCGGGCGAGCACCTGCTCGCGTTCCCCCAGTGCCGCTAGGTGCCTCGCGGTTTCTTGCTCCACGTGCTCCAGCGCCTCACGTTCGAGGCTTTCCCACATGCCGTCGAGCTCAGCCTGCCGCTCGCGCAGCTCGCGCTCCCTCGTCTCGAGCGACCGGCGGGCCTGCTGCTCCTGCTCCTGCAGGCGCGCCATCAGCTCTCTCTCGCGCTCGGCGGCTTCGCGCTCGGCAGCCTGGCGGCGCTCTGCGAGCGCGCGCTCTGTTTCCCCATCTCGTTCCGCGAGCTGCTTCTCGCGCTGCTCCAACTCCTGAGCAGCCGCCGCCGCAGCTTGCTCGCGCTCGGCGAGCGCCTGCTCACGTTCCTGCATCCGGGCGGCGAGCTCCACCTCGCGCTCCTTCGCCCGGGCAGCCAGCTTGCGCTCCTGCTCTTCGCCACGGGACTCCAGGGCCCGCTCGTGTTCCTCGGTGCGGGCTGCGAGCTCACGGGCAAGCTGTTCACGCCCCGCGGCCAGCTCCTGCTCGAGTTCGGCCAGCGCGCGCTCGCGCTCCTCGACGGCCGAGGCGACCTCCTGCTCGCGCGCAGCCACCGCGCGCTCGCGCTCTTCCGCCGCGGAGGCCATCTCTCGCTCGCGTGCGGCGACGCCGCGCTCTCGCTCTTCGAGCGTCGCCACGCGCGTGGCCAGCTCCTGCGTGGCGCTCTGGCGGCGCTGGTCGAGCCGCTCGATCTCCCGCTCCTTCGCCTCGGCGGTTGCGATGCGTGAGCGCAGATCCTCGAGCTGCTCCTCGATCTCCCGCTCACGTTTCGCGGCAGCCGCCTCGCGCGTCGTCACCGCCGTTTCACGCTCGCGCACCTCCTCGGTCAAGCCCGCCTCCCGCTCGGCGAGCTGCTCGCTGCTGCGCCGCAAGTACTCCTCGGCCTTTTGCTCGCGTTCTGCGGTCTCGCGCTCGCGGTCGGCGAGCCGCTTCGCCGTCTCGGACTCGCGCAGCTCGAGTTGCCCGGCCCGCTGCGCGAGCTCGCGCTCCCGCGGCTCGAGTGCCTCGAACCGGCGTGTGAGATCCGCCGCGCGCTCCTGGAGGGTGCGCTCCTGCGCTTCGAGGCGCTCGCGGACCTCGCGCTGCCGCTCCTCCATCTGCGCGCCGAGCTCCCGCTCACGGTGCTCGTGCAGGCGCGCTCGCTCCTCCAGCGCGGCCTCGCGCGCGGCCAGCTCA
>DAITAO010000010.1:0-56999 GCA_036824245.1 Gaiellaceae bacterium | reverse complement strand
GCCTAAGCGGGCACGCGGACGCGCAGCGCACCAGGCACGATCTCGAACCGCACCGGGGTCGTGCCGGGCTGCTCGCCGTCGAGCTCGATCGGGAGAGCGGCTCCCGAGTCGACGGTCACGGTCGCGCCCCGCACCAGCTCGGCTTTGGGGTGCGACAGGTGGGTGCCGCGGTAGAGCTTGGGCAACGTCCGCACCAGATCGGCCTTCGAGACGTCGCCGATCAGAAGCACGTCGAAGAGGCCGTCGTCCGGCAGGGCGCCGGGACAGAGGCGCATGCCGCCGTTGTGGAACTCCGTGTTGCCGACGAGCACGTCCTCCATGAGACCCTCCCTGTGCTCGTCGTCGACCGTGACGCTCAGCTCGGCGTTGGTCCACCGGCTGAACACGGCGAAGGTGGCGATGAGCCCTGCCATGCGGCCGCCGAGCGCCTTGGACGTCGTGAACAGGCGGCGTGCCACAGCGCCACTCATCCCCACGCCGGCCATGCTCACGAAATAGGCGCGGCCGTCGGTTCCGTCGGCGGCCCGATACTGGACGCGTCCGACGTCGATCGCGCGAGTGCGGCCCTCGAGAAGGGTGGAGAGCGCGTCCGGCCCGGTCGGGATGCCGAGCGCCCGCACGAAGTCGTCGCCCGTCCCGCGCGCGACCACGCCGAGGTCCGGCGGCGGGGTGCGCGCCGCCTGCAGGAGGCCGTTGGCCACGTCGTGAACCGTGCCGTCACCTCCGACGGCCACTACGACCTCCGCGCCGTCGTCGGCGGCGCGGCGCGCCTGCTCCACGAGCTCTCCAGGTCCGCTGCTCACGACCGTCCGAGGCTCCAGCCCCAGCTCGGCCGCGCGTCGCTCGACCTTCGGCCACCAGCGGCCCGTAGCCCCGTTACCCGACGCCGGGTTGACGAGGAAGACGGTGCCGCTCAATGCTCGGCGGTCACCGTCGCCAACGCGAGCTCGGTCATCTCGTCGACCGCGCGCTTCATCTCCTCGTCGGAGATGCGCACGAACTCGCCGTCCACGACCACATCACTCACGATCAGCAGGCAGCCGGCCTGAATCTTGCGTAGCGCTCCGAGCGTGAAGAGCATCGCCGCTTCCATCTCGACGGCCAGTATTCCGCGCTCCGACCAGCGTGCGTACTGGCCGCGGTCAGGGTTGTAGAAGACGTCGCTCGAGACGATGGGTCCTACGCGTGCGCGCTTGCCGAGCTCCTTCGCCTGGTGCACGGCGCCGTGGATGAGCTCCCAGTCGGCGGTCGGGGCGTGAGGCTCTCCGCCGATCAGGTGCGTGGCCGTGGCATCCGCCGGCACCGCCGAGAGGGCGACGATCAGGTCGCCGATCTGAAGATCCGCCTGCAAGCCCCCGCACGTGCCAACGCGCACGATGCGCTGGACGCCTAGCTGGATGAGCTCCTCGATCACGATGCCCGCGGAGGGACAGCCCATCCCGGAGGCCTGTACCGAAACGGATCGTCCGCGGTACCGGCCCGTGTACCCGAGCAGGCTCCGCTCGCTGTTCACCTCGCGGGCGCCCTCGAGGAACGACTCCGCTATGTAGCGCGCGCGCAGCGGATCGCCCGGCAGCAGGCAGGCCTCGGCATAGTCGCCGGGCTCGGCGCGCAGGTGGATCGGCACAGCGCGGACACTAGTGGCTCGCGCCGGGCGGCCCGGCTTGCAACGATCGACCCATGCTGGGACTCGTCGAGCCTTCGCTCGATCAGATCCTCGACTTCTGCGCGGGCGATCCAGTGGAGCGGGTCTTCCTGGAGGACTCCGCGCGCCGCCACACGGGCCGCTTCCTGGCCGTGGAGCGCAGGGGCCGCCTCAGCGCGCTGTGCCACGTGGGCGCCAACGTCGTCCCCTCCGGCGAGGGCTGCGGCGCGTTCGCCGAGGCGGCGGCCGGTGCGAGGCCGCGCATGCTGATCGGAGAGGAACACGCCGTCACCGAGCTCTGGGAGGCGGCACGGGGACGGCTGCCGGCCCCCAGAGAAGACCGCCCGCTGCAGCCGGTCTTCGTGATCGACGACCAGCCAGAGCCGGCGCAGACTGGGCTGCGCGCGGCGACTCTTGCGGATCTCGAGCTGCTCGTGCCGGCCTGCGCGGCAGCCCACGAGGGTGAGCTGGGCATCGATCCACTGGCGCGGGACACCGACGCCTTCCGGTGGCGCACCCAGGCCCAGATCGAGGAGGGCCGCTCGTGGCTGTGGGCCGAGGACGAGACGATCCTCTTCAAGGCGGAGGCGTCAGCGTGGACGCCGCGCGCGGTGCAGATCCAGCAGGTGTGGGTCGACCCGCAGGTGCGCGGGCGGGGCTACGGCCGGCGCGGAATGTGCGACCTGTGCCACTACCTCCTGCAGCGCGTGCCCACGGTGTGTCTGTTCGTGCGGCGCGAGAACGAGGCCGCGATCCGCCTCTACGAGGCAATCGGCATGCGGCGCACGATCACCTACCGGAGCGTGCTGTTTTGATCGCTCGAAAAGGCCGCTGAGTGGGCGTTTCGTTGTTTTGCCGGCGGATCGCTCTTGCAGGTGCGGCTTTATCGCTCCGCGGCCGAAGAGAGCTTGCCACTTCCGGTTAGCTCAGAGCCGAGTCTCGTGACGATCTCCGGAAGCGCCTCGATGTCCGTGCGGGTCGTCCGGAAGTTCGTGATGCATGCGCGCAGGAAGTAGCGCCCGTCCACCACTGCGTTCGAGACGAAAGCCTCGCCGCTTCGCTGGATGCGTCCGACCAGCTCCTCGTTGAGGCCGTCGAGTGCGTCCTCGTCCTGCTCGCCCTCCGGTACGTAGCGGAAGGTCGCTGAGTCCGGCGGGGCCGGGCTCGAGCTCGGGATGGGCGGCGACCAGCTCGCCCAGACGCCGTGCGAGGTCGATGTCCTCCTGGATCAGCCGCGCGTAGCCGTCCCGGCCGATGTGCCGGAGCGCGAGCCAGACCTTCAGAGCGCGGAACCCTCGCGTGTTTTGGGGGCCGTACTTGTAGTAATGCAGCTCCTCCAGATCGAGGTGGTAGTAGCGCGGCGTGTAGTCGAACGTCTCGAGCAGGTCGTCCGGGTTGCGAACGAGCGCGCACCCGGCCTCGGCCGGCACGTAGAGCCACTTGTGCGGGTCGAGCGCGATCGAGTCGGCCAGGTCCAGGGCGCGCAGGTCGTCGGGCGCGCTCGGCGCGGCCGCCGCGAGCGCGCCGTACGCGCCGTCGACGTGGAGCCACAGGTCCTCGTCACGGCACAGGCCGGACAGCTCGCGCAGCGGGTCAACGGCGCCCGTGCTGACCGAGCCGGCGGTGCCGACGACGAGGAACGGTTGATTGCCGGCCGCCCGGTCCTCCGCGATCAGCGCGCGTAGCGCGGCGACGTCCATCCGCAGGTCGCCGGCGGCCGGCACCCAGCGGATCGCATCGGTGCCGAGACCGAACATGTCGGCTGCCTTGTGGATCCACGTGTGCGTTTCCTCGGAGCAGTAGACGCGCAGCCGGCCTTCGCCCACGCCGCGTGCGCGGACGTCCCAAGGCGCCTTCGCGCGGCGTGCGGCGAGGAAGCCCACGAAGTTGGCCATGTTGCCGCCGCTCACCAGCAGGCCGCCGCAGTCGCTCGGGTAGCCGATCAGCTCTGCCAGCCAGCGCACGGTCTGGCGCTCGATCTCCGTCGCTACCGGCGACAGCGGGAAGCCGCCGAGATTCGGGTTGACCGCCGCGGCCAGCAGGTCGGCCAGCGCGCCGAGCGGCGCGGGCGCTCCGATCACGTAGCCCCAGAAGCGAGGGTGCCCGGTGAACAGCGAATGCTCGAACAGCAGCTCGCGAGCTTCGCGGAGGAGGGTTTCGGGCGATTCACCGCGGTCAGGCAGGCTCGCGCCGCCGAGGACCTCCCGCACGTCGGCGACCGACTCGCCGGGTGTGACCGGCCGGGCCGACGGGCTGCTCAGATCGCCGAGCAGCCCGGCGATCTCGTCGACGAGCTCGTGCCCCAGCGCCCGGAACTGCTCGGGGTCGAGCTCGACTGGTGACCCGCGCTCGCTCCCGTCCACCACGGCTCCGACTCTACCCTTCGTCACGATGCGTACCGCGATCCTCGTCCGCCATGGTGAGAGCGAGCCGAGCGCGCGGCGGGCGGTGAACGGCGACCCGCGTGCGTCCGCCCCGCTGACGGTCGCCGGCGAGCGCCAGGCGGGGCGCCTCGGCGAGGAGCTGCGCGGCGCGCGGCTCGATCTGTGCGTCGTCACGGAGTTCGAGCGCACCAGGCGCACAGCGGAGCTGGCGCTGGATGGAAGGCCCGTGCGCATCGAGGTCTGGCCGGAGCTCAACGACCCGCGCTACGGCGAGTTCGAAGGTGGGCCACTCGACGCCTACCGCGATTGGGCCTGGAGTCACTCCTCGGGCGACGAGCCGACGGGCGGCGGCGAAAGCCGTCTGGCGATCGCGACGCGGTACGCAGTCGGCTTCCGGCGCCTGTCGGAGCGGCCGGAGCGCCAGGTGCTCGCCGTCCTGCACTCGCTGCCCATCGCCTACGTGATCGCTGCGGCGCGCGGGGAGGATCCCGGCACGCGCGTCGACCTGGTCGACTACGCGCGCCCCTACCGCCTCATTGAGGAGGAGCTTCGTGCGGCCGTCGAGCGTCTGGAAGCGTGGTGCGCCGCTCCCACCTGGTAGCGGTCGCCACGCTCGGGCTCGCTGCCTGGGTCGCGCGCTGGGCTGTCGTGGAGCTTGCGTCGTACGTCCATCGCTCGCGGCCGTCACGCGCGCCTTTGCCGCGCGAGTCGAGACACGCCCCGGGGCACATGCCGGGCCCTTTCGACTGAGCGTCCGAGGAGGGAGAATGGCCTAGTGCCTCCTCCAGGCAATACAGGCTCGGCAGCACTACCCGAAGGGGCACCGGTGAACGAGAAGCGGCTCGTCTCCGTCATCTACGCCGACCTGGTTGGCTTCACGTCGCGTTCCCACGGCACGGACCCCGAGGTGGTTCGCGCGCTTCAACGCCCCTTCCATGCGCGAGCCAGGGCTGAGATCGACGCTCACGGAGGCAGCGTCGAGAAGTTCATCGGCGACGCAGTGGTGGCCGTGTTCGGTGTCGTGGAGCAGGAAGGGAACGATCAGGAGCGGGCGGTTCGCGCCGCTCTGCGGATTCCCGAGCTCGTCGCCGACCTGAACGAAGCCGAGCCGGCGCTCGATCTGGCAGTCCGCGTCGGCGTCAATTCGGAATGGGTGCTCGTCGGGGGCGAGGGCGATGCAGGCGGCGTCGGGCTCGTCAGCGGCGACATCGTCAACATCGCGGGCGCGCTACAGGGGGCTGCGCCCGTGAACGGCGTCGCGGTCTGCCAGACGACGTATGAGCGCACCCGCCGGCGCTTCCGGTACGCAGGCCTGGACGCGATTCCCTTGCCCGGCAGGGTCGAGCGGGCCCCGGTCTGGCAGCCTCGCGCGCCCAGCCGCCGCGCACGCCGCGCCCAGCCCGAGGACGTCGTGGTCCACGCACCGGTGGAGCTGGAGGAGCGCCGCGAGGTCTCGGTGCTCTTCGCCGATCTGGTCGACTTCTCCCTGCGGTCCTCGAGCGGGGACTCGGAGGAGATGCGTGCGCTTCTGCGGCCGTACTTCGGCCGCATCAAGCAGGAGATCGAGCTGTACGGCGGCACGGTCGAGAAGTTT
The DNA here is from genome assembly GCA_036824245.1 of Gaiellaceae bacterium. Classification (GTDB taxonomy): domain Bacteria; phylum Actinomycetota; class Thermoleophilia; order Gaiellales; family Gaiellaceae; genus JACVRM01. The sequence continues at coordinate 51,376 of DAITAO010000010.1, read as the reverse complement.
CTCGGCGACGCCGTGATGGCGGTCTTCGGAGCGCCGGTCGCGCGTGGTGACGACGCGGAGCGGGCCGTGCGCGCGGCGCTGCGCCTGCCCTACGTGGTCGTAGAGCTGAACGAGGACGACGCCTTCAGAGAGGTAGCAGTGCGGGCGGCGGTCAACACGGGCGACGTCGTTGTGGCGCTGGGAGCACGCTTCGAGGAGGGCGAAGGGCTCGTCACCGGGGACGCCGTCAACACCGCAGCCCGGCTGCTGGGTGCTGCGCCCGTCGGCACGGTGGTGGTCGGCCAAACGACGTACGAGGCGACGCATGACGTGGTCACATACGAGGAGCTGCCGTCGGTAGTCGTGAAGGGCAAGCCGGAGCCGCTCGCGGTCCACCGTGCGACCGCGGTCCGCGCGGACACCGACATCGGCCAGACCCGCGACACGCCTTTCGTCGGCCGCGGGGCGGAGTTGGCGCTACTCAAGGGCACCTACGCACGTGTGCTCCAGGAGAGGGCGCCGCAGACGATCGTGCTCGTCGGAGACGCGGGCATCGGCAAGACGCGCCTCATCCGCGAGTTCCGCGCCTACGTCAGCGAGCAGCGCGAGCTCGCGGTGTGGCGACAGGGTCGCTGTCCTCCGTACGGCCCTGGGGTCGCGTTCTGGGCGCTCGGCGAGATCGTCAAGACGCAGACTGGCATCCTCGAATCGGATACGGCTGCCGAGGCAGGCACCAAGCTCGCGACCGCTGTCCGCACGCTGACGGGCGCCGCCGGGGAGCGCGAGTGGCTGACCGCCAGGCTCGCGCCGCTCGTCGGGGCGCAGGTCGACGGCTGCCCGGAGCGGCTCGAGCGGGATGAGGCGTTTGCGGCGTGGCGCCGCTTTCTGGAGCTTGTCGCCGAGCAACGCCCGCTCGTCTGCGTCATCGACGACTTGCACTGCGCCGGTGAAGGGCTGCTCAACTTCCTCGAGCACCTGGCCGACTCCGCGGGCCGTGTCCCGCTGCTCGTCCTCTGCGCGACTCGGCCGGGCCTGTTCGAGCGCCATCCGGCCTGGGGCCGCCGGCGGGCCAACCTCACGCAGACGATGCTGGCGGCTCTGGAGGACGATGAGATCGAACGCCTCGCGGCGGCTCTCGTCGACGGCGCCGGCGCCTCGGTCGCCGCGAGCGCCCGTGGTAACCCGCTCTACGCAGTAGAGGCCGCGCGGCTGCTGCGGGAGGCGGACGGCACCGCACCGCCGGATGCGCTCGCCGACGTGATCGCAGGGCGCCTGGACCGACTTTCGCCGGAGTTGCGCCGCCCGCTCGAGGACGGCGCGGTCGTGGGCAACACGTTCTGGGCGGGCGCTGTCGGGGCGCTCGCCGGCATCTCGGCTCAGGAGGCCTGCCGCGCTCTCGACGAGCTGGCTCGGAGCGAGCTGCTGCACGCCGAGCCGGTTGCCTCCTTCTCGGGAGAGGCCGAGTACTCGTTCCTGCACTCGCTCGTACGGGACGCCGTCGACGCCGGCCTGTCCGCCGGCGATCGTGCCGCCAAGCACCACCAGGCGGCTGTGTGGGTCGAGGGCGCCGTCCGGGATCGCGTCGAGCATCACGCCGGCGTCCTCGCGAACCATCTCAGCCGCGCGCGTGACGCGGCGCTCGAAGCCGGATCGCCCGACGCGGCGCGGCTCGCGGAAGAGGCTGATCGATTCCTCGCGCGGGCGCGCGAACACGCCCGCCGGCTCGGATTCGACGAGGCAGACCGACTCCCGGCGGCCGCTGCGGAGCAACCGGACGCCGCCCTCGCTGCCGTCCACGACCAGTACCTGGCAACGTGGGCGTACGAGGCGGGCGGGATCGAACGCTTCCTCGCTCCCCGATACCAAGGGCTCGAAGAGGGCGAGGGCGGCTTCCGCGCGTTCTCGCGCGACGAAGCGCTGGTGCGCGCCGCCGGCTCACCGGGGCTGCGTGTGGAAGCCCGACAGCGCATGATCGTCACGCGCGGGGAGCGGGAGGCGGCCGTCTGCTACGAGCGTGCCCTCGACGACGAGGGTGACGGAGTCCCAGGTCCTTTCCTGCTCGAGATCTGGCGGCGCCACGAGGACGGCTGGCTACTCGAGCGCGAGGTCGTCGTTCCCGGCCCCGCAACGCCGTAGCCCACTGCGAGAATTCCTCCGTGGACACGCGTGCCTTTCGCGACCGCGTCGAGCGGCACATCCGCCGGCGCGAGCTGATCGAGCCTGGGGGAGCCGTGACGTGTCTTGTCTCGGGCGGCCCCGACTCGACGTGCCTCTGGCACGTCCTGGGTGCGCTCGGCTACCGCGTCTCGGCACTGCACGTGAACCACAAGCTGCGCGGCGCCGAGTCGGAGGAGGACGCCCGCTTTTGCCGCGACGTCCTGGGCGCCGAGGTAGTCGAAGCAAGCAGCAGTCTGTTACAAGCCCAAAGCGAGGCGGTACTGCGGGACATCCGTTACACGCTGACCGAGGGGCTCGGTCTGCGGGCCACCGGGCATACCGCTTCCGACCAGGTCGAGACGGTGTTGTACAGGCTCGTCTCGCGCGGCCAGCCGGGCGCCATCAAGGTCAGGCGCGAGGATGGGGTCGTGCGGCCGCTGCTCGAGGCGTGGCGCGAGGAGACGGAGGCGTACTGCCGTGCCGCGGGCCTCGCGTTCCGGGTCGACAGCTCCAATGCGGATACAGCGCGCGGGCTGATCCGCGACGAGGTCCTGCCTCTCCTCCGGCGGCTCCACCCGGCCGCCGAGCGGAACCTGCTCGGCCTCGCCGAGGAGCGCCAACGCCTCCCCAAACGCGTGGAGGACACCCTGTTATCGTTGCTCGCCTCTCGTGAGGGGTCGAAGCGGATCGACCTTGGTGGCGGCCTCCAGGTCGTACGCGAGTACGACCGCCTCTGGTTGGCGCGCGGTCCGGTCGCCCTCCAAGGGTCTGTGCGCTGGGGTCCGTGGACGATCGAGTCCGACCTACCGGGCCTATACGTGCGAGGCTGGCGGGCAGGCGACCGCCTCGCCGGCCGGAGCACGAAGGTGCAGGACGTCTTCGTGAACGCGAAGGTGCCGCGCTCCGAGCGCGAAGCCTGGCCGCTCGTGGTGAAAGGCGAAGAGGTGGTGGCTGTGCCGGGGATCGTGGAAGCCACGGGAATTCGAGCCGAGAGGCAAGATGAGCCAGACTGAATTGACCCGCGCCGTGGCCGAGATTCTGATCGACGAGGACTCGCTGTCCGACCGCATCGCCGAGCTGGGCGAGGAGATCTCGGGCGACTACGACGACCGTGATCTGCTGCTGATCGGAGTGCTGAAGGGCGCCGTCTTCTTCATGGCCGATCTGATGCGGCACGTGCGCGTGCCGTGCGAGGTCGACTTCATGGCCATCTCGAGCTACGGCGCAGCGACCGACTCCTCCGGCGTCGTGCGGATCCTGAAGGACCTCGACATCAACATCCGGAACAGGCATGTGCTCGTCGTCGAGGACATCATCGACTCCGGTCTCACGCTCTCGTACCTGGTGCGCAACCTGAGCGCCCGCGAACCGGCTTCTCTGGAGGTCTGCGCGCTACTCACCAAGAAGGGTCGCCGCGAGATCGAGGTGCCGGTGCGGTACGTGGGCTTCGAGATCCCCAACCGCTTCGTGATCGGCTACGGGCTCGACTTCGCCGAGCGCTACCGCAACCTGCCGTACGTCGGAGTGCTTGACGAAGGCTTGGTCGCCGAGCTGGCCTGAGACCGCTGGTCTAACCCGAGTGGCCCGTGGATAACCCGTTGGGTTTTCGGGCCAGGGGGGCGGCAATAGAACCGCCTCCATGGATGTCACACGACAGGATCGTCCCAGAAGGGTCGCCGGCCGCGCAGAAGCGATAACGCGGACCCGGCTGCCGGGCATCCTTCTCGGTATGGGCCTCGGCGGATTCGTGGACGGCATCGTGCTGCACCAGATCCTGCAGTGGCACCACATGCTCACCAGCGAGGGCAGCTACCCCAAGACGACAGTCGCCGGGCTGGAGACAAACACTCTCTGGGACGGCCTTTTCCATGCCTCCACATGGGTCGCCGTCGCCGTCGGCGTCTGGATTCTCTGGCGGCGCACAGGCGACTCGCGCTGGGCGATGAGCGGGCGGGCGTTCGGCGGATGGATGCTTGTCGGATGGGGCCTCTTCAACCTCGTAGAAGGAACCGCCAACCACCAAATCCTGACGATTCACCACGTCCGCGAGGGAGTGGGGCACCAGACGGCATACGACATCGGCTTCCTCGCGTTCGGCGCGCTGCTCGTGCTCGCCGGCTGGGCACTCGCTCGATCCGAGGAAGCGCGTTTCACCAGACGCTCCTAGCGCATTTCCGCGAGCGCAATTACAGGCTGTGTTTCGCGCGTAACGTCGAGCGGCAGAACCACAGTCCACTAGAGCAAGGAGGGACTGTGACCACACCAGAGCAGGAGCAAGGTGATCCCGTCGTTGACACGCCAGATGAAGACAGACCCGAACGCGAGTCGAATGCAGATCGCGCCAAGGAGAGAGAACGGGAGATGGAAGAAAGCGGGGAGGAACTACCGGGATAGCGGGATCTGAAGGGGGTGAGGTGAGCGGGCCTCCGAGGGCCCGCTCATCTCCAACAACTTGTCCCGGTGTTGGCGGAGCGCGCCCAGGCCGCGGCCGGCTCGGCAACTTCCTCCCGCGACCCAGCTTCCGTGTGTCGCCCCGGCCTCGTTAAGGGATGGTTGACCGCGTCAACACTCTCGTAACAGGAGCTTCCCGAGCCCCGCCGCCATTACCGCCTTCCCCTGCACCACCGACCCGCTTGGTTGTGAGGAAGCCGGGACTACCCCAGCCGGCCCAACCGCCTCTGACGAACGAAGGCCCGATCCCGAGCTCTTGTAGCGGCGATCCGCCCGCCCTAGCAGTCTGAATAGTCCCTGCTACCCTCCGTTCGGAGGCTTTTTTGAACCGATTCTTCCGTAGCGCCCTCTTCCCGCTCATCGTCATCGTGCTGCTCGTCTATCTGGCGAGCCAGACCTTCATGGGCGGAGGCGAGAAAAAGCAGAAGCTGACGACCTCGCAGCTCTACGACCGCATCCAAGAGGCTCCCAGCAGCATCCATGAGGTCACGTTCGTCCCGAGCAAGCAACGGGCGGACATCGAATTCACCAACGACCAGAAGGGCTCGGTGCACTACGCGTCGGAGTTTGCGCAGAAGGATCTGCAGGACAAGCTCTCGGCCGCGAACATCACCTTCGACTCCAAGGGAGTCGGCTCGTCGCCGTGGTGGTCGATCCTGACGTCGCTGCTGCCCTTCGTTCTGCTGTTCGGCTTCTGGATCTTCCTCATGAACCAGGTGCAGGGCGGCGGCTCGAAGGTGATGAGCTTCGGCAAGTCGCGTGCGAAGCGCATGACGCCCGACGCGCCCAAGATCGGTTTCAAGGACGTGGCCGGCGTGGACGAGGCGGTCGAGGAGCTGCACGAGATCAAGGAGTTCCTCGAGAACCCGAAGAAGTTCCAGGCGCTCGGCGCGCGCATCCCCAAGGGAGTCCTGCTCTACGGCCCGCCCGGCACGGGCAAGACGCTGCTCGCGCGAGCGGTGGCCGGCGAAGCCGGAGTGCCGTTCTTCTCCATCTCAGGCTCGGACTTCGTCGAGATGTTCGTCGGCGTGGGCGCGAGCCGTGTGCGTGACCTCTTCGAGCAGGCCAAGCAGAACTCGCCCTGCATCGTGTTCATGGACGAGATCGACGCGGTCGGGCGTCACCGCGGGGCGGGCCTGGGAGGCGGACACGACGAGCGCGAGCAGACGCTCAACCAGCTGCTCGTCGAGATGGACGGCTTCGAGCTGAAGGACAACATCATCCTCATTGCCGCCACCAACCGTCCCGACATCCTCGACCCGGCGCTGCTGCGCCCGGGCCGCTTCGACCGTCAGATCGTCGTCGACAGGCCCGACCGCAACGGCCGCCGCAAGATCCTCGAGGTGCACGCCAAGGGCAAGCCGCTCGACCCGTCCATCGAGCTCGACACGCTCGCCGCCGGGACGCCCGGCTTCACGGGCGCCGACCTCGCCAACCTCGTCAACGAGGCGGCCCTGCTGGCTGCTCGGCGCGGCAGGAAGACGATCGGCCAGGAGGAGCTCGAGGAGGGCATCATGCGCGTCATCGCCGGGCCTGAGAAGAAGACGCGCCTGTTCTCCGAGCACGAGCGCAAGATCACTGCCTACCACGAGATGGGCCACGCGATCGTGGGGCACTTCCTCGAGCACACGGACGACGTGCACAAGATCTCGATCATCAGCCGCGGCCAGGCGCTCGGCTACACGATCTCCCTCCCGCGCGAGGACCGCTACCTGACGACCAAGACCGCGCTCATGCAGCAGCTCGCCTCCATCCTCGGCGGGCGCGCCGCCGAAGAGATGGTTTTCCACGAAGTCACGACGGGTGCCGCGAACGACCTCGAGAAGGTCACGCACATCGCCAAGCAGATGGTGATGCGCTACGGGATGAGCGAGAAGCTCGGCCCGCGCGTCCTCGGGCGCAACCACGAGATGCCGTTCCTGGGGCGCGAGATGTCCGCAGAGCCCGACTACTCCGAGGAGATCGCGCGCGAGATCGACGACGAGATCCGCCGCGTGATCGAGGAGGGGCACGATCTGGCCCGGCGCACCCTCGAGGAGCACCTCGACGAGCTGCACCGCATCTCGGCGATCCTCATCGAGCGCGAGACGATCGACAAGGATCAGTACATCCGGCTGCTCAGCGGTGACCCCGAGGAGGAGGTCTTCGCCGAGCCGGCGCCGGCTCCCAGCGAGGAGCCGCCCAAGGAGCGCGAGCGGCGCCGGGTTCTGAAGCCGAAGCCGTTCCCGCTGCCGGGTGCGACGATGCAGCCGCCGCCCGAGCCCACGCAGGGGTGACCGCTCGTCGCCGGCTGCGCCGGCGACGTTGCTCTATTCAAGGGGGGCACCTGCGGTTCCCCCCTTGAGATCCCCCCTCCGGGGAGGGGATAGACGCGCCGGGGCCGCGGGGTGGCTGCGGGCGGCGAAGCCGCCCTCCGCCGGTGGCTACCTGCAAAACATCGTGACCCCCGTAACCCCTAGCGCGGGGGGTGAGCCGACATCGCAGCACGGTTCGAAGACGATGGCTGGCGCACGTATCAGCGCAGGGGGAGCTCGAGGGGGAACCGCCAGGTTCCCATCTGAAAGAGCGACGTCGCCGGCGCAGCCGGCGACGAGCGGTCACCTCCCCTTGCTCTCCCAGTAGCGGTTGAGCGCGCCCTGCACCTTCACGAACCAGATGACCGTGCCGATGATGAGCAGCAGGTTCCAGAGCCCGGTCGTCCCGCGGACCGGTGACTCGCGACCGTCCTTCTCGTACATCTGCCTGATCTCGGAGGGGATCACGAACAACGACACGATCCCGACCACGATGTAGATGACCAGACCTACAACGCCCCCCACGCCTACACCGGAGTGCTGCTTGATCTCCTCGTGCGTCTTGTACACCCAGTAGATCCCGTAGATCCCCAACGTGACGATGAACAGGAGGATTGACAGCCCGATCGAGCGAGGCTTGCCGAGCGGGCCGGTGTTGCCCTGAGCCGGTGCAGTGGTCGTTTCCATGCGCATCTGGTTCGACTTCGAAGGTGACTAGCCTTCCGATCGTGCGTATCCCGCTCGCGCAGCGCTTTCCGCGGCCCTCGGTGATGGGCATCGTCAACGTCACGCCGGACTCATTCTTCGACGCCGGCTCGAACTTGCGCCCGGAGGATGCAGCAGCGAGCGCGCGGCGGATGGTCGCCGAGGGTGCCGCGATCGTCGACATCGGGGGAGAGTCCACGCGACCCGGCTCGAAGGGCGTCGAGACCGACGAGGAGCTGCGCCGCGTCATGCCCGTGCTCGAGGCCTTGGGCGGCGAGCTGCCCGTGTCGATCGACACGGCGAAAGCCGAGGTGGCGAAGCGAGCGCTCGCTCTGGGCGCTGAGCTCGTCAACGACGTGACGGCACTGCGTGCCGACCCCGAGCTCGCCGGGGTCGTAGCGGGCTCGGATGCGTACCTGTGCCTCATGCACATGCAGGGCGAGCCGCGCAGCATGCAGGTCAACCCGACGTACGACGACGTCGTCTCGGACGTGAAGGCCTTCCTGGAGGAGCGCCTGCGCTTCGCCGTGGACGTGGGCATCTCCGAGGATCGAATCTGCCTTGATCCGGGCATCGGCTTCGGCAAGACCGTACAGCAGAACTTCGAGCTCGTGCGCCGGCTGAGCGAGCTCGTCGCGGTCGGACGGCCTGTACTCGTCGGCTTCTCCCGCAAGAGCTCGCTGGGACGCGTGCTCGGCGACCCTCAGGCGACCACCGGCCCGCTGTCGGCGAGCCTCGCGATGGCCGTAGCCGCCTACGAGCGCGGTGCCGCCATCCTGCGCGTCCACGACGTACGCGAGCACGTCGAGGCGCTCACGGCGGCGCGTGCAGTGGTCGCGTGACGCTGACGCTCGAGCTTCGCGGGCTCGAGGTGCCGGGTCGCCACGGCGTCGCGGAGGAGGAACGGCAGCGAGAGCGCCCATTCCTATTCGACGTGTGGCTTGACGTCTCGGACGCCGCGCTCTCCGACCGCATCGAGGACGCCGTGGACTACCGCGAGGTCGCAGCCTGCGTGCGGGAGGTCTCCGACGGGCGCTCTTTCCACCTCATCGAGGCGCTGGCGGCGGCTGTTGCAGATGCGGTCGCGACCCGCTTCCCAGTCGCGCGGGTGCAAGTGCGCGTACGCAAGCCGGGGCTCCGTGTGGCCGGACTGCAGCTGGCCGAGTCGGCGGCCGTCGTCGAGCGACGACCCCCAAACCAACACTCTTAGCGAGCGGCCGCGGAAACAGTGTAAGTAGCGCGCCGACCGGCCCCGCGCGCCAGCCAGACGTCGAGGTAGATGGTCATCGCGCTTCGGGTGGCGTTGCGATAGACCACGCGCTCCGCGCGCTTGCCCGGCCGGTTGCTGGTGTCGAGCTGGTTCCGTGTGGCGTCGACTCCCCGCCCGAGCACCGTGCGTGCACCGGCCCTCCACAGAATTGCACCCATGTTCGACGTGCCGGTCACCGTGGCGGTGAGCGTGCGATGCGCGGGTACCACGAGCCGGTAGACGTCGGTGGGATCCTCGATGGCGTCGAGCCTCGCCGAGATGCGTGTGCTGCGCTTCGCAAGGGTCGTCAGCGGCGTTCGCCCGGTGGCGAACAGCCGGCGGGGAGCCACCTGGTCGATGTCGTCGTTCGGCTCCTGCAAGTCCCGAGCGGGGGCGGCGTGCGCCAGGGCGGCCGGGATGTCCAGCACGCCGAAACCAGTTCGGTCGTCGAAGCCTGTCTTCCACACGTCACGGGCCGACGACCGCAACACGTCGACGAGCTGGGTGCTGTCGAGGTCCGCCCGAACGGTCCAGATCCACGCCGCCGCTGCCGCCACGATCGGGCTCGAGAAGCTCGTTCCGCTCACGAGCCGGGACATCGCCGGGTCGATCGGGTGCTGAACCGGGATCGTCTCGCCCGGCGCGGCCAGATCGACGGCCGTGCTCGCGTTGGAGAATGCCGCAGGTGCATCGCCAAGGCCGGTTGCACCGACGGTGAGGACGTGCGGCAGGCTGGCCGGGTACTCGACGGGACTGCCCTGCTCGAACTCGTTTCCGGCGGCGGCGACCACGAGCGCCCCCTTCCGGATCGCGGCGATGATCGCCTCGTACTCCGACTGCGAGAACGACGGGCCCGAGAGACTCAGGTTGACGACCGTCCGCCCGGAAGAGATGGCGCGATACAGGCCCTGCACGACGTCGCCCGTCAGCGGGGCGCCGGCGACGGCCGCGACTGCGTACGTCCGCAGCACCGCCTGCGGGTACACGCCCACGGTGCCCAGGCCGTCGGCGGGCGCCGCGGCCACGGACGAGACCATCGTGCCGTGGTACAGCCCGTTCGGGTCGTCCCACGAGTACGTGGGCTGCGCGTTCAGCGGGACGACGTTCTGGCGCGCCTTGAACTCCATGTGGGTCATGTCCAGTCCCGAGTCCACGACGCTCAACGGAACACCCGGAGGCGGCGGCTCCGCTCGGTCGGCGCCCACTCGGTAGAGGTGCCACGCGGACTGAGGCGCAGCGAGCGGATCGCCGAAGCCGAGGTGGTTTGCTGCCTGCTGCGGCCGGTCGGGCTCCGCGTAACGGAGTACGCCGAGGCGCGCGAGTCGCGGCAGGACTCGTTTCGCCTGGCGGGTCCGCAGCCGCCAAATGCCGAGCTCCGGTGCGATCGGCTGGGCGCCGGCAGCCGCGACCGTTGCGCGCGCGGTGATGCCGTCGCGGACGCCGACGAGTGCGTACTCCGTGCTGCCGAGCGCGCCGCGTGCGGGCGCGGCCGCGCGACGGGCGAGCGTCGACGCGAGGGCGACCGACGGAGCCGCGAGCACGAGCGCGCAGAGGACTGCAGTGGCGCTGCCCGCGCGGCGCATAGGGTCTGGACTGTAGCTGCGGTCGCATATATCGGCCTGGGTTCGAACCTCGGCGATCGCGAGGCCTATCTGCGCACGGCGCTGGAGAAGCTGTCGCGGGAGCCTGGGATCACCGTCGTGGCCGTCTCGACCTTTCGGGATACGGCCCCGGTCGGCATCACCGAGCAGCCTCGTTTCCTGAACGCGGCGGCGCGCATCTCGACCGAGCTGGGTCCGCGTGACCTGCTCGCCCGGCTGCTTGCGGTCGAGCGCTCGCTCGGTCGCACCCGGGGCGGGGCCCGTTTCGGCCCCCGGACCCTCGACCTCGATCTCCTGCTCTATGGAGCCGACAGCGTCGACGAGCCGGGCCTCACGATTCCCCATCCGCGGCTGGCCGAGCGCCGCTTCGTGCTGGAGCCTCTGGCGGAGCTCGATCCGGAGCTGATGGTGCCCGGCCGCGGAGCCGTTTCAGCGCTGCTCGCGACACTACAATGAGCGACATGTCGCATCTCGACGAGCTCGACGAGTTCGAGGCCGAGCTCGAGCTCCAGCTGAAGAAGGAGTACACGGCCGTCTTCAGCCTGTTCCGCTACTGCGTTTTGACCCAGGACTCGACGTACCTCTGCAACAAGCTCGACCTCAACTACATCCCGCAGCCCGGCTATCCGTTCTTCCACCTCCGCATGGAGGACGTCTGGGTCTGGGACAAGAACCGGCCGACGCGCATGATTCCGCGCGCCGAGATCTACACCTCGAGTGACGTGACCGTGGAAGAGCTGCGCGGTGAAGGCGAGGAGCCCAAGCTGACGCCCGAGGCGCTCGCAGACCGGATCGGCGAGCCGCTCTCGTCCGACGACGAGTAGCACCGCCTGGCCGTACCGAAAGGGCTGTAACCGATGAGTCGGGGCCGGGTCGGGCACGCACGGGCGCTCATCATCTTCACGCGCGCGGCCCCACCCCGGGGTGGGGGGTATCCACCCGCCACCCCGTTGTCGACGGTAACGCGGAATTCCGCAAGCAGGGTGCGCGCGACCGTGCCGGAAGCGTGATTCTTGGCGCTCGACCCCAGTAGCCTGCGTCCGTGCTCCTCGCCGTCGACGTCGGAAACACCGACACCGTGTACGGGCTTTTCGACGGCGAGCGGCTTGCCGACCGGCGGCGCGTCGCCACGGAGGCCCGGCGTACGGGGGACGAGCTCGGCGTGCTCGTCACACACCTGTTCGAGCTGGGCTCGGTCACGGGGATCTGCCTGGCCTCCACGGTGCCCGCGCTCGTCCGTTCCTACGAGGAGCTGGCCGAGCGCTGGGCGCGAGTCCCGCTCCTCGTCGTTGGGCCGGGCGCACGCACGGGCATCCCGATCCGCTACGACGATCCGCGCGAGCTGGGTGCCGACCGCATCGCGAATGCAGTGGCAGCGCGCGCCCGCTACGGCGCACCCTGCATCGTCGTCGACTTCGGGACCTCGACCAACTTCGACGTCGTCTCCGCCGAGGGTGAGTACGTGGGCGGCGTGCTCGCCCCGGGGATCGAGGTCTCGATGGACGCGCTCTCGGCTCGAGCCGCGCGTCTTTTCCGGGTCGACTTCGTCGAACCGGCCACCGTGATCGCCAAGACGACGGCGACGGCGCTCCAGTCGGGCCTCGTCTACGGCTTCGCGGGACAGGTGGACGCCATCGTCACCCGCATCCGCCAGGAGCTCGCTGTCGAAGCTCCCGCCGTCGCCACGGGCGGCCTCGCCGAGCTCATCACGCCCCACGCCGCCACGATCGAGCGCGTCGACCCTGAGCTCACACTCGAGGGCCTGCGGCTGATCTGGGCACTCAACGAGAGCGCGGAGAGCTGAAGCCGACGCGCCTGCGGCTGCGAGGCGCGTGCAGGCTCTGCGCGGCACGTACGCTGTGACTCAACCCGAGAATTGACGGCTGTCGGCCTGCGGCGCTAACATTCTCGCCCGCGGTTCCGGCCGCGATTTTCTCTTTTTGGGTTCGGAGGAGGCGTGAAGGAAATCGTCCTGACCCGCGAGGGTTACGAAAAGCTGAAACAGGAGATCGAGCACCTCTCGACGCAGAGGCGCCGTGAGGTTGCGGAGCGTATTCGGGTGGCACGCGAGTTCGGCGACATCGCCGAGAACGCCGAGTACGACGACGCGAAGAACGAGCAGATGCTGCTCGAGCACCGCATTGCGACGCTCGAGGAGCGCCTGCGCTCGGCGCGTGTGATCGAGCGCCGAGACGTCACATCTGACGTCGTGTCGATCGGCACGACGGTTCGCCTACGCGACGTGGAGGCGAACAAGACGTTCGAGTATCAGATCGTCGGATCGGCGGAGGCGAACCCCGCCGAGAACAAGCTCTCGAACGAGTCACCCGTCGGCAAAGCCATCATCGGCCGAAAGAAGGGCGAGACGGTCGACGTGGCCGCGCCACGCGGCGCGCTGAAGTTCAAGATCCTGGACATCAAGGCCGCGTAACCGAACAAGTCCGGCCCGGGCTTCGCGTGGGCCATGACCACTTCTTCGGGACGCGGGCGGTCGGCCCTAACGAGCAGGGGCGGGCAAAGCCCGCCCCTGCCGCGTGAGCGAGTGCGGGAATCGCTCTTCTAAGTTGAGCTGAGCCTCGGGGACCGGTGGGTTTCGGGGAGGCTCCTGCGCCGCAGTCCGAAGATGGCCAGTGCAGCCAGAACGGCGGCGAGACCGCCGGCCGCCAGGGCGCCGGTCAGCGCGTCGCCCCAGTCAAAACCGCGGGGCTGGCGGACGATGACCTGCACCGGCTGCGGCGTCTCCCGGATGTCGACGGTCGCGCGCGGAAGGGCGCGGTCGTCGGCCCCGAGGTTCGGCGCCCGAAGTGCCGGCGACGTTGCCCGGTTTAGGGCGCGATCGTCCGGGCTCGTGCTCTGAGCCTGGAGCGTCGGCGATGTCGCGCGGCTGACTGAGCGGTCATCCGGGCTGACGCCTCGGTCGGCCGCCTGGGCCGCCGGAGCGGCGATCGCAGTGGCAACGAGTGCTGAGACGATCCACTTCATCATGTCGGTTCCTCCTGCCTTGGCGACCGCCCGCCGCGGTCGCTTCTGGACGAGCTTGCGCTTCGGCGGTCACGAACCACCCACGCGGCGGTCACGGCTCGGTAAGGGCGCGCTGGTCAGACGCCGTTACGGGGTTACAACCGCTGGGATGCTGGCGTTCAGGGTTGCCGGCCGCTTGATCCGGGCCAACCGCGCCGGAAGCGTCACAGATGCTCCACATCTGTCCGGAGCGGACGTGACCAGGGACTGTCCCTGTTGGTGTGCCGAATGCGTGACGGTTCGTCCACAGCGTGCCGCCCGGCCGCGCTCTGGGGCGCGGCCGGGCGGCGGTCAGGCGGCAGGGGTCGCCGTCAGTCGTGTGCCAGGGAGTAGTGGCGGTGCCGGACGGTGATGAGGAGCATGGCGCCGAGCAGAAGTGCCAGGGCGAACGCGCCGAACGCGCCGATGCCTGCGTCACCCCAGTCGAAGCCGCTTGGCCCGTCGATGACCTGCACGGTCGTTCTGGGCGCGGCCGGCGTCGCGAACGGCACGCTCCGGTCGTCCGGGCTGACGACCCGCTCCTGGAGAGCCGGCGAAGTCGCGACGGACAGCGGGCGATCGTCCGGGCTCACGATCCGCTGCTGTAGAGCCGGCGAGGTCGCCACAGACAGCGGGCGATCGTCCGGTCCAGCCTGGGCGACGGGAACGAGCACGGACGCCGCGGCGAAGCCGACCAACGCGAGGCGGAGCAGCTTGCGTGGACGTCGTTTCATCAGTGGTGCCTCTCTTTCGCATGAAGGTGTTGCTGTCTGCGTAAGACGGCGCTGCGCACCCGCATCTTCCGGCCTCGCCTGCCTCAAGCCTTGCCGCCTGATGGCCGCCGCGGAGGCGGCTTTGCCCGTCTTCGCTCGCTGCGGCGCGTCGATAGACCTTGAAAACCGAAGAAAGTCGTCATGGCGCGCGCAGCGCGCCGGATTTTCTTCGGTTAAGCGCGCCGGACTTTCTTCGGAACGAAGCGGCGGACTTTCTTCGGAATAAACTCGCGGCCTCCATGAGTGAGCTCCCAAAGCGCTTCCCGGACCGTGTCGAGGTCGCCGCCGTCCGCGCCGAGGCCGAGTCGCTCGACGCGGGGCAGGAAGCGCAAGAGACCCGTCGACTGGCCGGACGCGTGATGGCGCGCCGCGACATGGGCAAGCTCGTCTTCCTCGACCTCGTCGACCGCTCCGGCCGCGTGCAGCTCTTCTGCCAGCCGGACGAGCTGGGCGAGCTGGCGGTGAATCTCGGTGACATTGTGGGGGTCGAAGGCGTGCCCATGCGGACACGGCGCGGCGAGCCGTCGCTCCGGGTGCGAGCGCTCGAGCCCCTCGCGAGGATCAGCCGTCGCCTCCCCGACACCTTCCACGGGCTGCGGGACGTCGAGCTGCGCTACCGCAAGCGCTACCTAGACCTGCTCATGAACGAGGAGACACGCAGCGACTTCGCGCTACGCACGCGCGCCGTGACGGCGATCCGCCGCTACCTGGACGGCCACGGCTTCATCGAGGTCGAGACGCCGGTCCTGCAACCGCGCTACGGCGGAGGTTTCGCCGAGCCCTTCGTCACGCACCACAACGAGCTCGACCAGGACGTCTACCTGCGCATCGCCACCGAGCTGTATCTCAAGCGGCTGATTGTGGGCGGCTACGAGCGCGTGTACGAGATCGGCAAGGACTTCCGCAACGAGAGCGTCTCCTACAAGAACCATCCCGAGTTCACGATGCTCGAGTGGTACGAGGCGTACGCGGACTACCGCGACACGATGGTGCGCATGGAGGAGCTAGTCGCGACCGTTGCCGAGGAGGTGCTCGGCCGGACACGCGTGACGTTCAAGGAGCACGAGGTCGACCTCGCGCCGCCGTGGCGGCGCCTGAAGCTCGTCGACGCGCTCGAAGAGCGAGGGCTCTGGACCAGGGACGCGGCCGAGCTCCGTGCACGGCTCGACGAGCGCGGCGTCGACACGCATGCCGACCGCACGTGGGCGCAGCTCGTCGATCACGCGCTCAGCTACTTCGTCGAGCCGGACCTGATCGAGCCCACCATCCTCCACGACTACCCCGTTGAGCTCTCGCCCTTCGCGCGGGCGACCGACGACGACCCGACGATCGTGGAGCGCTTCGAGTACTTCGTGGGCGGCATGGAGCTGGGCAACGCCTTCACCGAGCTGAACGATCCGGAGGAGCAGGACCGCCGCTTCACGATGCAGGCGGGCGAGCGCGAGGCGGGCGACGTGACTGCAGAGGCCGGCGACGCGGACTACGTGGAGGCGTTGTCGTACGGGATGCCGCCGACCGGCGGGCTCGGGCTTGGCATCGACCGTCTGGCGATGGTGCTGGCGGGCCGCGACACGATCCGCGACGTGATTCTCTTTCCGGCGTTGCGCCAGCGCCCCTGACCGGAGCCCGGGCGATTCACCAAGAACACTTGGGAGCTAGTCGATCCGAGCAAGCCGTACGTGCTTGCTACTCGCCTCGCATCAGGCCGACGATGCCGCGGCGCTGGCGCCGCGCGCCGTTGCCGTCCATCTCGATCACCGGCAGCCGGGTGACGGCGCGCTCGCCGAAGAGGCCCACGGCAAGCCGCTCGCAGAGGTCCCGCACACGCGTGACGGTCTCGCGGAACACGTCCGCAGACCCGCCCAGCGGGTCGGGCAGCTCCTCGAGCACGAGCTCGCGCGGCGACCGGCGTAGCGCCTGGGCACGGGCGATCGCCTCGCGGGCGCGCTCAGCCGGATCGCGCTCGCTTGGCGGGTCGATCCTCTCTAGGAGATCGACGAGTTCCAGAATCGTGAACGTACGCTCGCGCGGCGCTCCTGCGTCGACCACGGCGGCCGCTACGTGCCGGCGCTCGAACCCGAGAACCAGGTCGGCGTTGCCAAGGTCGACGGCGTCGATGCAGCGCGCCTGATGCGCGGAGATGTCGAGCCCGAGCGCAGCCGCTGCCTCGAGCGCCTCGGGAAGCGCGGGCACCGGGCCGAGGTCGAGCGTCCCCACCGAGCTCAGCCGCACAGGCAGCCCCGCAGTGAGTTGACCGAGAAAGCCCTCCGCCGCCGGGCTTCGGACTCGGTTGCCCGTGCAGACGGTGATCAGCTCGAACGGCGGCGCGCCGGAGAGCGGCTGGCTCTGCGCGAGGCGGGCGGTGATCTCGTCGGCAAGCTTCTCGAGCTCGGCGAGGCGACGGAAGAATTCGCCGATCAGCCGATCCTGGTCGGACGTGGCCATCTCTCCAACAGTAGCGACGCCTGAGCGGTGTTCGTGGCTCACCGCACATGCTCCTCGCGGAAGCCGAGCCGCCGCTCGATACGCAGCTGTCTCGCGCGCACGAGCGGGCCGACGAGCCAGGGTGCGGGCGAGAGCGCCCGTGCCTTCCACAGGAGCATGCGCTCGCTGGGCACCAGCGTTGCGGCCGCCCGGTAACTGCGTGCCGCCTCCCGGTAGCGGCCGTCGCGGAGCGCTCGGTCACCCTCGCGGCCCAGCTCCCGCGGGCTCGGCCCGGACAGCCGCCGCGCCACATACTCGCGCTCGTCGACCGTCAAGTCGTCGCGAGCCGCCAGCTCGCGGTAGACCGCCTCCACGTCGGCGTCCATGCGATCCCGTGCCGCCGACAGGCTCTCGGTGCCCCAGCGGTACATGGCGAGCGGTCTGGGCTGGAGTGACACACGGTGGCCTGCCAGGATGGCGCGGATCCAGAAATGCCAATCCTCCGCCCGGCGGCGCTCAACCGGAAACGGACCGAGCTCGTCGACCAGTCGGCGCTCGAAGAGCGAGAGCGGAGAGACGAAGTTCTGCTCGAGGATGGCCCTGCGCTGCCGCTCGGGCGCCGGGAAGCCGCCCTTGTAGCGCGTACGGGCAGGGTGGATCCCGCCCGGCAGCAGCAGGTACGAATTGCCCGTGACGATCCCGCCGCGCCGGTCATAACGTTCCACGAGCGCCTCGAGGTGCTCCGGAAAGAGCACGTCGTCGGCGTCGCAGAAGGCGATCAGCTCTCCCGCTGCCTCGCCAATCCCCCGGTTGCGCGCGGCGGCTACGCCCTGGTTTTCCTGACGCACCAGGCGGATCGGCCCCTCGTGCGCCTCCACGATCGCCGCCGTGGCGTCGGTCGAGCCGTCGTCGACGACCACGAGCTCGAGGTCACGGTAGGTCTGGTCGAGCACGGAGCAGACCGCCGCGCCGATCGTACGCCCGGCCTGGTAGGCCGGCATCACAACTGAGATGCGAGCCACGTTCATTTCACGCGAGCGTCGCGTACAGGTCGAGGTAGGCGGTCACCATGGCATCTTCGGTGTAACGGCCGGCCAGCTGTAGGCCGCGCTCTGCAAGCGAGCGCGCCAGGGCATCGTCGGCGAGCAGGCGATTCAGCGCCGCTGCGAGGGCCTCGGGGTCGTCCGGAGGGACGAGGAGCGCCGTCCTGCCGTCGGAGAGCAGCTCGCGCAGGCCGCGTACGGACGTCGCCACGACCGGGGTGCCCGCCGCAAGGGCTTCGAGTGCGACGAGCGGCAGGCCCTCGGAGCGCGACGAGATAACGAGCGCGTCGGCAGCCCCGATCAGCGCGCGCGCGTCAAGGTGCGGGCCGGCGAGCACGACCCGCTCCTCGACTCCTGCCGAGCGGGCCGCCTGTGCGAGCTGCTCGCGCAACGGCCCGTCACCGACGAACACCAGAGACGCGTCGGGCACGCCCGCCAGAGCTCGCACGGCGAGTGCCTGGTTCTTCGCCTCGACGAGGCGGCCGACTGCGAGCAGGAGGGGGCGACCTGGTTCGAGACCCCACTCTCGATCGAGGCTTGTCCGATCGGCCGGCCTGGGCGCGGCCGAGACCCCGTTCACGATCGTCGCGGCCACGTCGAGGCCGTGCTCGGCAAGGCCCTCTGCGACGCCGGGGCCGCACGCCACGGTGGGGAGGCCGGCCAGCCGGAGCACCCGGGCCGACGCGCCGTAATCGTCATCAGGGACCCCGTGCACGCTGCAGAGGGCCGACGTGCGGCGCGCCCGTATCGTCGCCAGGCCCGTCAGTAGCGCCGTGCCTGGATTGTGGCAATGCACGATCTCCGGCCGCCACGTGCGCAGGGTGCGGTCGACCGCCCGTACGCCCGCGGGTACCCGGGTCAGCCGTCGCCCGATGACAGGCAGCGCGAAGCGCTCGACTCCGGGGAGCTCCCCGGCCAGCGTGCCGTCCGCAGCCGCCACTGCGACCGCGCCACCCTGTTCGCGCGCGCCGCGCGCCAGCGCGACCACAACCCGCTCGGCGCCGCCGACGCCGAGCTCCTGGATGATGTGCAGCACTCGCATTCACTGCCCCTGAGTGCTGCGTCCCAGTGCGTCGTCGTAGAGCGCCACCATGCGCCGCCCGAGCGTGGCGGCGTCGAACTGCTCCTGCACGCGGCGCGCCGCGCTCCGGGCGACCGTTACGCGCAGCTCGGGGTCGGAGGCGAGTTGCTCGACCGCCCGCGCGAGACCTTCGGCGTCATCCACCGAGATGAGTAGCCCGGAGTCGCCGTCTACTACGAGCTCGGGAACCCCGCCCACGCGCGTCGCCACCGGGGGCACCGCCGCGGCCATGGCCTCGAGCAGCGCCATGGGGAGATTGTCGTCTCGCGAGGGAAGCACGAACAGGTCGAGCTCCTCCAGCCGGTCCCGCACGTTGGCAACGCGCCCGTGGAAACGGGCGTCGACGCCGAGTGAGCGCGCATGAGCCTGCAGCTTGCTGCGCAGCGAACCGTCCCCGTAGATCTCGAGCCGCAGCGGCCTGGCGAGGAGTGCGCAGCCCTCGAGCAGCACATCGATGCCCTTGTGGTGTTCGAGACTGGCGGCTGTTCCCACCGTAAACGGCTCGTGCTGCGGCCCCGGCTGGGTGCGGCGCACGTCGATGCCGTTGTAGACGACGCGCAGCCGGCGAGCCGGAAAGCCCCGAGAGGTCAGGAAACGGGCGAGCGACCGCGACGGCACCACGACCGTGCCTCGCAGTGCGAGCACCCATTCCATCGCCATGTACCCGTTCAGCAGCCACGCTGCTCGAGCGCGGTTCGTGACGGGCGGTCTTCCGTCCACGACGCCCGCCACCTGATGAGGCAGGCCGTGCAGCGTGTGAAACACCGCCGCCCGCCGGGCGTGCGCGAGCGGTCGCACGAGCAGGCCTGAGCGGCGATCGTGCGTGTGGACGACGTCCGCGTCCGCGAGGAGCGGCCAGACACGGCGGGCGCCGCCCAGGTCGAGCTTGTGCTCGAGCGGCGCCACCGCCGCCTCGATCCCCAGGGCGCGAAAGCTGCTGGCGACCTGTTCGGTCGCGCAGACCACGCGGGCGTCGACACCTGCGTCGGCAACAGCGGGAACGAGCGTGTGCAGATGCATCACTGGGCCGTCCCCCGGCAAGCTCGTCACATAGACAACCCTCATTGCTCTTCGGTTGCCGGCTCACCCTCGCGCCAGAGCGCCGTCGCCAGCCCGCCCAGCAGCCAGAACGGCGCGTAGTACTGCTCCGAGAGAAAGAGCGCGGACACGGATGCGACGACCAGCGCCGTGCGCACGGCAGCCGCAAACCCGGGCGGGCCACGGTGGTGTCGGCGAGCCTGCGTGGCGCGCAGGAAGACGGCTCCCAGGTAGGCGAGGAAGAGCACCAGGCCGAGCAGCCCGAGCTCTGCGGCGAGGTCGAGGTAGGCGTTGTGGACGACGCCGATGGTGGTCGTGCCCGGCGGGCGTCCGGTCTCCTCGAGGTAGTGGAACCGGAAGTTGCCCGGCCCCACCCCGAGGAAGGGATCCTCAGAGCTCAATCCCACGGCGGCCCGCCAGGCGTCCAACCGGGTGTCGACGTTCGCCGTCGCCACCTTCTGCTTCGCACGGAATCCCGTCTCGACCTGCTCCGGGTTGGTCTGCACGAGCAGGAACGTCGAGACCGCAGCCAGGACGACCACGCCGAACAGCAGGACAAGCTGCCCTCGCCGCTCGGTGAAGACGTGCCAGACGAGGGCCGCGGCGAGCCCGACGAGCGCGCCGCGCGAGAAGGTCAAGACGATGGATGCGCTCATCACCGCGGCCAGCGCCAGGACGATCGGCCGGGTGCGGCGCTGGTGGAGGAGCCAGAGCGTGAGCGGGAGCGTCGTGGCCAGCATGAAGGCGTGATCGTTCGGGTCGCCGTACGGAAGGTGCGACTGGGTGGAGGCTCCGGAGAGGAACTCGTTGAGCGCGATCACGGCCGCGGCTCCGCCGGCCAGCGAGAGCACCCAGGCGATGCGCCTCTGGAGAGCGTGATCCCCGATGAACTGGCTGACCACGATGTAGAGCGCGACGAAGCTGGCGTAGCGCACAGTCACGGCCTGGGCAGCTCCGACCTCGAAGGCCTGAAGCGTGGACAGCATGCTGAGCGCCAGAAGCAGCAGTACCACGGCGTGCGTGCGGTCGAAGATCAGCCGCCGGCGCGAGGACAGCGAGTGCAGGGCAAAGCTTGCGAAGCAGAGTGCGCCGGCGAGCTTCGTGACGGTCAGCTGCGGGTTGGCGCTCAGCTGGAGCGCGTCCTCGAGCGGGGCCGAGGCGACGAGCAGCAGCAGCGCAACCTCGACCCGCGCGGTGCAGACCACGACGAGCGCGAGCGCCCCGATGCCGAGCAAGAGCGTCGTGGGGCGATGCGCCGCCACGAGCGCGACCGGCGCGGCGGCCGCGGCGAAGAGAAACGCCGCCGCAAACGCGAGCCTGGGCCGGTCCTCGGCAGCTTGCGCCGCGGCGCTTAGCGGACCGTGCGCAAGCATCGCCGCGGGTGACTAGAGCCGCGCGAAGCGGCCGCGCGTCTTCCCTTGCCGCTTCCCGTTCTGCGACTCCGCCGGGCCGTAGTACGTGGTCTTCGTCGGCGAGCGGTAGTTGTTGAGCACCGCCGCCGTCGGCTGCACGGAGATGAGGGCCAGCCGCTCGACAGCGGTGCGCAGCTGGCGGCGGGTCGTCGTCGCTGCGCTGGCGACGATCAGAGTCGCCTTGCCGAACCGGGCGATGATGCGCGCATCACTTACGGGGACGAGCGGGGTCGTGTCGATCACGACCATGTCGTACATCCGCTCGAACTGGTGCAGGAGCGCTGGGAACTCGCTCATCAGCAGCTCGCCGGGATCCTCGCCGAGGGTGCCGCCGGTCAGGAAGTCGAGCGAATCGAGCGCCGTGTGCCGGATAGCCGCCTCCGGCGGGTGGCCGTTCAGCACCTCGGAGAGACCCGGCGTGCGCTGTACGTTCAAAAGCTCCGAGACGCGCCCGCGGCGCAGGTCGGCATCGATGAGCAAGGTCCGGGCGCCGGAGCGAGCAAATGAGACGGCCAGGCCGAGCGACACGGTCGTCTTGCCGTGGCTGCCCTCGGGGCTCGTGACGACGATCGAGCGCAGGTTGCCCTTCTTGAAGAGCAGGTTGGTGCGCAGGTCGCGCAGCGCCTCCGCCACGATCCGGAACTTGGTGTCGAACAGGTCCTGCGGCGAGTGCACGCGCGTGAGAGCGGGCTCGTTCGGGATCTCCGCGTAGGACGGCACTCCCGCGATGCGGGCCAGCGCCTCCGGGGTCTCCACCTTGGTGGTCAGGTTCTCGCGCAGCAGAGCGGCGCCCACGCCGAAGCCGAGACCGAGCAGGAGAGCGATGGCGAGCGTCAAGGTCGGTTGCGGGAAGACCGGGTCAACGGGTCGTGCCGGCCTGTCGATCTGGGTGAGGACCACGTCGGGGACGTTCAGCTCCCCCGACCGCGTTCGGGCTAGCAGCGCCTCGGTGACCTCTTGAGCGCAGCGCTGAGCGACAGCCCGGTCGGAGTCGCGGGCGTTGATCTTCATGATCGGCGAGCCCTCGAAAGTGCGCACGGAGATGTCGCAGGGCCGGCCGAGCGTGCGCTCCGCGGTGGCCAGCGTGGTACCGGCGGTCGCCGCATCCGCGAACACGGGCGTGATGTTGTCGATGACGTTGTAGATGAAGATGGCGTCCTGGTTCCCGGTGGGCTTGAGGGCCAGGGTCGAGGTGGCCTCGTACTGCGGCGTCAGCAGTCGCAGCGCGCCGATGGCGACGCCGACCGAGATGATCGTGACCGCGACGACGATCAGCTTGCGCCGCCACAGGACCTCGAGGAATTCGCTCAGACTCATGGGTTCCCTACCGGGATCGTCCTCCGGGCACGCGGACTTGAGAATATCTTTCTGATGCCGGCGCGCAGGCGCCTCCTACTTGCCTCGCAGCCGCTCTCCGCCGGCGTACCTCGGCACGTGCTCGATCTGGTCGATGGCCTCGCGGCCTCCGACTGGGAGATAGCCGTGGCATGCCCGCGCTCATCCACGCTCTGGCAGGCTCTCGACGGAGTGCCGCACGTCACGCTGCACCCCTTCACGGGCGCGCGGCGTCCGGGGCCGTCCGACGCCGCTTCCTTTGCCAGGCTGCTGTCTCTTGTCAAAGAGGCAGCGGCCATTCATGTCCATTCGGCCAAGGCAGGCTTCCTGGGGCGGCTGGCAGCGCGGGTACGTGGCCGCGCCGGGTCGACGCTCTATACGCCACACGCCTGGTCTTTCTGGGCGGCCCAAGGCGCCGAAGCGCGCCTCTACCGCATGCTTGAACGGCGTGCCGCCCACTGGTGCCGGGTGATCGTGGCCGTCTCAGAGCACGAGCGCGACGCGGGCCTGGCCGCGGGCATCGGATCCTCCGAGCAGTACCGCGTCATACCCAACGGAGTCGACGTGGGACGCTTCGCGCGCGCCCGCGATCCCGTCCCGGGGCGTGTCCTCTTTCTCGGCCGGCTGGCGCCGCAGAAGCGTCCTGACCTCGCCGTCGAGGCGGTTGCGCGCCTCCGCGCGCGGATCCCCGGCGCCGAGCTGCACCTGGCCACCGACGGGCCGGACCGCGACGCGGTCGAGGCTCTCGCGGCGCGCCGAAGCCTGACTGGTGCGGTGCGCTTCCTCGGCTACCGCGACGACGTGCCCGAGCTGCTTGCGCGGGCAGGCTGCTTGCTCGTGACGAGCGACTACGAGGGTGCGCCTCTCACCGTGGTGGAGGCGATGGCGGCCGGCGTGCCGGTCGTCGCGACGCGCGTCGGCGGTGTGCCAGAAGCGGTGCGGGACGGCGTGACCGGCTTCCTCGTCCGCCCCGGTGACGCCGGCGCGCTCGCGGACGCCCTCGCCCGGGTGCTCGGAGACCAGCAGGTTGCGGCAAGCATGGGCGAGGCTGGGCGACGCGTCGCTCACGAGCGCTTCGCCCGGGAGCGCATGGTTGCGGAGACAGTGGCGCTCTACGAGCAGCTGACCGGCACGTGAATCGCCCGCCCCTCTGGCTGGTGGGCTGGTCCGACAGTGAGGACGAGGACTATCGCGCTGCCTGGGCGGCTGCGGAACTCGAGGCGGAGATCGCCCGCGTGAAGCCGCTCGGGCCGACCGTCGGGAGGCGGCGCCACCGACTGCGGAGCTGGCCGGCATCGGTTCGGCTTGCGACGCGCGCGCGCGGCTGGCAAGGGCCGGTCATTGCCTGGGACCCGGTCGCCGGAGCGCTCGCCGCGCTTGCGGGCCGGCGCGATGTCGTGTTGCTCAACCCGCTGCTCGACCCGGCGTCGGCCACGCTCCGCCGCCGCGTCCTTCTGGCGGGTGCGCGGCGCGCTGCGCGCGTGCTCTTCTTCAGCCGGGCCGCCGCGCGAGACGCCGTCCGCCTCGGGCTTCCGAGGGAGAGCGTGGGCTTCCTGCCGCTCGGGGTGCGAGCGCGGCGCGACGTCGTGACCCCGCCCGGCGACCATCTGCTCGCCGTCGGGCGCGAGCGGCGCGACTGGGACACGCTCGCCAGAGCGGCTCAGGGATTGGACCTGGAAGTGCGTGTGCTCGGGCCGGACTCCGCGCCTCCCCCTTTGCGCGTCCTCGAACAGGTCGACCGCGGCGACTTCCTCGACTTGGTCGCGGCGGCCGCGGCGGTCGTAGTCCCGTTGCTAGACGATCGCCGCACCGCCGGCCAACTGGCGGTGCTCGACGCGCTGTCGGTGGGACGGGCCGTTGTCGCGAGCCGGGCGCCGGGCACCGAGGACTACGTGAACGATCAGACGGGCGTGCTCGTGCCGATCGGCGACGCGCACGCGCTGCGCGAGGCTCTGGAGCGCGTCGCGGAGCCGACCGTGGCTCGCGCGATGGGGGAAGCGGGGCTGCGGGCGGCGCAAGGGCCGTTCGCGCTGGAGCGGTTCGTGCGCGACGTGCACGCGGAGGCCCACGGCGAGCGTGTAGCGGAGGACGTCAGCGACTCAGACTGACGCGGTTACTGACATTGAGCGGAAGGGCGACGCGGGTCCTGACGTTCAGTCGGAAGGCCGACGTGGTTCCTGACCTTCAGCGGAAGGCCGACGTGGTTCCTGACGTTCAGCGGAAGGCCCACCGAGGGACAGGCTTCAGCCAGTCCCTGAGCTCGTGGTCGCTCTGCCGGCGCAGGGGTTTCCGGGAGGGGCGACGGCAGGTGGGAGGGGACAGTCCCTCGGTGTCCTCCCTGAGTAGGGGGATGACCAGCGTCCTGCCGGTGCCGAAGTCAAGCGCATGCTCGCGCGGCGCTTTGTCATGCTCGTCGGTCTCCTGCTCGCGGGCATGGGCGGCTTCGCCGACGGAGCCGACGCGGGCACGTCCAACGTCGGAACGACGCGCATCTGCACAGGCTGTGCCGATCGCGGCGGCGATCTTTCGCGCTACGGGTACGTCACCCTGCACGCCTGGGAGCACGCGCGCATCCCGGCGCTCAAGGCGATCAACCCACGCCTCAAGGTGCTGGTCTACAAGGACATGGCCTCGACGCCCGCGTACGCGTGTCGCGAGGGGCGTGACGACGACCTGCTGCCGAGCGGGATCGGCTACTGCTGGGCGAGCGAGCACCGGCCGGACTGGTTCACGCTCGACGAGCAAGGCAGGCGTATCGAGTGGCAGTCCTGGGCGGGCAACTGGCAGATGGACGTCGGGTCACCGGGGTACCAGGACGAGTGGGCGGCCAGCGTGGCGGCCGAGCTGCGGCGCTACGGCTGGGACGGCGTGGTCATCGACGACGCCAATGTCGACCAGAGCGGGCACGTCGGCACACGCCGAATGCGCGAATATCCGACGCAGCCCTCGTACGCAGCTGCCACGCGAAGCTTCCTCGCCCGTGTCGGCCCGCGCCTCAAGGGCGCCGACTTCCTCGTCATCCCGAACATCCAAGCGGATCCGGTGCTGGCCAACGCCGCCCTCTGGGCCGACTGGATCCAGTTCACCTCGGGAGGCACACGCGAGTACTGGATGAAGTGGGGCGCCGGCCGCGACGGGCACTACGGGGCGACCGGCTGGCAGGAGCTCCAGGACGTTTTCGCCACGGTGCAGCGGGCCGGCAAGATCTTTCTGACGACTACGACGGCCCCCGCGGGCGACGTGCGCTCGATGCGCTGGGGGCGGGCGAGCTTCCTGGTGGGCTGGAGCGGCGGCCCTTCCGCATTCATCTTCGATCCGAACGCGGCTGTCGACCCGTGGTCGGCGGACTGGACGATTGACGTGGGTCGCCCGATCGGTGCGCGTGTTCGGGTCGGCGAGCAGGTCTGGCGGCGCGACTATACGGGCGGGGTCGCGCTCGTGAACACGTCGGAGCGGGGCGCGCAGCGGGTCAGTCTCGGACGCTCGTACCTGACGCCTGAAGGTCTACCGGTCGAGTCGCTGACGCTGCAGGCCACGTCGGGCATCGTGCTCCGGCTGCCCCCGGGCGCGTCGGCGATACAGCCGAGGTCGGCGAAGCGCTCGCCCAAGCGTAAGATCGCGGCACGAGCCGTCCAGGGACGCTCACAGGCAGTTCCGGCCCGGCGCCCGCGCAAATAGCCGCCGTCCCTGCTCCGCGGCACGAGTAGGGTCTCGCGAAAGCTCCCCGGACGCCGACAAACCTTTCGATGGGCTCGATCGACTCGACCGCAGCAACCGGCTCTGCCGGCGGTCTGCGCTTCGTCACGGTGGTTGTGCCGGTCCGCAACCGCCCGGAGGCGATCACAGCCTGCCTGACCCTGCTACAGGACCTCCGTTATCCGGCCGACTGCCTGGAGCTCGTGGTGGTCGACGATGCTTCCACGGACCACACTCCCGACGCCGTGCGCGCTATTCACGGCCGACTGCCGCCGCGTCTGCTCCGTCTGCCTGCCGGGCGCGGTCCGGGCGGAGCCCGGAACGCAGGCGTGGAAGAGGCGAGAGGCGAGATCGTCGCCTTTCTGGACAGCGACGCCCTGGTGGAGCCGAGCTGGCTCGCCGAGCTCGTGGCCGAGTTCGACGACCCGAGCGTGGCCGCGGCCGGCGGCGCCGTGCTCCAGATCGACCACGGTAGCTGGCTGCAGCGCTACGACGCAGTGCGCTCGCCGGCATACCTGGGCGCGCGTCGCGAAGTGGTGGGAGCGGGCTCGCGCGTCAGCTACCTGTCCGGAGCGAGCCTGCTGGTCCGGCGCGACCGGTTCCTCGCCGTCGGCGGCTTCGACCCTGCTCTCCGCGTCGGCGAAGACGTCGACCTCGTCTGGCGCCTGGTCGCCGAGGGCCGGCGCGTGATCTACAACCCGGCGGGGCGGGTGTGGCTCGACCATCGAGATACGTTCAGCGGCTTTCTCCGCCGGCGGATGGTGTACGCCGGCGGCGAGTCGGCCCTCTTGCGGCGCCACCCGCACACGCGCCGCCACCATGCGATCCCGGTCCTGCCGGTCGCCGCGCTCACCGTGGTTGTCGCTGCCGCTTTGACCGGTCGTCCAGAGCTGGCTCCACTGGCGCTCCTGCCGATCCTCGCGGACACGTGGCTTTCCCGGGGGGACAGCCTTGCGGAGGCGCTGCGCTCGGAGGCGCGTGAGCTCGGCTCGTTTCTGTACCACTCGGCGAGGTCGGTTGCGCGCTACTACGCGGTTCCCGTGGCGGCCGCCGGTCTTCTCGCCGAGCCCTACTCGTCCTCCACCTGGGTGTTCTGGGGCGTGCTGGCGGCCGTGCTTGTCGCACCGCCGTGCGCCGATTGGTTGCGCCTGCGCCCTCAGCTCAGCGTGCCTGCGTTCGTGGCCGCGGGGCTGCTCGACAATCTGGCCTACCACGCCGGGGTGCTGGCGGCGTGTGTGCGCAAGCGAACCCTCGCCCCCCTGGCCGTCCGCGTCTCGGTGCGACTGCGCCGGGGGCGTAGGGAGATGGGTCCCGCGGCCGTTGCGTCCATACGCTCCGAATGACACGCGGCCGGTCGTCAGCAACGCGCGAGCTCTCCGGCACGGCCGGCCGGACGGTCGTCCTGTCGCCGCATCTGGACGACGCGGTGTTCTCGATCGGCGCCGCCATCGCCTCGGCGACTCGTCGCGGAGGCGACGTGCGAGTGCTCACCGTCTTCGCCGGCGACCCTGACTCCGAGCTCCCTGCCGGCTCCTGGGACGGCCGTGCCGGCTTCAAGACGGCCGGCGAGGCGGCCCGCCTCCGGCGCGAGGAGGACGATCGCGCGTGCCGGCTGCTCGGGGCGCAGGCGGAGTGGTTGCCACTGCACGACTCGCAATACCGGTCGGCGGGCGACGAGGACGAAATCTGGCGTGCCGTCTCGGCCGCGGTAGAGGGCACGCAGGCCGTGCTGCTCCCGGGTTTTCCCCTCGAGCACACCGACCACGAGTTGCTCGCGCGACTGGTGCGCGAGCGGGGCCTGCCGGTTCCCCGTCTTGGCCTCTACGTCGAGCAGCCGTACGGGATGTGGGCGGAGCGCAAGCCGAACGGGGCGGGCTGGCGCTCGCTGCGCGCCGGTCCCGTCCAGCGCTTGCGGAAGACCCTGGCCTGCAAGGCGTACCGCTCGCAGCTGCCGTTGCTGGGTCCGCGCATGACGCTCAAGCTCAACCGGCACGAAATGCTGCACGGCGAGCGCGTCGTCTGGCCGGAAGGGACCTGACGCAGGCCAATGACGGTCGCCGACAGCATCTCCCTGGCCGTCTGCACACGCGACCGGCCCGCGTCCGTGGAGCGCTACCTCGCGCCGCTGCTTCGCAAAGCGGTCTCGGCGGGCATCCCGGCCGTCATCGTCGACCAGAGCCGGGACCAGCGAACGGAGGCCTTGATCCGTGGCCTGCCGGGCGTGCGCTACCTGCGCAGCGGGCCCGGCGTGTCGCGTGGGCGCAACGTGGCCATTCGGGCGACGGCAACGCCCTTGATCGCGCTCACGGACGACGACATGACCGCCCCGGACGACTGGTTTGAGCGTCTCGTCGAGATCTTCGACCGCACGGCCGATGTCGGAGCAGTGTGCGGACGCGTGCTCGACGAGCGCGGACGGCCCCTTTCCAGCGCGAGCGCCGGAATCCATCGCTGGCCCGCCCCGCCGTTCGGACTGGGATTCGGTGCCAACATCGGTATACGGCGCGAGGCGCTGGACGCGGTGGGCTTCTTCGACGAGACGCTCGGGCCGGGGACGCGTTTCTACGCCGCGGAGGACACCGACCTCATCTACCGGATACTTCGCGCGGGCTGGAGCATTGCTTGCTCGCACGAGGGTGCGCTGGTCCACCACGACCCGCGGCCGGCGTCCGCGCACATGCGTCTGCACTACCGCTACGGCGTGGGTGCGGGCGCGCAGACAGCGAAGCACGTCATTGCGGGCGATCGGGTGGCGGCACGGATCGGGATCCGTGAGGCCGCCCAGCACGTGTACTGGCTGGGCCGCGGGCTCGCCACTCTCGAGCTCAGGGCTGCCGCGCTTCAGCTCCCGTTTCTGGCCGGCCTCGCGACGGGGTTCGGGCGGCGTGCCCTCCGTGGCGGCGCGGAACTAGCGGGCTGAGCAATGGCGCGCGGCGAGGCCGATCAGCCCGCCGAGCCGGTCGCCGGCTGCCTCCTCCAGCCACGAAGCGTCCTCGGCGGGCAGCACTCGAAGCAGCACGGCCAGCGCGGCGAACGCCGCGGTCCCGGCGACGAGCCCGAGCGCCAGACCGCCCGCGCCCCCGCCGAGATGCAGCGCTCCCCAGGCGGCTAGACCCGTGCCGGCCGCTGCGATGGCTGACCGGAGTGCTGCAGCGGGGCTCCACGAGACGCCGCGCACGATGCGAGCCGTGAAGACGAGGACGAGCATCGCTCCCACGACCTGGGCGGTCGAGCTCGCAACCGCAGCCCCGACGGCGTCGTAGAAGGGCACGAGCACAGCCGCCAGGCCCACGTTGACCGCTGCAGCGACAGCGGTGGAGATGAGCGGGAGGCGCATCGACCCGGAGCCGATCAGGACGGCGCTGGCGAGGGTCATGAGCGGGAGCAGCGGGAACGGCAAGAGCAGAATGACGAGCACGAGCGCGCTGCGGTCGTAGTCGTCTCCGTAGGCGAGCACGAGTGCCGGCGGCGCCAGCACCAATGCGCCGGCGGTGAGTGGCAGCACGAACGCGAGCGCCAGGCGGATGGCCCGGCTGTACCCCGCCCGCACGCGCTCCACTGCTCCGGCGCCGAATAGGGTGGCTGCTGCCGGGAGCGCCACGAGCCCGATCGCATCGGGCAGCCGCACGAGGGCGGTCACGGCTGCAAATGCGATCGAGAAGAAGGCGATCTCGCTGTCCGACGAGTAGCGCTGCAGGAAGAAGAGTTCGGAGCGTCGCCAGACGATGTAGGTGAGGAGCATCCCGATGGTTGCCACGCCGGCATACCGCCAGACGTCCCCGTAGCGCGTATCCCCGCTCGCTGTCACCGGCCCGGAGATGCGGCGCAGCGCCCTCGTGGCGAGCAAGGACGTCCAGGCCAGGTTGCCGACCGAGATCGCGGCCTCCACCGCGAACATGCCGACGATCCCTCCGCCTTCGGCCAGCACGACGATCACCGCAACTGTGCCGATCGCGCCGGTGACGAGCCCGACGATGCCGGCGGCCTTCCACAGCTGAGCGCCCTGCAACAGGGCGCTCGGCACGCTGTGCAGGATCCCCATGCTCGCCGCTACCCCAGCCAGCAGCCACGCCGAGCGTGGATCGGCGCCCGCGAACGCCACGACCGCCAGCACCACACCCCCGCAGACTGCGGCAAGTGCCTCGATCGACCATGCTCGCACCAGCAGGCCGCGGATAGACGGCGCGCGGCCCGCACCGATCCGCTCGCCGACCGACCGCATGACGGCGAGCGGGAGGCCGCCCGTCAGCAGCATGACGACCGACAGCTCGGCGAACGCAATGAAGCTCTGCCGGCCGAAGTCGTGCGACCCCAGAACACGCGCTGCCACGACCGACACGATCAGCGTGTAGAGGTGCGGGATCAGCCCGGCGGCGGTGTTCCAGAGGCCCCCCCGGACGACGCTCGCGGCCGTCGTAGCGGCTGCGCCGTGGCTTTCGGGCGCCGGGCCGGCCGCGCCGGCCAGCGCCTCGCGGTCCCCAACGTGGTCGGTCACCGTGCGACTGCGGGCCTGTTCGGCACCGCCGCGGGCCGGGTCACCGGGCCGCGGTCGACTTCGTGCGCGCCCTGGCCGCCTCCTGAGCGTCGGCAATCACTTCGTTCAGGATCTGGCCGAGGTCGCGGCGCGGGCGCCAGCCGACCGCGCTCTCGATCTTCGCGATGGCCGGAATGCGCTGGAACATCTCCTCGATGCCGTGTCCGTAGACCTCGTCGTAAGGGATGAAGAGGAGCTCGGACGAGCTGCCGGTGGCGCTGCGGATGCGATCGGCGAGGTCGATGATGCTGATCGGCTCGGTCGCGCCCACGTTGTAGACCTCCCCGGTCGTCGCCTCCGCGTCCATGAGCGCCACGAGCGCCTGCACCGTGTCGGCGACGTGGCAGAAGCAGCGTGTCTGCGTGCCGTCGCCGTGCACCTCGAGCGGCTCGCCGGCAAGGGCCGAGCTGACGAAGCGTGGAATCACGTTCCCGTAGCGGCCGCTCTGACGCGGGCCGACCGTGTTGAAGAGGCGGGCGATGACGACGCGCATCCCGCGTTCCTCGTGCAAGGCGAGCGCAAGGAACTCGTCGAGCGCCTTCGAGTCGGCGTACGCCCAGCGCCTGGCCGTCGTGGGCCCATAGATGCGGCGGGAGTCCTCACGCAGCGGCTGCTCCTCCTCCGGATGGTCGCCACAGACCTCCGAGCTCGACGCGACGAGCACCCGCTTGTCGAAGCGGGCGGCGTACTCGAGCACGGTCTGTGTGCCCTGGATGTTCGTCAGCAGTGTCCGGCCGGGCTCTTCGACGATCAGCCGCACCCCGACGGCCGCGGCAAGGTGGTAGACGACCTCGCATTTGAAGACGAGCTCGCTGACGGCAGCCGGCGAGAGCACCGATTCGACCACGAGGTGGAAGCGGGGGTGCGAGCGGAGGGAGGCGACGTTCTCCGCCGAGCCGGTGGAAAGATCGTCGAGCGCGTAGACCTCCCAGCCCCGCTCGAGCAGCTCGTGCGAGAGGTGGGAGCCGATGAACCCGGCGCCTCCAGTGACGAGGGCCTTCCGCTCTCCGGCGCTCACGCACGCTCCTTGCCGGCGGTGGCTCCCGGCCGGCAGAGCCGGCCTCCGCCACCGCCTGCCGCCGCGGACGCACCGTTTGACACAGGGCGTCTCACGGGGCTAGAGCGTACCGTCCCTCGCTGCCGCCCTTGCGCGT
This sequence comes from Gaiellaceae bacterium, assembly GCA_036824245.1. GTDB lineage: Bacteria > Actinomycetota > Thermoleophilia > Gaiellales > Gaiellaceae > JACVRM01. Next base: position 19,450 of record DAITAO010000010.1, on the reverse strand, counting down.
TCAAGTGCGGCGGCGATGGTCGGATCGCGCGGCGAAAGGCGCCGAGCGGCTCGCAGCTCGACGACGGCTAGGCGCGGGCGTCCGGCGTCGAGGTAGGCGACGCCCAGCTGGTAGCGCAGACCCGCGGACCGCGGCTCACGGTCCGCCGCACGTCGCAGCGGCGGGAGGGCGGCGGCCGGCGTCGGCGCCAGCTCGGCCTCGGCCAGGAGCGGATCGATGGACAGAGGATCGAGGCGGCGCGCCCAGCGCAGGTCTGCGTGCGGATCCGCGGTGGGCCGCTCGAGCTGCTCCGCCGTGATGCGGGCGGAAAGCCACGGCGGGGCGAACGCAAGCACAGCGACTGCGGCTGCCAGGGCGGCTCCAGCCAGAGCGAGGCGGCTGCGCAGCGGCGGCGGCGCGTCGCTCGAGGCGCCGATGCCGAGCAGGAGGAAGAAGGGCAGGCCGACCGCCGGCAGCGTCCAGATCCAGTCGCCGGAGGCGTGCACGAGCCAGTACACGGCGGCCGCGAAGAGCCCGGCGCCGAGCAGGTCGCGCCGTGCTCGCACGGCCAGGAAAGCGAGGGCGGGCAGCAGCGCCGCGGCCAGGAGCACGAGGCCCACGAGCCCGGTCTCGCTCGCCGTGTCCAGCTCGAGCGAGTGCGCCCGCCGGGGTGTCTCCGTGCTGCGCCCATGCTCGAGGTAGGCAATGTCCCAGCCCCGCGCGCCGATGCCGGCGAGCGGATGATCGCGAAACTCGTTGAGGGCGACCCGCCAGAAGTCGTAGCGGTTGGAGCCGAGGTTGACGAGATGGCTGGAGCCGGTCTCCTCCTCCGGGATGCGCTTGAACTCCTCCCAGCGCGTCGAGAGCCACGAGCGCGGGTGCTCCACTTCGGCTGCGAAGGTGGCGGCGCCGGAGAGGCCGGCAAGCAGGACGGCGCCGGCGGCGGCGACGGCCAGCCCGCGGTGCACGCGCGGCGAGAGCTCGAGGCGCCTGTCGACGATCGCATACACGGCGCCGATCAGCAGGGCGACGGCCGTCAACACGAGGACCCGCTCACCGGCGTCTCGGATGGACGACACGGCGGCGTCGGCGTCCCGCGTTCGGAACGGGTCGGTGAGCACCCGGTACGAAATGGCGACGAGGACGGCGGGCACGAGCGCGGGCAGCAGAAGGCGCAGCCGGTCGGCCGACAGTGAAAAGACGGCGAGCGCCGCAACCGCAAGCGCGACCGCGGCCCCCTTGCTCTGTGGGAGCAGCCCCGCCGCGAGCACGGCCGTGGCGGCACCGAGGGCGAGGACGCGCAAGGGCACCGGCAGCGTGCGCTGCGCTGCAAGTGCCACCGCAGGCCAGAAGGCGATCACGCTGCCGGCGGCCTGTGCATTGACGTATCCGATCGGCGAGAAGAGCCGGCCGTTGTTGAATCGGTCGGCGGGGTCGTCGCCGAACGCGAGCAGAAGCGCGATGCCCAGGGACAGTACGACGCCGGCGGCCACGACCGTCGCCGCCGCGGCGGTGCGCGCCGGCGCCGAGCGCAGGGTGACGACCGGCAGCGCAAAAGCGAGGGCGTAGAACGCGATCAGCAACGCCTCGTCCCGCGCCAGCGAGGGAAGCGGAGACCACGCCGCGGACAACGCAGTCCAACATGCCAGCGCCGCCGTTCCCGCGAGCGCAGCCAACCCGTAAGGGCCCGGGCGCACGCCGACCCCCGCCGCCAGCACGACGGCCACGAGCACGGCCAGAGCCAGGGCGTAGGGAAGCCAATGCTCGGCAAGGATGCTCCCCTGCTCGCGCCAGGCGAGCCCGGCTCCCAGGCACGCCGCCAGCGCGGTGGGCAGCGCGAGCGCGGGCTCGCGCAGGCCCTCCCCGAATCCCCTCACGGGGTGCTCGCTGTCCGTCAAGTCGGCCGCCCGGCTCAAGCGTTTCTCCGCAGAACCCGATATGTCCTGCAAATTCGCAGAACAGGAAATTTCTCGATGTTTCACTACGATGCGACGTGGGGCAACTGCGGAAAGGAGAACACCATGGGGAGGTTTACGCGGGGGGTACTGATCCTCGTCGCGGCAGCTCTCCTCGTCGCACCAGCGGCGGGGGGCGCAACGCCGACCCAGATCTATCGTGATTTCGAGGACAACGGGCGACTGGACGGTCGCTACTCGATCGCCGACCTCGAGTCGGCGCTCAGGAACCCTTCCGTCCAGGGCTACGGGGGACCTTCGATCGTGCCGGCAATGGAGCGAGAAGTTCGGCGCAAGATCGGTGTAGGGCCGCCTCCGACGACCCCGAGACTCCCGTTCACGGGCTTTGATCTGGCGCTGCTGACGTTCGGCGGCGGACTTCTGCTGTCACTCGGCCTGGGCCTGCGGCGAGTCGCTCGCAACAAGGCGTAGGCGGGCAACGACCGATGCTCTCGCCGGAGCGGCCGCAAGGCCGTAGAGCGGCATGACGAGCTTGCCCACGTCGACGACGGAGCCGGCGGTAGGCGTACTCGCGGCGCTGCGGGCCAGAACGGCCCGCGGCCCGCGGCTGCATCCGAACGTCTTCTGGGCACTCGCCTGTCTGTCGGTCGACGTGGCCATGCTCGCGGTGGCGGCGGGCGCCGCGACGGTCGGCACATGGCACTCGACGCTGTCGGCCCCGCCGGCGAGGTGGCTGGCGGCCTTCGCGCTGTTGGTGCTCGTGCTCGCGCGCGTGCGAGGCATGTACGCGCCGCGGCTGCGGCTGGAGATTCTCGACGACCTGCGCGGCGTGATCACGGTCACGTCGCTCGCCGCGATGGTCATGCTGTCGCTGCGCGTCCTGATCGGCGACGACGAGCCGCTCGCCGCGGAGGTCTTTCGTCCGTGGGCGTTCGCAACGGTGTACCTGGCGGCCGGCCGCGTGGCGCTCTACTGGACACAAGCCCGGGAGCGGGCGGCCGGTGAGGCTTCCCTGCCGACCCTCGTCGTCGGTGCAGGCCACGTGGGGCGTTTGACGGCCCGGCGCCTGCTCGAGCACCCGGAAGTCGGCCTCAACCCGATCGGGTTCCTGGACAAGGAACCGCTGGACGACGCCGGAGGACCCAAGCTTCCCGTTCTAGGGGCCAGCTGGGATCTCGACCGGCTCGTGGCGGACTACGGCGTGCAACACGTGGTGATCACGTTCTCCACCGCGCCCCATCACGTGTTGCTACGCCTCGTCCGCCGGTGTGACGAGCTCGGAGTGGCGGTGTCCTACGTGCCGCGCCTGTTCGAGCAGGTGACGCAGCGGCTCTCGATCGACCACCTGGGCGGCCTGCCGCTCGTGACGGCGCATCCCGCCGACCCCAAGGGCTGGCAGTTCGCCGTCAAGCACACCGTCGACCGTCTCGTCGCCGCCCTGGCGCTGATCGTGGCGCTGCCGGTGCTGACGGTCGCCATGCTGGCCGTGGCCGTCTCGCTCGGGCGGCCGATTTTCTTCCGGCAGACGCGGGTAGGCCGCGACGGCCGCCCGTTCGACATGCTCAAGCTGCGCACGATGCGCCCGCAGGTAGACGGCGCCGACGTGCTCGAGCCGGAATGGCTACCAACGGATACGGCGCCCGGCGGGGTCGAGGGAGCCGACCGCCGGACACGCGTCGGTGCGTGGCTGCGGCGCACCTCCATCGACGAGCTCCCTCAGCTGCTCAACGTCCTGCGCGGCGAGATGAGCCTGGTCGGGCCCCGGCCCGAGCGTCCCGAGTTCGTCGACCGTTTCGAGCGGGACGTGTACCGCTACGGCGACCGCCATCGTGTCAAGGCCGGCATCACCGGCTGGGCCCAGGTAAACGGTCTACGCGGCAAGACCTCGCTTTCGGATCGGGTTGAGTGGGACAACTACTACATCGCGAACTGGTCGCTCTGGCTCGACGTGAAGATCGTGCTGCAGACGCTCCGCGTCGTGCTGCGGGTTCCCGCCGCGGCCGAGTAAACCGTCGGCGGCTAGCCCAGAGCGTCGCGGAGCGCCGCGACGACCTGATCGACCTGGCTGCTCTTCATGTGCCCGAACAGGGGCAGGGTGAGCAGGCGGTCTGCCACGGCGTCGGTCTGCGGGAGCGGCCGCCGCGCAGCGAGCTCCGCGTAGGCCGAGAAGCGGTGGATGGGGGGATAGTGCACGCTCGTCTGAATGCGGCGCGCGCCCAGCGCCTCCTGCACGTGCCGGCGAGGGACGTCGGGCGGCAGCAGTACCACGGCAAGGTGGTGGGAGGAGCTCTCGGGCTCGTGGGCGCCGAACGGGACGACCAGCCCCTTCACGTCGTCCAGCTCGCGGCGGTAGCGCTGCACGACGGCCGCGCGGGCGGCGTTCTCCTGCTCGAGCCGCCGCAGCTGTACGAGGCCGATGGCCGCGCGCAACTCGTCGAGGCGGTAGTTGAATCCGTAGTCCACGACGTCGTACGTGGACGCGTGACCCCGGTGGCGGTCCCACGTGAGGGTGGTCATGCCGTGCGAGCGCAGCAGGCGGAGACGCGCCGCGAGCTCGGCGTCGCTCGTGACGATCATCCCGCCCTCTCCGACCGGCAGGTTCTTGTTCGAGAAGAAGCTGAAGCACCCCGCGGCGCCGACTGTCCCGCATGCGCGCCCGTCGGCACGAGCGCCCGGAGCGTGGGCGGCGTCCTCGATCACGGCCAGCCCGTAGCGCTCAGCGATTCTCTGCACGCGGTCGAGGTCGCACGCGAAGCCTCCGTAGTGGAGCACCAGCAGCGCCTTCGTCCGCTCTCCGACTGCCGCCTCCAAGTCCGCAGGGTCGAGGTTCAGGTCGTCCGGCCCGAGCACGTCGCAGAACACCGGCTTAGCGCCGCTCACCATCACGGTGTTGGCCGCCGCCACGAAGTTCAGCGACGGGATCACGACCTCGTCGCCGGGCCCGCAGCCTACGGCGAGCAGCGCGAGGTGCAGCGCGGCCGTTCCGTTGGCGACGGCGATCGCTTCGCCCGCGCCAACCGTCTCCGCGAACGCCTGCTCGAACTCCTGCACGCGCGGACCCATGCTCCACCAGCCGGAGGCCAGGGTCTCGTGAGCTGCCGCCAAAAGCTGCTCGTCCACGAGGACATCCGAGAGCGGCACTTCCCATGCCTGCTCGGTCACGCGCCTGCTCCAGATGGCCGTCGGCGCGATCTCATCGCAAAAAGCGGGTCGGAAGTCTTGACGTGGCTCCTTATAGCAGCAACATTTAGAGCGGGCCGTCTAGTTCAGACGGGGGAGGAGAAACTTGCGGCACAACTCTAGGTTGCCTTCGGGCGTATATGCGCTGGTATCCGATGTCCCCGCCATGGGGCGGCGTCGCCCAGCGCGCCTGGACTCGTGGGCGCGGCGGGGCCTGGACCTCTGGGTTGCCTCGCTGCTCTTGCTGGCGCTCTTGCCGGTCGTGCTCGCTCTCGCGATCTTCGTCCGAGCCGAGAGCCGCGGCCCGTCCTTCTATCGCTGTGACAGGGTCGGCCGGCGCCGCCGCGAGCTGCGCATGCTCAAGTTCCGCAAGATGCACGACGACGCCGTGGGATCGCCCCTGACGTCGCCTGACGATGAGCGGTTCACGCGCGCGGGCCGGTTCCTCGCGCGCACGAAACTCGACGAGCTCCCGCAGCTCTGGCACGTCGTGAAGGGAGAGATGAGCCTCGTCGGGCCGCGGCCGGAGGATCCCGTCTTCGTGGCACTCCATCACGACGAATACGACCAGATTCTGCGCGTCAGGCCGGGCATCACCGGCCTCAGCCAGCTCGCCTTCGCACGTGAGATCGAGATCCTCGACGGCGATAACCGGCTCGAGCATTACCGGGAGCGGGTGCTTCCGCAGAAGTTGCGGCTGGACGCGCTCTACGCGCAGCAGGCCTCGATCGGCCTGAACCTGAGGGTGCTTGGCTGGACGCTCATGGCCGTAGTCCTGCGCCGCGACGTGGCCGTCAACCGTGCTAACGGTGCGCTCACGCTCCGGCGGCGGAACCTGGAAGAGCCTCAGCCCGTGCAACCCGAGCGCATCGAGTCTGCACCAAGCGTGGAGCAGGCTTGACGGACTTGACGGACGACCCGAGCAAGCTGCCCGACGCGCTGCGCGCGCGGACGCGGAGCCCGCTCGAGGGGACGCGAGCGGTCATCCTCGCCGGGGGCCGGGGCACGCGACTGGCGCCGTACACGTCGGTGCTCCCCAAGCCGCTCATGCCGATCGGCGAGAAGGCGATCCTCGAGGTCGTCGTCGAGCAGCTCGCTTCCGCAGGGATCGTCCAAGTAACGCTCTGCGTCGGCTACCTGTCGCACCTGATCAGAGCCGTGTTCGACAACGGCCGCGATCGGGGCGCGGACATCACCTACGTGCAGGAGGAGAATGCGCTCGGCACTGCCGCCCCGCTTCGCCTCGTCGAAGGGCTTGATCAGACGTTCATCGCGATGAACGGCGACGTGCTCACCGCTCTCGACTTCCAGGATCTGCTCCGGCACCACCACCACTGTGGGAACGCGGTCACGATCGCCACTCACCAGCGCACGATCAAGATCGACTACGGCGTCATGCACCTTGCGCGCCGAAACGGGTACCAACTCGTCGACCAGTACGAGGAGAAACCAGAGCTCACCACGGCGGTCAGCATGGGCATGTACGTGATCGAGCCGTCCGTGCTCGAGTACATCCCCGAGGACCAGCACTTCGACTTCCCGGAGCTCGTCAATGTCCTCCTCGAGGCAGGCGAGCAGGTGGGCGCATACGTGTACGACGGTCTCTGGTTCGACATCGGGCGTCACGAGGACTACGAGAAGGCTGTCGCGGTCTGGGAGAGCGTGATCGCCCGCCCCGACCCCAACCTCGTCGCCGAGGTCTGACCTTCTAGATCCGCCGTATGGGCGCGCGCGCGCCTGGCCGGCCCCTACCGGCGAGCCGAGTCGCCATCATGAGAGACGAAGCCGATGCCATCGCCCGACGGGTCATTCAGCTCCCCGGCCGTCCATGACGTCGAGCTGCTTCGCTCGCCCCGGAGCGGCGACGGACGGCCCCTGAGCGCGTTCACGGTCGATGTCGAGGACTGGTATCAGTCGTGCATCGACTTCGATGCGCCCATCACGGAACGCGTCGTCCGCAACGTCGATCGCGTGCTCGCCGTGCTCGACGAGCACGGCGTGAAGGGAACCTTCTTCGTTCAGGGCCGAGTGGCCGAGACATTCCCGGGCCTCCTGCAGTCGCTGGTGGCCGCGGGGCACGAAGTCCAGTCCCACGGCTACAGCCACAAGCCGCTCTACGAGATGGATCGCAAGGCGTTACGAGACGAGCTGGAGCGCGCGAAGAAGACCGTTGAAGACGCGTCGGGGACGCGCGTGACCGCGTTCCGCGCGCAGGACTTCTCGATTCGCGCGGAGAACCTCTGGGCCCTCGAGACCGCCGCCGAGCTCGGCTTCGAAGTCGACTCCTCGATTTTTCCGATGCGCGCACGCCGGTACGGCATCCAGGGCTGGGAGGTCGCTCCGCACCGGCTCACCCTCGCCAACGGATCCCGCATCCTGGAAGTGCCTGTGGCGGTCTGGGTGGTCGGACGCGCCCGGGTGCCGGTAGCGGGGGGCGGCTACTTCCGCTTTCTCCCCGTCCGGCTGCTCGAGCATGCGCTGCAGGCGATCGTGGCGAGCGAGCGGCCCGCCGTCGTCTACTGCCACCCGTATGAGTTCAACGACTCCGAGCTGGACGAGTATCGTGGCCGCGTCCCCGCGGCGTTCCGGATCGCGCAGGGGCTAGGCCGGGGGTCGTTCGTCCGCCGCGTGCGGCACCTTCTCGAGAGGCAGCCGTACGGTCGCTTCGACCGGATGCTCGAGGCGTGGGGGATCACGTGAAGATCGTCTTCCTGACGACCGATGACCGCATCTACCTGCCGGCGTTCTTCGACCGCGTGCTCGCGTCGCGGGGCGAGGAGACCGAGGCGGTCTACATCGTGCCGCCTCTTTACAAGGGGCAGACGTCCCGGGCAGCAGCGTGGCGTTACTACCGCACCTTCGGGGCACGCGGCGTGTTCGGCCTCGCTACCCGCCTCCTCCAGGCGAGGGCAGGACGCCGGTCGATCGAGTCGGTCTGCGAGCGACGGGGAGTGGTGAGCGGCGAGATCAAGGACGTGAACGCCGCCGAATTCCTCGCGGATCTGCGCCGGCTGAATCCGGACCTGCTCGTGTCAGTCAGCTGCCCTCAGATCTTCAAGCGGCCCCTGCTCGAAGTGCCGGCGATCGGCTGCCTGAACGTCCACGGGTCGCAGCTGCCGAACTACCGCGGAATCATGCCGAGCTTCTGGATGCTGGCGAACGGAGAGCGCCAGGCCGGTGTCTCGGTCTACTTCATGAACGAGCGGATCGACGCGGGCGACCTCTGTGCGCAACGAGTCTTTCCCATCTCGCCTACGGAGACCCTCGACGAGTTCCTCAGGCGCTCGAAATTGCTCGCAGCGGATTTGCTGCTGGAGGTTCTGGACGCAATCGAGAACGGCACCGTCGAACGGCGGCCGCTCGACCTGACGCAGGGCTCCTACTACTCGTGGCCCGATCGGGATGCCGTGCGACGCTTTCGCGCGGCAGGTCGGCGCCTCTCGTGAGTCAGGACGGCATGTCGGGTATGTCGAGTGCGGTCCACACGGAACCGGTGAGGCGCATCTCCGTCATGGTGCCGATGCGGAACGAGGCCGACCACGTCGAGCGGCTCGTCGAGGACCTCGCCGCGCAGGATTTCGAGGGCGAGCTCGAGGTGCTCGTCGCGGACGGCCGCTCGACCGACGACTCCGTGGCGCGGCTGGTCGCAGCCGCGCGACGAGCCGGCCTCGAGCTCACGCTCATCGAGAATCAGGGTGGCTGGGTCTCCCAGGGCCTGAACGCGTGTATCCGGCGCGCCGGAGGCGATCTCATCGTCCGCCTCGACTGCCACTCGCGCTACCCGCCGGATTATCTGCGCCGTTGCGCGCTCGCAGCCGAGGAGACCGGCGCGGTCGCAGTCGGTGGCATCGTCGTTCCACACGGCCGCACCGCGATGGAGCGTGCCGTGGCGGCCGCCATGGACGGTCCGTTCGGCGGCATCGGCTGGATGCGCGACACGGGTGAGGCGACCCGCCGTGAGACGGACATCTTTACGTACGGCGCCTTCCGACCGGCCGCCTTCGAGCGGGCCGGCTTCTTCGACGAGTCGCTTATCCGCAACCAGGACGACGAGTTCACGCTGCGCCTCAGGCTGGCCGGGGAGGTCGTTCTGCTCGACAGCGCCATTCAGGTGCACTACACCCCGCGCGGCTCGCTGGCAGGCGTGTTTCGGCAGTACTACGAGTATGGGCTGTGGAAGGTGCCAGTCATTCGCAAACACCGCAAGCTGCCCAGCCCGCGGAGTCTCGCTCCGCTGGCATTGGTCGTCTCGCTCGCCGTCCTGGGCCCGTCCGCTGTGCGCTTCGCGCCCGCCCGCCGGCTCCTGGGCCTGGAGCTCGCCGCCTACACCGGTCTCGCGCTGACACTGGGCGCCTCCGGAGTGCGCAGGCGCGGGGAGCCATGGGGGCTCGTGGCTCGCACCCTGGCCGTCTTTCCCGCGTTCCACCTCGGCTACGGAGCCGGCATGCTGCACGGCTGGCTCCGAGCAGCCCTGGGGCGCTGAACCCGCCCCGGAGCCTGGTGCTCAGTCAGCAGGCTTCTGTGCGAGAGAGATGAAGTTGGGAGTCATGTAGAAGCGCCCGGCGGTAAGGCCGTGCGCCAGACGTGCGGCCGGCCAGCCGATCCTCCTCATCGCCTTCTCCAGCTTCATCCGCAGTCCAGCTCCCGTGTCGCGCTCCCATCCGGTCGTCTCGACGAATATGGGTGAAGGCAAGGAACGGACGTTAGTGAATCCGCACTGCTTGAGCGCCCTCTCGAGCGACGCCGGACTCCATTTCTGCAGGTGGAACTCGCAGCCCGGATCGAGCCGGAGTTTCTGCTCGGAGCGCTGCTTGCGACCGCGGTCGGCGTTGGCCTCACGGATGAAGATCCACCCGCCGTCCGCGAGGACCGTGCGACAGTTGGTCAGGACGTCGAGTGGATCGTCGATGTACTTGAGCACGTCGACGAATGACACGACGTCCACGTCGGCGAACTCCGGCAGCCTTTCTTCGATCCGGCCCTGGACCACCTGCGCAGACGGCACTCGTTCGCGGGCAGCGTCGACCGAGATCTGAGAGGGCTCGATCCCAACTGCTCCCCAGCCCTGTTCCTGGGCAGCGTGAAGCATCCCGCCTAGGCCGCAACCGACGTCCAGCCAGACTCCACGTCGTTCCGCGAGGCGGCTTGTGATGGAGACCATCTTCTGGAATCCCGATCGACGCTTCTCGTAGTAATCCAGCACGCGGTCGTCGGCGTAGTACATCGCGTCCCATTCGGTGCTCGGCACCGGCGGCGTGATGACCTTGCTGTATACGAGGCGGCAGGACGGACAGCGAACGTAGTTCGGCGAATCGGCGCGGGCACGGTCGATCTCGAGACCACAGACCGGACACGCAAGACGGCGTGGTCCAGACTTTGCCTGGTTGATAGTCGCCACGCTTCTCTCCCCGGATTTCGCGTCGACAGCCGCAGATGGGGCCCTACACGTCTCTTCCCACGGGAAAGGCCCTCGACCGCCACACGCTAGCAGGGGGCGTTGCAAATTAGAAGCCGGCCTTTCCGGCTCGCACCGACTTGCCCACGGCTACATTGAGAGCATGGCTACCGGCGCTCGCCTGCCGGCGCGAGACTCGAGTCAGCTCCGGCTCGAGCCTGTGCCCACGCTTGATTCCCTACGAGATGAATGGAACGAGCTGGCCGAAGCCAGCGGGAACATCTTCGCAACGTGGGAGTGGGCCTCGATCTGGTGGCGGCACTTCGGGCGGGGCCGCCGACTGGTGGCGTTCGCCTGCCGTTCCGAGGAGGGAAGATTGGTGGCCATCCTGCCTCTGTACCTCTGGTCGGAGCGGCTCGGAATCGTGCGTTTCGTCGGCCACGACGCCGGTGACCAGCTGGGGCCGATCTGCGCTCCGGCCGATTCGGCGGCCGCCGCGCGCGCTCTTCACCGCGCCCTGAAGGAGGCGGAGTTCCGCTGGAACCTGTTCGTGGGAGATTGGCTGCCCGGAAACGAGGAATGGAGCGCGCGGCTCGGTGGAAGGGTGGTAAGGACGGAGGGCAGTCCGTTCTTGCGCCTCGACGCCGCCAGCTGGGATGAGCTGTCGGGCCGCTGGAGCAGGCAGCTTCGCAAGGCGGCTCGCAGGCGGGAGCGGAATCTCAGGAGCGAGCACGAGGTGTCACTTCGCGTCACCGATCAGCCCCAGCGACTCGATAGCGATCTCGACGCGGCATTCGCGCTCCACGCGGCGCGCTGGACCACGAACTCGACGTTTTCGAGACGGGAGGCGTTTCATCGGGACTTCGCGCGGTGTGCCTTCGAGCGCGGCTGGCTCCGTCTCTGGCTCCTCGAGGTAGACGGACGCCCGGCCGGGGCACTCTACGGCTTCCGGTTCGGCGGCGCCGAATCCTGTTACCAGGGAGGCTGGGATCCAGCGTGGGCTCGCTTCGGGCCGGGCGTGCTCATGTTCATCCACGTCATCAGGCAGGCCTTCGAGGACGGTCTCCTCGAGTATCGGTTCCTGCGTGGCGACGAGGAGTACAAGTACGGCTTCGCACATGCCGATCTCGGTCTCCAGACGCTCGCTGTGACGAATGGGCTTCGCGGGCAGCTCCTGCTACGCGCCGGCCTGACGGCGAAGCGGCTGCACATCGCGTAGCGCGGTAGTACCGAGCGCATCTGGCCAAGAGCCGTGCAGGAGGGGCGCGGAGGTACCCACGAAGTCGCTAAAGGGCTTCGAGCCGGTCCGCCGATGTATTCAAGGTGCGGGCGAGTGAAAGCAGCCTGAGGACACACACCCAGCTCGCCGTGTCCGAGCTCGGCCCGCATTCTCTGTCCGAGCGGGAAACGGATGCCGGCGAGCACTCGTTGGGGCAAGGCGCGTGGATGCCCGAGCTCGTGGCCGTGCACGCCGTGCGCGAGAAGAGCACCCGGAAGGCTCACGGACCGGGTCTGGAAGCTGCCCGGCCGGAGCAGATCTCCCCCGAGCTCGTGCTCGTCGATCCGGAGCTTGCCCGGCTTGCCCGGGCGCAGCTTCCGGACGTCCAGGAAGAGCGCAAGGCACTGCATATCATTGGGCCTGCTTATGACCCGCGCCCTGGCGGAGAGGTCGACCACGCTCGAGAGGCGGCGGCCTCGCGCAGGAGCGAAGCATCGCCGTGGAGCGCAGCGGCGCTTCGAAGAGCGCTCGTTGCCTTCGTGGCGGCCGCCGCGCTCATCCCGATGGCCATCGAGCCCCTGCGTAGCGATCCTTCGAGGTTCGCACCGGAGAGCAAGGCTCCGCGCCCGTTGGACCGGTGGAATCGATCAACCCCGGCGAGACTCACCAAACAGTCAAAGGGCGAGGTCCTAGGTCGGGCTACACCTCGATCGACCGGGCGACTGCCGCGTGCACCGGCTCGATTCTCGAGCGCGCCCGATCCCGGCGCCTAGCGCTCGCCCGGGGTTCGGTCGGCACACCTGCACAGACGTCCATTCCTGGCGGTGCTAGAGGGCTGGAGCCCCGGTCCCGAGGAGTCGGCACGAGCGTTCCACCGGCAACGGTCCCTTCAGCCCCCGGCTCCACGCCGCCCGGCGCCGCGGAACGCACCAAAGAGGGCGAAGTTCGGGGGCATCCGGCAGGAATGCTCTATTGACTCTGTCCCTCCGGACATCAAGAATGTAGACGGGGAAAGGGCGGGGGAAAAACATTGGGCGTAGACCCAAGGCTAGAACCATTCCATGAAACGCGCGCGCGCCGCGAACAGCGGCGGCGAAACGGGCTGAGGGCGTCGCTCACGCGCGCCTCTCGGTATCGACGCCGGGCACCCGTATTTCTGATAGCCGTCCTCGCGGTCATCCTGCAGGCGGGAGTCGCGCCGGCCGCGCCGGGCGTGTTCTCGTTCGACCGCCTCCTGAGTGGAGGCTCGGGAGGCCCCGAGAACTACGTGTACACCGCCGGTGATGTCATCTATCCCGCGGGGGGCGCAGACACAGGCAGCTTCTACAAGTTCGTAGTCACCGACTCGGCCGGTGTCGCGCGCAACCCCGCTTCTCCGTGTCTGCCCGCCAGCGCCTTCGAGACCTTTGACCACGCGTACGCGGTTCAGGCGAGCGACCCGATATCGACGGCGACGCCGTGGCGATACACGCTCAACCAATACACGAATGCCGCGTGCGGCGGTAGCCCGGCCAAGACGGCGTTCAAGAGTTTCTATGTCGCCAAGGCCTCGAGCTTCGAGAATACGGCGCTCACCATTCCGAGGGCCGTGTTCGGCGCCGGTGCGAAGGCGTACGTCAGCGTGGCCGGGGTGCGGCCGACGGGTAAGTGGAGCACCACGTGGGTGCTGCCTTCGTCGGCCACGGCCTGTGCCAACACGGCCGGCAACGATCGTGCCGACGGCTCCTCGGCAGGCCGGCTGCCGTCTACGACGGGCAGCTATCTCCAGTACCCGCCCAACCCCACCGCTACAGGGTCGAACTGGAACCGGGAGCTGAACTACGAGACGAGGCCTTGTGCGGCGCTCGGCAGCGCCAACGAGGGCGCCTGGAAGCTACGCGTCGACTTCAACGCCACCCACTTCGTGGTCCTGCCGGCGTTCACGGTCGATACCACGCCGCCGCCGGCTCCGACGATCGACTCGAGCCCCGCCAACCCGAGCAACTCGGCGAGCGCCAGCTTCAACTTCTCCGACAGCGAGTCCGGTGTGACCTACCAGTGCCGCCTGGACACTGGAACCTTCTCCGCCTGTACCTCCCCCAAGAGCTACACGAGCCTCGCTGACGCCGCCCATACCTTCGAGGTCAAGGCCCGTGACGCCGCTCTCAACGAGAGCATCATCACCTCGTACAGCTGGGCGGTGGACGCCGTCCCGCTCGACAGGCTTCGCCTCGACGGGGCCGCGGGGCCGGAGAACTACGTCTTCACCGCCGGGGAGCGGATCTTCCCAGACGGGAGCGCCGAGCCGGGCAGCTTCTACCAGCTCGTGGTGACCGACTCTGCGGGGGTCGTCCGCAATCCGACGTCGCCCTGCCTGCCCGCGGCGAGCTTCGGCACTACCGACAACTCGTACACCGTGCAGGCGAGTGATCCGCCGTCGACGTCGGTTCCCTGGCGGTACACGCTCAACCTGTATGCCGACGCGGCATGCAGCGGCAGCGTGACGAAGACCGCGTTCAAGAGTTTCTACGTCGCCAGGGCCTCGAGCTTCGAGAATACGGCGCTCACCATCCCGAGGGCCGTGTTCGGCGCCGGTGCGAAGGCGTACGTCAGCGTGGCCGGGGTGCGGCCGACGGGTAAGTGGAGCACCACGTGGGTGCTGCCTTCGTCGGCCACGGCCTGTGCCAACACGGCCGGCAACGATCGTGCCGACGGCTCCTCGGCAGGCCGGCTGCCGTCTACGACGGGCAGCTATCTCCAGTACCCGCCCAACCCCACCGCTACAGGGTCGAACTGGAACCGGGAGCTGAACTACGAGACGAGGCCTTGTGCGGCGCTCGGCAGCGCCAACGAGGGCGCCTGGAAGCTACGCGTCGACTTCAACGCCACCCACTTCGTGGTCCTGCCGGCGTTCACGGTCGATACCACGCCGCCGCCGGCTCCGACGATCGACTCGAGCCCCGCCAACCCGAGCAACTCGGCGAGCGCCGCCTTTAACTTCTCCGACAGCGAGGCCGGAGTCAGCTTCCTCTGCCGGCTGGACGCCGGCACCTTCTCCTCTTGCGCCTCCCCCAAGAGCTATGCCGGTCTCAGCAACGCGCCTCATACGTTCCAGGTCAAGGCCCGTGATGCGGCCCTCAACGAGAGCGTCGTCGCTTCATACACCTGGACGGTGGACACCGTGGCCCCGGAAACGTCGATCACGGCCGGACCGTCCGGCTCCATCGCCAGCGCCGACGCGAGCTTCAGCTTCACCGGTAGCGAGCCCGGTGTCACGTTCCAGTGTCAGCTCGACGCGGGCCCCTTCGCCGACTGCGCCAGCCCGCAGCCCTACACAGGGCTGGCGGAGGGCGCGCACACGTTCCAGGTGCAGGCTCGCGACGCGGCCGGGAACACAGAGCCGGCGCCGGCCTCCGCCGCCTGGACGGTCGACACGATCGCGCCGACGGTCAGCCTCGCAACCCCCGCGCAGGGAAGCTCGACGACCGACGGAACGCCGACGTTCGGCGGCACCGCCGGCACCTCGACCGGCGACGCAGCCACGGTTACGGTCAAGGTGTACAGCGGCGGGACTGCAACCGGCGCGCCGCTCCAAACGCTGAGCGCCACGCGCCAGGGCGGCTCCTACGCCGTCGACGCCGCCTCGGCTCTGGCCGCCGGCGTCTACACCGCCCGGGCCGAGCAGTCCGACCTGGCCGGCAACACGGGCGCCAGCTCGTCAAACACGTTCACGATCGAGCTCGGGGCCCCGGAGAACACCTCGCCGCCGACAATCTCGGGGACGCCTCAGGTGGGTCAGGTGCTGACGGCGAGCAACGGCGTCTGGACCGGCGACCCGTCGAGCTATGCCTACCAGTGGCAGCGCTGTACGGGCTATGCCGAGGCCGTGAGCGGCGACGCGCCGCTGGCGTTCTGGCGGCTGGGCGAGACGAGCGGGACGAGTGCGGCTGACGCGAGCGGCAATGGCCGTACGGGCACCTACGGGGGTGGGGTGACGCTGGGCGCTGCCGGCGCGATCGCCGACGGCGATGCGGCGGTGACGATGGACGGCAACGACGACCATCTCATCCGCAATCCGTTCGGCGGCTTCCCGGGCGGCGCGATCTCGGTCGAGTTCTGGGTGAAGGGCACCAACACGACCAAGGCGGGAGGCGTCTTCTCGTACGAGATCTCGAGCATCGACAACGAGTTCCAGATTCGTGACTACCGCAACTTCGTGATCTTCCGCAACACGAGCGTGCTGACGACGGGCGTATCGGCCAACGACGGCGCCTGGCATCACATCGTGGTCACCTGGCGCGGCTCGGACGGGCGCACGCAGCTGTTCAAGGACGGCGCGCTGGCGTTCACCGGCACCGCTGCGAGCGGCACCTCGATGGGAGCCGGCGGGGCCGTCGTGCTGGGTCAGGATCAGGACGGCGTTGGCACCGGCTACGACCCCGCGCAGGCCTTCCAGGGCAGCATGGACGACGTATCCGTGTACGCGTCGGCACTGCCGGCGGAGCGCGTCGGCGCCCACTACGCCGCCGCCGCTAGCACGTCGGGCTGCAGCGACATCGCCGGCGCTACCGCCCAGACGTACACCCTGACCAGCGGCGAGGTCGGCTCGCCCGTCCGCACCCGCGTCACCGCCTCCAACCCGGCCGGAGCGAACACCGCCAACACCGCGCCCACGGCACCGGTCGAGCCGGCCCCGAGCGTCCCGGAGAACACCTCGCCGCCGACAATCTCGGGGACGCCTCAGGTGGGTCAGGTGCTGACGGCGAGCAACGGCGTCTGGACCGGCGACCCGTCGAGCTATGCCTACCAGTGGCAGCGCTGTACGGGCTATGCCGAGGCCGTGAGCGGCGACGCGCCGCTGGCGTTCTGGCGGCTGGGCGAGACGAGCGGGACGAGTGCGGCTGACGCGAGCGGCAATGGCCGTACGGGCACCTACGGGGGTGGGGTGACGCTGGGCGCTGCCGGCGCGATCGCCGACGGCGATGCGGCGGTGACGATGGACGGCAACGACGACCATCTCATCCGCAATCCGTTCGGCGGCTTCCCGGGCGGCGCGATCTCGGTCGAGTTCTGGGTGAAGGGCACCAACACGACCAAGGCGGGAGGCGTCTTCTCGTACGAGATCTCGAGCATCGACAACGAGTTCCAGATTCGTGACTACCGCAACTTCGTGATCTTCCGCAACACGAGCGTGCTGACGACGGGCGTATCGGCCAACGACGGCGCCTGGCATCACATCGTGGTCACCTGGCGCGGCTCGGACGGGCGCACGCAGCTGTTCAAGGACGGCGCGCTGGCGTTCACCGGCACCGCTGCGAGCGGCACCTCGATGGGAGCCGGCGGGGCCGTCGTGCTGGGTCAGGATCAGGACGGCGTTGGCACCGGCTACGACCCCGCGCAGGCCTTCCAGGGCAGCATGGACGACGTCGCCGTCTACGGGACCGAGTTGCCGCTCGAACGCATCAGCGCCCACTACGCGGCGGCCGCCAGCCAGGCCGGCTGCGCCGACATCCCCGGCGCTACCGCCCAGACGTACACCCTGACCAGCGGCGACGTCGGCTCCACCATCCGAGTCCGCGTCACCGCCTCGAATGCGGTCGGGTCCGCGTCCGCCACCTCCGCGCAGACGGCGCCCGTCGCCTCCCAGCCGGTCAACGACCCCGTCGTCGCGGCCGCGGGCGACATCGCCTGCCCGCCCGGCGACCCCGTTACGTCAACGACCTGCCGTCAACAGTTCACGTCGGATCTGCTGGTCGGGCAGGGCCTCGCGGCCGTGTTCCCGCTCGGCGACCTGCAGTACGGGGGTGGCACGCTGTCGCAATTCCAGCAGGCCTACGGCCCGACGTGGGGCCGCGTCAAGTCCATCAGCCGCCCGATCGCCGGCAACCACGAGTACGACACGCCGCCGGGCGCTGCCGGCTACTTCTCGTACTTCGGCGCGGCCGCCGGTGACCCGGCAGAGGGCTGGTACAGCTTCGACGTCGGCGCCTGGCACGTGGTGGCGCTGAACTCCGAGATCTCGCTCGGGGCAGGCCTGGCCCAGGATCAGTGGTTGAGGGCAGACCTTGCCGCGCACAACAACGTGTGCACGCTCGCCCTTCTCCACAAGCCGCGCTTCTCCTCAGGCTCGGAGCACGGGAGCTACACGAGCATGGGGTTCTTCTGGAATGCCCTGTACGCGGCGGGCGCAGACGTGGTGCTCTCCGGTGACGACCACGACTACGAGCGCTTCGCCCCGCAGAACCCACAGGGCCAGCTGGATACCGCGAACGGCATGCGCCAGTTCATCGTCGGCACCGGGGGCAGGAGCCTCTACTCCTTCTCCACGCCGCTCGCCAACAGCGAGGTGCGGAACGCCACGACGTTCGGTGTGCTCAAGCTCACCCTGCGCGCTACGAGCTACTCGTGGCAGTTCGTCCCGGAGGCAGGCAAGACGTTCACGGATTCGGGCAGCGCGAACTGCCACTGATCAGTCGCTTGGACTGACTCGATCGAGCTCAGGTTTCCTCCCGCCGCGCAGCGCCGCCTTGGCTATACGCGCGAGGTGTCGCCGGACCAGGAAGGTGGGCCAGTAGGCCCGTTCGAAGAGGGCATCGCCGCGTGACTTCAGCGGCGGGTCGGCGATCAGCGCAGCGAAATCGAACGAAACGCCCATGAGGAGGGAGGAGCGCGACCGAATGAGCCGCTCCAAGTGGTCCAGGCTCGTCCCGGAGTTGTGATGGATACAGAGAGTCGAAACCTGCACTCTCAGCCCCGGGGGCAGCCAGGGGTGAACGGGTACCCAGACGAGACCGAGGCGGTCTCGGTAGGTACGAAAGCCCACGCCGTCACTAACTACCTGGATCCCCAGGCGATTCACGACGTCCAGGGTCACGGAATCCAGCGAGTGGCTCGGGGCTATCCAGACCGAGGGCTTGAGCCCCTCTTCCGTCAGGCGACGCAGTCCCTCGCTCACCTTGCTGTACTGCACGTCATACGGGTGCCCGGCAAACTCGCTCTTGGGCCACCATGGCACCAGTCCCGGCTCCCGAGTGTCGTACACATGCTGGTAGCCGTGCTGAGCGATTATCCAACCCTTGGACTGCCAGCCCCGCGCGCGCTGCCAGAACTGGGGATTCGGCGCATCGATCACCAGCTTGGGGTCTCGGTTGTCGGGAACGACCGCCAAGAGAGGTTGAACGGAGTACTCGTCCAGGAGTTTTTCGACCCCATCCCAGATGTCCCAGTTCATCGTGGGGCAGAGGTCGTCGAACCTGAGGATGTACTTCCGCACGATCAGCGGGCCTAGTCGATGAGCAGGGAGCCTTGCCTGAAGACGTCTCCGTAGCGAGGCTGTATGTGTGCTTCGAATTGCGGCCACGCATACCAGCGATAACGGCCGGGCGTGAGCCGGCGGCTCTGCCTGAGCGCGTAGAGCGGTCGGGCGGGCCGCGCCTCGAGAATCTTCCGGGCGCCCGGCAGGCCGATCTTGTAGAGCTGGAACCAGTAGAAGCTCGCACCGGGCACAGGGGCCCATGTGACCACCCGCGGCGAGCGGTCCCCCGCCACAGCTTGCCGCGCCCGGGTGCGACTTGGCGCCGGCTGCGCGTCGGGCGTCAGGGCGGGTTGCCCGACGCTCGGTCTCGGGGGTAGAGGGAGGACGACGCCACGGGAGGGCGTGCCGTCAGGCGGGTCGTCCCGGGAAGCGCCGACCAGGACCGCCAATGTGACGACCGACACTGCGGCGAGCGCGACCGTCACGCGTCGGCGCACCGACCGCCTGGGCGCGCGAGCCGGAGCGTG